>DASZKF010000553.1:0-3590 GCA_035947355.1 Pyrinomonadaceae bacterium | reverse complement strand
AAAACGGAGGGGATTTTAGATTTGCGATTTTTGATTGGCGATTTAAAGACGGCCGGCCTTTTCTTTAAATCGCAAATCGCAAATCAACCCCCCCTCCGCCTCCGACGAAGTGGACGATCTCGACGCGGTCGCCCTCTTTGAGGGTGCGGCGGGGCCACTCGTCTCGGCGGACGACCTCGTAGTTGAGCTCGACGGCGAGCCGCTCCGGGGCGAGGCCGAGCAGCCTGACGAGACCTTCGAGCGCCGTCTCGTCGGGCACCTCCCTCGCCTCGCCGTTGACCGTGATGCGCAAAGGCGGCCCCCTCAGTACTGGTGGATGATGCGGCGCAGCTCGGCCACGTCCGGGCCCGCCGACGCGCGGATGATGATGGCCGCGCGGCCTGAGGTGAAGCGCGGGAGCAGCGCGCGGATGACCGCCACGCCCTCCCGATCCGTCCGGGTCGAGAGGATGAGCGGGCGGAAGGAGGTGCCGAGGACTTTGATCGTGACCGAGGCGTCGGCCGCCGCCCGGTGCCCGTACGCCCCGCGCCCGACCTGCACCTTGATGGTCGCGAGCTGCCCGGCGCGGAACTCGCCCTCGTCTTCCAGAAGGTTCAGGTAAAGCCTCTCGTCCTCCGCCTCCGGCTCGAAGACTTCGACCGGGAGGGCCGTGAGCACCTCCGGCGCCTCTTCGGCGGCGCGCGGCTCCGGCCCGGCCTCGGCCTTCGGCGCGGGCGAAACTTCCGCCGCCGCGCGGGCCGGCTCTCCCTCGCGCGCTTCAGCGGGTTCCTCAAGCGTCTGCGCGGGTTTCTCAGGCGCTTCGGCGGGCGGCGGCGCGGGCGCTTCGGCGGGTGCAGACGGGGGAGCGGCGGCCTCCTCGACCGCCGGCTCGGCCGCCTTCGCCGCGCCGTTCGAACCCTTCCGGCCCGCGCCCTTGCGCGCCGGCGGCCCGCCCATCTTCTTGAGGTCTTCGACGCGGCCGGCGCGGATGGCGGCGCAGATCAGCTTGTGCTGGCGCTGGAGGCGTTCGGTCAGCGCGCCCTCGTCGTAGCCGGTCTCGACGAGGTCGGCGTAGGGCGTGCGCTTGCTCGCGATGATGGTCCCGCCGACGTAGACGAGCGAGAGGATGAGCGGTGTGTCGAGCCCCTTGTCCTCGGTCTGGACGTGGTAAGTGACACCCCCGAACTGGATGTCTGTGTTGAATCCTGTGATCACTGCTCTTCAGGGCGACGGGCGCGGGTGGTTCGAGGAAAACTGCTCCTCGAAAGGGGGTACGAGCACAGTAGCACAGCCGTTTTGAGCCGGTCAATCTCCTTTCCAGAGAGGGTTTTGCACCCGCCCCGCTCCTCCTTGACACCCCCCCCGGCACGGGGTTAGGATGCCTTTGTACCATGATTCTCAAACTAAGTGGCGGCCCCGCCGGGAGGCCCTTTTTCAGCGCGAGCTGAGTGGAGGTCGGTGTGTTCAACCTGCTCGACTACCTGCCGATTGTGCTCATGTTCGTCGTCGCCTTCGGCTTCGCCGCCGGCAACGTCCTGCTCTCGCAGTTGGTCGGCCAGCGCAAGGCGACGCGCACGAAGACGATGCCCTACGAGTGCGGCAAGGACCCGGTCGGCACGGCCCGCGAGCGCTTCTCGGTCAAGTTCTACCTGGTCGCGATGATCTTCATCCTCTTCGACATCGAGCTGATCTTCCTGATGCCCTGGGCGGTCGTCTTCCGCAAGCTGGTCGTCGAGGACGGGCTGCGCTGGGTGGCCTACTTCGAGATGATGCTCTTCGTCGGGCTGCTCCTCGTCGGCTACGTCTACGTCTGGAAGAAGGGGCTGTTCGAGTGGGGCGAGCGGGCGCGGCGCGAGGCCCACGCCGAGGCGCGCGCCATAGACGAGGCCGAGGCGCGCCGGCGCGCGCAGAAGGCCGCCGCGCGCGCGGCCGCCCGCGCCGCCTGAGAATCGAGGCGGAGGTTTTATGGGCTTAGAGAACTACATCGCCGAGGCCCTGCCGGACGTGATCACGACCCGGCTCGACTCGCTCGTCAACTGGGCGCGCAAGTCCTCCCTGTGGCCGGCGACCTTCGGCCTCGCCTGCTGCGCCATCGAGATGATGGCGACCACCAACTCGCGCCACGACCTCGCCCGCTTCGGCGCGGAGGTCTTCCGCGCCAGCCCCCGGCAGGCCGACGTGATGATCGTCTCGGGCCGCGTCTCGCGCAAGATGGCGCCGGTGCTCCGCCGCATCTACGACCAGATGCCGGAGCCGAAGTGGGTCATCTCGATGGGCGCGTGCGCCACCTCGGGCGGCGTGTTCGACAACTACGCCATCGTCCAGGGCGTCGACAAGATCGTCCCCGTAGACGTTTACATCCCGCGCTGCCCCCCGCGGCCCGAGATGCTCATCCACGCCGTCCTGATGCTCCAGGAGAAGGTGATGAAGGAGAGCTTGCGCGACCGCAAGGACGTGCCGGCTGAAGAGGCTTTCGAGGCCGTCCCGCCCGGCACGCTCCCCGCGACCGGCGTCTCGGCCACCAACGAGGCCGCCGCCCAGGAGACCCCCTCGCGCCCCTACACCATCGCCTCGCGGCACGAGCGCCGCCGGTCGAGCTAAAACATCGGTTTCAAGTTTCAAGTTCAAAGTTTAAAGTTCGGGCCGCGCACGTTGTGTCTCTCAACTCTCGCCGAACTAACTTGAAACTTGAAACTTTCAACTTGAAACTTTTATGGACATCGAGCGGGAGAACGAGATCGCGGCGGGGGCGCGGCCGTCCACGTACCAGGCCCCGCCGGCCGAGCTGGTGGCGGCGCTCAGGCGCGGCCGCGCGGAGTGGTTCACCGAGGCGGTCGTGGCCTTCGGCGAGCTGACGCTCTTCGTGCCGCGCGCGCACATCGCGGAGGTGTGCGCGCACCTGAAGACGGCGCCGGGCTTCGAGTTCGACATGCTCGCCGACCTGACGGGCGTCGACCGCGGCCCCGAGGAGGAGCCGCGCTTCGAGGTCAACTACCACCTCTTCTCGACGAAGCGCTACCACCGCCTGCGCCTGAAGGTGCTGCTCGACCAGGAGGACGTGCACGTCCCGACCGTCACCACCGTCTGGCGCACCGCCAACTGGCACGAGCGCGAGACCTTCGACATGTTCGGCGTCGTCTTCGACGGCCACCCAGACCTGCGCCGCATCCTCCTGCCCGACGACTGGCAGGGCCACGCGCTCCGCAAGGACTTCCCGCTGCGCGGCTACGAGCCGTACAGTTTGACATGAGTTTCAAGTTCAAAGTTCCAGGTTCAAAGTTATTCGACTCGAACCTTGAACTTTGAACCTGCAACTTTGAACTTTGAACTTATGGCTACGACGCTTCCGCCGCAGTTCGAGGTCGTTGACCAGCCGCTCGACACGCAGATGACGATCTCGTTCGGGCCGCAGCACCCCTCGACGCACGGGGTCCTGAGGCTCGAACTCGTCCTCGACGGCGAGATGGTCATCAAGTGCGTGCCCGACATCGGCTACCTGCACACGGGGATGGAGAAGCTCTTCGAGTACAAGAAGTACCAGCAGGGCATCGTCATCACCGACCGCATGGACTACCTCAACCCGCTCGGCAACAACCTCGCCTACTGCATGG
>DASZKF010000552.1:0-4185 GCA_035947355.1 Pyrinomonadaceae bacterium | reverse complement strand
TGCGGGTTTCGGGTTTCGAGTTAAAAACCATGTCTTAACTCGAAACCCGTAACTCGCAACTCGAAACTTTCACTTAATCCATCTCTCGTACCACAGGCTGAGGTTCAGGAGCGCCCAGAGGTGGAAGCTCCAGTCGCGGGCGCCGCGGCGGTGCTCGGCGACGAGGCGGGCGACGAAGTCGTAGTCGAGCAGGCCCAGGCTTCGCATCGGCGAGTTGAGGAGGTGCGCGTCGAGCAGGTCGGTGGCGGCCCCTTGCAGCCAGCCGCGGATCGGCGCGCCGAAGCCGCGCTTCGGCCGGTGGAGCAGGTCGCGGGGCAGAACGTCTTCGAGCGCCCGCTTGAGGACGTGCTTGCCGCTCCGGCCCTCGACCTTCTGCGCGCGCGAGACGCCCATCGCGTACTCGACAAGGTGGTGGTCGAGGAACGGCACGCGCGCCTCGACCGAGGTCGCCATCGTGATCTTGTCAACGCGCATCAGGAGCAGTTCCGGCAGCCGCAGCTTCAGCTCCAGGTAGGTCATCTGCGCGAGGAAGTCCGCGCCGGGCCGCGCCCGCCCCAGCTGCTCCTCGTAGCGCCGCACCACGTCGTAGGAGGAGAGCCCGATGAGGCGCGCGCGCAGGTCGCGCGAGAGCACCCGCGGCTTGAAGGTCTCGTCGAAGACGACGGCGCTGCCCCAGAAGAGGCTCTCGTCGGCACCGAGCCGCCTCACCAGCTCGATCGCCATCCGCTTCTTGACCGCCCGCTCCATCACGGGCCGCGCGACGGCCGAGGCCAGCCGCCGCGCCGGCGCCGGCACGCGCGCGGCGTGACGCCAGAACCGCTCCTGGATGCGCAGGTAGCGGACGTACTTGTCGTAGCCGCTGAAGATTTCGTCCGCCCCCTCGCCGACCTGCACGACGACCGTGCCCGTCTCTCGCGCGAGCCGCGAGACGTAGAAGAGAGGCACGCAGACCGGGTCGGCGATGGGCTCGTCCTGGTGGAAGACCATGTCGGGGAGGAACGAGCGCATCTCGTCCTCGCCGATCAGGACTTCGTGGTGCTCGGTGCCGAAGCGGCGGGCGACGGCGCGCGCCGCTTCCAGCTCGTTCAGCTCCTCGTGGTCGCGGAAGCCGACGGTGAAGGTTCGGACGGGGCCGGTCATCTGCTCGGCCATGAGCGCGACGTTGGCCGAGGAGTCAACGCCGCCCGAGAGGAAGACGCCGAAGGGCACGTCCGCCATCATCCTCTTCCCGACCGAGGCCCGCAGCAGGCGGAGGATTTCGGCGCGCACGGACGCGTCGTCACGCGGCTCGTCCTGGGCCCCGGCCGGCGGCAGCGCGTCCCAGTACTGCGTGACGCGCGCCTCGCCGTCGCGGCCGATGACCAGCGCGTGGCCGGCCGGGAGTTTCCGTATGCCGCGGAAGAGGGTCGAGGGCGCGGGGGTGGTGAGGAAGGAGAGGTAATGGTAGAGAGCCTCCTCGTCCACGTCGGCCGTGACGGCCGGGTGCGCGAGGATCGCTTTGATCTCGGAGGCGAAGACGAGGCGGCCGCCCGAATGGTAGTAGTAGAGCGGCTTGACGCCGACGCGGTCGCGCGCGAGCACGAGGCGCCCCGCCTGCCCGTCCCAGAGGGCGATGGCGTAGTCGCCCTCGATGTCCTGGACGAAGTCGAGGCCGCGCTCCTCGTAGAGGTGCAGGATGGTCTCGGTGTCGGTGCGCGAGCGGTAGCGGTGGCCGCGCGCCTCCAGGTCTGCGCGCAGCTCGGCGTGGTTGTAAATCTCGCCGTTGAAGACCGTCCAGACCTCGCGCCCGTCACAGCCGCGCATGGGGTTGTGGCCGGCGGGCGAGAGGTCAACGATGGAGAGGCGTCGGTGGCCGAGGCCGAGCCGTCCGCCGTCGAACAATTGCGCGCCCGCGTCGTCCGGCCCGCGGTGCGCCAGCAGGTCGCGCATCCGCTCGACGAGCGAAAGCTCCACACGGCCCCCGGCCGACCCGTACTCCCAGACTCCGCAGATGCCGCACATAGGAGAGTAGACAGTAGACAGTAGACAGTAGCCAGTAGGGAAGCCCCCGGAGGGGGCGGCCAGAATATAGCCCAGGGCGTGAGCCCTGGGTTAGCGCCGCATAAAATTGACGAAGCCCCGGAGGGGCGACAGAGGTCTTACGCGCAATAGCCGCCGGAGGCTCTGCCGCCCCTCCGGGGCTTTGATGTTTTTCCTGCGCCCTGTCCCAGGGCTTACGCCCCGGGCTTTATGCTGTCGCCGCCTCCGGGGGCTCCCTACCGGCTACCGTCTGCTTTAATCAATTCCAATCGTTCCTCCGCTCGCTCTCCCGCGCCGACCGGAACGAGGAGCCAGCGCGCTCTCAAGGGCGCGGCCCGCTCGACTGCCCAGCAGGCGGCGACCGACTCTTCTTTCGCGCCGTAGTCGCGCGAGGAGTGGCGCGGCTCAAGCGAGGGCGCGGGCCAGCCGCGGGGCGGGACGACGAAGAGTCGCGCGGCGCTGATTTTATCGCAGACCTCAAGGTTTCCGTCAGCGAGCAAGGCTGCGGCCGTGCCGGGCGCGAGGTGGAAGAAGAAGCGGAAGGCGTGGCGGCCGCTCCCTTCGAGCGCGTCTTCAACCCGCCAGAAGCGGCGGCGCTTGTCGAAGAACACGGCGCGGCGGTGCGTGACCGCGCCGGCCGGGAGGTTTTTATAACCCGCGTGCTCGACGACGGCGAGCGTGTGCGCGTCGTCGTCCTCCCAGCGGAGGAGGCGCGGCCGGGCCTCGTCGCCGATGACGAAGGGCAGGCGCTCGTCTATCGTGTTCTGCTCGCGGCCGTCCACCTCGACGGTCGAGTGGTAGGCGGTCGAGCGGAAGAGGTGGCGCTGTCGCGGGTCGGCCGTGTAGACGTAGGTGCCGGGGTCACGGACGAAGCACGCGCCGCCGGCCGAGACCTCCACGGAGAGCGCGTCGTTGTGCGCGTGCGAGCCGCGCCCGGCCAGCCCCGCGCCGCTCGCGCTGAGGAGCAAGTAGGCGTCGCCCGCGCGCAGGACGTACGCGCCCGCCTCTGGGAAGGCTTGCGAGCCGGCGGGCGGTGCGACAGGCATCTCTTCGTAACGGCGGAGGCCGTCGGCCCCCGCGAGCCAGAAGAGTTCGGGCGGGGCTTCGGGCGTGAGCTTGAAGCTCGGCTCGTCGAGGACGACCGCGCCGACGGCGAGCAGGTACGCATGGTCGTCGGCCGCGCGGTGCGTGACGGGCAGGAAGCGCCCGCCGTCCGCGTCGCCGACGAGCGGTGCGCGCCCGTCGGGCCGCAGGATGGCGCGCGTGTATTCGAGCATCGCACGCAGGCGCGCCCGGTGCCGTTCCTCGACCCGGACGCCGTTCTCGCGCGCGAGGACGAACGAGGAGAGGAAGAGTTCGGCGGCGTAGCGGTGGTAGCCGGTCGAAGCCTCCCAGTCGGCCCCGTCCGAGAGCACCTGCCCGTCCATCTCGCGCGGCAGCTCACGCGCGGCCCACTCGCGCCAGCCTCCCGCCTCCTCCAACTCCGGCAGGCAGACGCCGAGCCAGAAGAGGCCGGCCACGTCCGTCAGGTAATGGTTGCTCGTGCGCACGTGTGAGAATTCCAGGTTGCGGCGGACGTGCGCGCCGTGCTCGGCGAGGAGGTCGAGCAGGAAGCGCAGTGCGTCTGCTTTGAGGTGGGGCGCGAGCAGGCGGAAGGCCGCGAGGAGGTTGACGGCGCGCAGCGCGACCTCCATCGCGCAGGCCCAGTTCGGGCCGAAGCCGAGCGGGTTCTGCGCGCGCCAGGAGCGGAGCTGTCGGAGGAGCTCGTCGGCGAAACGGCCCTCGCCCGTCAAGGCGCAGGCGCGCGCGAGCGCCGAGAGGTGCGCGAGCCGGTTCAGCTCCCACAGCACGCGCACGTCCGAGCCGCCGCCGCGCGCGAGCCGCACGTCGGCGTGGTATTCGAGCGGCCAGCGCGCGCCCGACACCGGGTCGCGCAGCCAGTCCACGTCCGCGCCGAACTCCAGCGTGCCGAAGCCGAGCAGCGGCCAGCGGCCCGCGCCCGTGATCTCCTCGGCCGCGCGCAGGGCTTCGTCGCGGCCGGCCGCCTCCGGCACCCCGCGGGCGGGGGCGGCTCCGAGCGACGCAGCCTCCTCGAAGCCGGGCGGCAGGCGCGGCGCGCGGCGCGCGCGGAAGTGCGCGGCGAGCTGGTCGGGCGCGAGCCGCGCG
>DASZKF010000551.1:0-17539 GCA_035947355.1 Pyrinomonadaceae bacterium | reverse complement strand
CGAGTGTTACCTTTTCGACGGACGTGCAGCGGCGGGCCGTGCCCGCCGGCTCGACCTACGAGGCTTGAGCCGGCGGGCATGGCCCGCCTCTGAACGTCCGTCGGAAAGGTCACACTCATTCGCGAATCAACGGCGCCGGGGCCGCCGTTTGACACGCCTGCCGCGAGTTGCTACCGTTCGCCTCATCCCGGAGCGACACCACAGACCGAACGGCACCCCGTCCCTCGCGGCGCGGAGGGACGCGGCTCATCCAAACCGTGCGGGCGCTCTACACACGGCGGCAGCGCCCGGTTCCGTAAGCACAGGGGGAATCCTGAAATGCACGACGACTTCGAAGAGACCTCCGGACCGGACCTGACGGCCGACGAGGAGGCGCTGTTAAAGGAGCTGCCGACGCTGACCGACGTCGGCCAGGCGCGGCGCACCTTCCTGGGGCAGACGTTCGCGGGCGGCCTCGGCGCCTTCGCCCTGATGCTTCTGGAGAAGGAGCAGGCCCTGGCCGCGCTGGCCGCCTCGCCCGACGCCGTCTTCGCGCCCGTGGCGTTAGAGAATCCCGTCAGGGTCGCGCTGAAGGTCAACGGCGCCGCGAAAAGCCTGGAAGTGGACTCGCGCATGGTTTTGCTCGACGCCCTGCGCGAGCGGCTGGAGCTGACGGGGACGAAGAAGGGCTGCGACCAGGGGCAGTGCGGGGCCTGCACGGTGCTCGTGGACGGCCGCCGCGTCCTCTCGTGCCTGACGCTGGCCGCCACCTGCGAGGGCAAGGAGGTGACGACCGTCGAGGGGCTCGCGCGAGGCGACGAGCTGCACCCCGTGCAGGCCGCCTTCATCAAGTACGACGGCTTCCAGTGCGGCTACTGCACGCCGGGCCAGATCTGCTCGGCCGTCGGCCTGCTCGAAGAGGCGCGGCGCGGCGAGGTCAGCCACGTCACGGAAGACGTGACGGCCGCGACTACGCAACTGACGGACGACGAGATACGCGAGCGGATGAGCGGCAACATCTGCCGCTGCGGCGCCTACCCGAAGATCGTCGCCGCTATCCAGGAGGCGCACTCGGGCCGGGAGACGGCGCGCACCTGGCGCTTCGTCGAGGAGGAGAAGCTGGTGCGGGTCAGGCAGGAAGGGGGAGGCGATGAGGCCGTTTAAGTACGTGCGTGCGGGCGACGCGGCCGGGGCCGCGCGGGCGGTCGCCGCCAACCCGCGGGCGAAGTTCCTCGCGGGCGGGACCAACATCCTCGATTTGATGAAGGAGGATGTCGAGCGGCCGAACGAGCTGGTTGACCTGACCCGCCTGAAGCTGTCGGAGATAAAGGAGCTGCGCGGCGGCGTCTCGATCGGCGCGCTGGCGACGAACTCCGACACCGCCAACCACCCGCTCGTCCGCCGCAACTACCCGCTGCTGACGCAGGCCATCGTCGCGGGCGCGTCGGCGCAGCTCCGCAACATGGCGACCAACGGCGGGAACCTCTTGCAGCGCACGCGCTGTCAATATTTCTACGACACGGCGATGCCCTGCAACAAGCGCGAGCCGGGGACGGGCTGCGGCGCGCTCGAAGGCTTGAACCGGCTTCACGCCATCTTCGGCTGGAGTGAGAAGTGCGTCGCCACCTACCCCGGCGACATGGCGAACGCGCTCTACGCGCTCGACGCCGTCGTCAGGGTCAGGGGCGCGGACGGGCGCGAGCGCGCCGTCCCCGTCGGCGAGTTCCACCGCCTGCCGGGCGACACGCCGGAGAGGGACACGAATCTACAGCACGGCGACCTCGTCGTCGCCATCGAGCTGCCGAAGTCCGACTTCGCCAAAAACTCTTACTACCTGAAGGTGCGGGACCGCGCCTCCTACGCCTTCGCGCTCGTCGCGGTCGCCGCCGCGCTCGAACTCGACGGCGGCCGTGTCAAACAGGCGCGGGTCGTGCTCGGCGGCGTGGCTCACAAGCCCTGGCGGAGCCCCGAGGCCGAAGGCGCGCTCGCCGGCCGGCCCGCGTCGGAGGAGACCTTCAGGCAGGCGGCCGAGGCGGCCCTCAAAGGTGCGAAGCCGCTCGCGCATAACGCCTACAAGGTCGAGCTGGGGAAGCGCGCGGTCGTCCGCGCCCTGATGCGCGCGAGCAGGCTGGCCTGAAGGGCCGGGGAGGTTGACAGAGATGCCGAGGTACATCGGGAAAGAGATGAGCCGCGTGGACGGCGTGGCGAAGGTGACGGGCCGGGCGAAGTACGCGGCCGAGTTCCACGTGCCGAACCTCGCCTACGGCTTCATCGTGCTGGGCACGGTGGCTAAAGGCACGATCAGGGCGATAGACACGCGCGAGGCCGAGCGCGCGCCGGGCGTCGTCCGCGTCTTCACGCACCTGAACTCGCCGAGGCTCGGGCCGAAGGCCTCGCACGAGCAGTCGCCGCCGCGCGCCACCGAAGAGCAGGACAAGTCCTTCCGCGCCCTCCAGTCGAACCGCATCTTCTTTAACGGCCAGCCCGTCGCGCTCGTCGTCGCGGAGACCTACGAGCAGGCGCGCTACGCCTCGCGCCTCGTCAAGGTCTCCTACGACGCCGAGCGGCACACGACCGACACCGAAGCGGTGCGCGACCGCGGCCGCTTCCCCTCGCAGGGGCCGCCGCCCAAACCCCGCGGCAACCCCGACGAGGCCATGCGCCAGGCCCCGGTGAAGGTCGAGGCCGAGTACCGCATCCCCATCGAGCACCACAACGCGATGGAGCCGCACGCGGCCATCGCCGTCTGGCAGGGCGACAAGCTGACCGTCTTCGACAAGACCCAGGAAGTCTACAACGTGCGGACGCACCTGGCTTCGAGCTTCCGCCTGCCGGAGGAGAACGTCTCGGTCGTCTCGCCCTACGTCGGCGGGGCCTTCGGCTCAAGCCTCAGGCCGAACTACTACCCGGCGCTGACGGCGATGGCGGCGCGCGAGATCAAGCGCCCGGTCAAGGTCGTCTACACCCGCACGCAGATGTTCACCGGCCACGGCCACCGCCCGTACACGATACAGAAGATCGCCCTCGGCGCGGAGCGGAGTGGCAAGCTCACGGCGATAATCCACCACGCCGTCCACAACACCTCGACCTTCGAGGAGTTCTCGGACAACACGACCGGGTTCACCCGCCAGGTCTACGCCTGCCCGAACCTCTACGCGCCGCTCCGGATCACCGACACCGACCTGCCCACGCCGACGTGGATGCGCGCCCCCGGCGCCGTCTCGGGGATGTTCGCGCTCGAATGCGCGATGGACGAGTTGGCCTACGCGCTGGGGATTGACCCTCTGGAGCTGCGCCTCATCAACTACGCCGAGACCGACCCGGAGAGCGGCCGGCCTTTTTCGAGCAAGGCGCTGCGCGAGTGCTACAAGCTGGGAGCGGAGAAGTTCGGCTGGAAGAATCGTAAGCACGAGCCGCGCTCGATGCGCGACGGGCGGCTCCTGGTCGGCTGGGGGACGGCCACGGGCATCTGGGGCGCGTTCCAGATGCCGGCGACCGCCGTCGTCTCGCTCAAGGCCGACGGCACGGCCTACGTCGCCAGCGCCGCGAGCGACATCGGCCCCGGCACCTACACGGTCGTCACGATGATCGCCGCCGAGTACCTCGGCCTCAGGCCCGAGCAGGTGAAGTTCGAGCTGGGCGACACGAAGCTCCCGCGCGCGCCGGCGCAGGGCGGCTCGTGGACGACGGCCAGCGTCGGCTCGGCCGTGCACGGCGCGGCCCTCGCCGTCGGGGCGAGGCTCTTGGCGTTAGCCAACAGGGATCAGAACTCGCCGCTGAAGGCCGCCGCCGCTTCCGACGTGGAGCTGCTCGACGGGAGGCTCCGGCTCAAGAGCGACCCGTCGCGCTCCGTCAACGTCTACGAACTCATGCGCCGGAACAACCTGACGGAAATCACGGAGACCTTCGAGTCGAAGCCCTCGCCCGAGCGCCGCAAGTACGCGACGATGGCGCACGGCGCGCAGTTCATCGAGGTCAAGGTCGACCCCGACCTCGGGACCGTGCGCGTCACGCGCGCCATCGAAGTCACGGCCTCCGGCAAGATCATCAACCCGAAGGCTTCGCACAGCCAGGAGATCGGCGGCGTCGTCTGGGGCATCGGCATGGCGCTCACGGAGGCGACCGAGATAGACCACCGTTACGGGCGCATCATGAACCCGAACCTCCAGCACTACCACGTGCCCGTCAACGCCGACGTGCACGAGGTCGAGACGATGTTCGTCGAAGAAGACGACACCGTCGTCAACCCGCTCGGCGTCAAGGGCATGGGCGAGCTGGGGATGGTCGGCATCCCCGCGGCCATCGCCAACGCCGTCTTCCACGCCACCGGCAGGCGCGTCCGCGACCTGCCGATCACGCCGGACAAGCTCCTTTGAGGGCGCGGCGCGAAGGCCGCGGCGACAAACCCCGACGCCGCCGCCGAGGGCGTCGGGCCGAATGACCGGGGTGATTTTATGAACGAGGTGCGGGCGTTGGTCGAAGCGTTCGACGAGGCGGCGGCGAGGGGCGAGCGGTGCGCCCTGGCGACGGTCGTGAGCGTCGAGGGCTCGTCCTACAGGGGGCCGGGCGCGCGGATGCTGGTCTGCGAGGGCGGGGCGACGACGGGCACGATCAGCGCGGGCTGCCTGGAGGCCGATGTCGCCGAGCACGCCAGGCGCGTCATCAAGACCGGCGCGGCGAAACTGGTCGAGTACGACACGGCCTCGACGGGCGAAGAGATCGCCTGGGGCCTGGGCCTGGGTTGCAACGGCGTCGTCCGCGTGCTGGTCGAGCCGCTCGCCCCGCGGTCGCCTTACGTCGCCGCCCTGCGCCGTTCGTGCGGGCTACGGCGGGACGCCGCCGCGGTCGCCGTCGCGACCGTCTTTCAACACGCGCCCGCGCGCCCGCCTCGCGCGGCGGCGCGGGTCGGAATCGGCTCGCGCCTGTTTATTGACGAAGGCGGTGAGGCCAGCCGCGAGAACCTGGACGGCGAGCTGGCCTTTCTCATCGAGAGCGACCTGCGCGCGTCGTTACGCGAGGGATCATCCGGCGCCCGCGTTTACGAGCAGGACGGGGCCACGACCAAAGTCTTCTTCGAGAGGCTGGAGCCGCCCGTGCCGCTCGTCGTGTTCGGCGCGGGCCAAGACGCCGTGCCGGTCGTCGAGCTGGCGCGCGGCCTGGGCTGGCAGACGGAGGTCGTAGACCCGCAGGCGCGGCCCGCCAGCCGCGAGCGTTTCGCTCACGCCGACAGGGTCACGCTCGCGCGCCCCGGACAGGTCGGCGGGCGGGTCGAGATTACGCGGCGGACTCTGGCGCTCCTGATGACACACAACTACGCGCACGACCTGGAGCTGCTCAGGTTCCTGCTCGCGTCCCCGGCGCGTTACATCGGCGTCATGGGGCCGCGCAAACGCACCGAGCGGATGCTCGCCGAGTTAGCGGCGGGCGATTCCCGTCTCGAAGAGGCGGACAGGTCGCGCCTCTACGCCCCGGCCGGTCTGGACGTGGGGGCGAACGCGCCGGCGGAGATCGCCCTTTCAATCGTCGCGGAGATGCGCGCCGTGCTGGCGGGCCGCCGCGGCGGGATGCTCCGCGAGCGTCAGGGGTCAATCCACGGCCGTCCGGGCGACGGCGAGGGCGCCCCCGTGCTGGAGGCCGGCGCGCACCCCGTGGCTTGAAAGGCAGGCGCGCGGCGTAGGGGAGAGTTTCCATTTGGTCGAGAATAGTTCGGCGGGCGTCGGGGCCGTGATCCTCGCGGCGGGCTCGTCTTCGCGGATGGGCAGGCCGAAGCAGTCGCTCACTTTCGGCGGCCTGTCGCTGCTCAGGCGCGCGGCCCTCGCCGCGCTCGGCGCGGGGTGCCGCCCCGTAGTCGTGGTGACTGGCGCGCACGCGGAGCAGTCGAGGGGGGAACTGCGGGGACTCGACGTGCGGGAGGCGGTGAACGAGCGTTGGGAGACGGGGATGGCTTCGTCAGTGCGCGCGGGGCTCGAAACACTCCTGCGGGCCGACGCCGGCGCGGCCGCGGTCGTCCTGATGCTGTGCGACCAGCCTTACGTCACGGCCGAAGTCGTCGGCCGACTGGTGGCCGCGCACCGCGCGACGGGCAGCCCCGTCGTCGCCTCGCGGTACGGCGGGAGCTTCGGCGCGCCGGCGTTGTTCGCCCGCGCGGTCTTCGCGGAACTGGCGCGGCTCGAAGGCGAGGCCGGGGCCAAGCAGGTCATTAAAAGTCACGCGGCGGAAGCGCACTACGTGCCCTTCCCCGGAGGCGAGATGGACGTGGACACGCCGGACGATTTCTCGCGCCTACAGTCCGCGCCCGCCGGGCAGTAAGATTCTCACCCGCCCCGCCTGGAGCGGATTACTGTTGAGTTTACCGGACGGCAAGTTTCAACACAGAGGGCACGGAGGACACAGAGTTCACAGAGAAAGACATGTTCTTCTCTGTGAACTCTGTGTCCTCCGCGCCCTCTGTGTTGAAATCGCCTCCCGCGACACTCAACAGTAATTCGATCTACTGCTCCGCGAACTGCTTCTGGATGAACTCGGGCGGCATCGGCGGTTTGAACTCCCGCCCTTTGCTGAACGACCAGTGGCTCAGCCAGTCGGAAGTGGGCGTGTACTTTTCGGGGAACTGGTAGACGGGGTCGCCGAGCGCCTCCGCGAGCGTGATGAAGCCGTAGCCCCTTTCGCGCAGCACGCCGACCAGCCCCTCGAAATTGTCGGCGTTCAGCTCGTTGGCGTGCAGCAGGAGGATGTGCCTGATCGGTCGGCCGAACAGCTCGGCCGAGACCCGCTCGCAGAAGTCGAGTTTGACACGGACGTATTTCAGGTACTCGTCCGACACCCGCTGCGAAGCCCCTGCGTCGCCGCGCGCCTTAGAATAGGCGGCGAGGAACATCCAGTCCATCGTGTCCACCGTCACGGGCGCGACGCGGTAGCCCCTCTCGGCGATAAAGCTCTCGAAGGACTTTTCGGCCTCGGCCGTCGGCCCCATGTGCAGGAACGGGTGGCGGAAGTAACGGGGCTTCTGCCCCTTCGGCTTGAGAAGCATCCTCGTGACGGCCTCGCCGCGGACGAAGTCGTCCTCGTACTCGGCCAGCGGGACGCTGTGGAAGCTCACGTGGGAGAAGGTGTGGTTGCCGAGCTCGACCCCGGCGGCGGCCCAGGCTTTGAGGAGGGCGATGCGCGCGTCCGTCCCGCCGGGGACGTAGAGCAGCGACTCGTTGACGAACCCGACGGCCGGAATCCGGTGCCTGCCGAGCCCGGCGAGGAGCTTCTCGGTCATGGCCCGCAGCCGACCGGCCTCGAACTGCGGGCCGTTGAGCGGCAGGTCGTCAATCGTGACGGCGATCTCTTTTGTCGTCGGCCGGGCGTGGGGCGGACTCTGCGCGCACAGGCCGGGCGGACAGAGCCAGAACATTACGGCGAGCAGCGCCGACAGACACGAAGCTTTTCGTCTCACGCTCAAAGCCCCCGCGGCGGGTCTTGCGACCCGCGCTCCTGCGGCTTACCTCACGGCCGGGGGCGGCGCTAACGCAGCGTCACCTTCACGGGCGTGCCGGCCTGCGCGTGCGGCGCGACCCAGACCGTCAGCTCGGCGGGCTCGACCGCGTGCTTCATCCCCGCGTTCCAGAACGAAAGCTCCTCGCGCCCGAGTGTGAACTCGACGCGCCGCGACTCGCCGGGGCCGAGCGCGACGCGGCGGAAGCCCTTCAGCTCCCTGACGGGCCGCGCGACGCTCGTCCCGCGCAGCCCCGCGTAGAGCTGTACTACTTCCTCGCCCGCGCGCGCGCCCGTGTTCCGCACCTCGGCCGAGACGCGGATCGTCGCCTGCCCGGCCGCCAGCGCCGCCGCGCTCGCCTCCGGGGCGCTCACCTGCGGCGCGGAATACTCGAAGGTCGTGTAGGTGAGCCCGAAGCCGAAGGGGAAGAGCGGCGCGTTCTGCTCGTCCACGTAGCGCGAGCGGTACTTCTGGTCGGTGTTGGCGGGGAACTGCGTGAGGTCTAAACCGACGGGCGGCCGCCCCGTGTTGAGCACGCTGTGGTAGATGGGGACCTGGCCGAGGCTGCGCGGGAACGTGACGGTCAGCCTCCCGGCGGGGCTCGCCTCGCCGAAGAGCACGCGCTCTAGAGCCGGCCCGGCCTGCACGCCCGGCGACCACGCCTCGATGATCGCCGGGGCGTGGCGCGCGGCGGCCGTGAGCGCGAGCGGGCGGCCGCTGAAGAGGACGAGCGCGGTCGGCTTCCCGGCCGCGGCTACCCGCTCGAGGAGCTGCTGCTGGTTGCCGGGCAGCTCGATGAAGGCGCGCGAGGCGGCCTCGCCCGTCATCCACGCGGCGTCCTCGCCGAGCGCGAGCAGAACCACGTCGGCCTGCGCGGCCGCGTCGGCGGCCTCCGCGAATCCCGCGTCGGAGGTGCCGCGAATCTCCGTGCCCTTCGCGTAGAGCAGACGGAACCCGTCGCGCTTGGCGCGAGCTTCGAGGGCGGCCCGCAGCGTGACGACCTCTTCGGGCTTCCCCTGCGCGCTCCACGTCCCGAGCATGTCGGCGCGGCTGTCGGCGAGCGGCCCGACGAGCGCCACGGTGCGGACGCCGGCCCGTATCGGAAGGACGGGGGCGCCGCCCGCCGCCGGGTCGTTCTTGAGCAGCACGAAGCTCTTCTCCGCGGCCTCGCGCGCGGCCGCGAGGCTCGCCGCGGGGAGCGTCGTGACGGCGTTCTTCTCGTCCACGTAGGGCCGCTCGAAGAGGCCGAGCGCGAACTTCACGCGCAGGACGCGCCTGACGGCCTCGTCAACCGCTCCCTGCGGCACCGCGCCCGACTTGACCGCCGCGGCGAGGTGCTGGAAGTAGGCGTTGCTCTCCATGTCCATGTCCACGCCGGCGAGGAAGCCTTTGCGCGTCGCGGTCGCCAGGTCATTAGCGACGCCGTGCGGGATGAGCTCGCCGACCGAGCCCCAGTCGCTCACGACGAACCCGCGGAAGCCCCACTCGCGGCGCAAGACCTCGGTCAGCGTGAACTCGTTGGCCGAGGCCGGCACGCCGTTGATGGTGTTGAAGGCGGCCATCAGCGTCGCCGCGCCCTCCTCGACCGCCGCGCGGAAGGGCGGCAGGTAGACCTCGCGCAGCGTCCGCTCGGAGATGTCCACGGTGTTGTAGTCGCGGCCCGCCTCGGCCGCGCCGTAGGCGACGTAGTGCTTGGCGCAGGCGGCCAGGGACTGCGGGTCGCCCAGGCTCGCGCCCTGGTAGCCGCGCACGTAGGCGCGGGCCATGAGCGAGCCGAGGTAGGGGTCTTCGCCCGCGCCCTCGACGATGCGGCCCCAGCGCGGGTCGCGCGCGATGTCCACCATCGGCGAGAAAGTCCAGCGGATGCCGGAGGCCGTGGCCTCCCGCGCCGCGATGCGCGAGACGCGCTCGACCAGCTCCGCGTCCCAGGTCGCCGAGAGGGCGAGCGGGACGGGGAAGATCGTTCGGTAGCCGTGGATCACGTCGAGGCCGTAGATGATCGGAATCTTCAGGCGCGACTCCTCCATCGCGATGCGCTGCAAACGATTACTCAGCGCCGGGTCGGTGACGTTGAGGAACGAGCCGACCTCGCCGCGGCGGATCGCCTCTTCGACGTTGCTGCGACCCGTTCCCGGCCCCGTCGGCATCCCGTAGGAATACTGGTTCAACTGCCCGACCTTCTCCTCCAGAGTCATGCGGCCGAGGAGTTCGTCAATGCGCCGCTCGACGGCGGGGTCGTTCTGCCAGGCGGCCGGACGTATCTGCGCGAAGGCATTGGGGGCCGGCGCCAAACACAGCATCAACGCGAAGAGCACCTTTATGATCTTGCCCATGGACGCTTCCTTGTCACTGGGTGAAATGGGTTGGAGCCGTTCGCGGGCTACTCTAAACCAGCCGCGGCGAAAAGGCACGCTGGGCGCCTGTCGGATTTTCAATTGCTCAGAATCAAAAAGGCGGCAACATTAGTAGATGTGAATCGAAGAACCATCTACCGCTATATCGAAGGCGGTAGAGTTTATGTCGTTAAAGTTGCGGGTACGACATATCGTGTGTAGCGGTTACCTGTTAAAGCGGAATATGGACGGCCGAGGTACAAATCCACTTTGGTAGTCAAAAGAGTGTGACGAAGGTTGCTATCATGTATACAATAACTGCTCACAAAGCAAAATCATTCATTTTCGCTCAAGGCTCAAACGAATATGGAGGCATGGCAATGCGTTTGAGATTAATGATTGGTATCGGACCAGCTGTGTTGTTGGGTGCAACAGCCATTGCAACAACTATATTAAAAGCACGGAACAATCAAAACAATAAGCAAACCGAAGGCTTGCAGGTTCCGGTTGTGGTTAAGCAGCTACCATCGGAGAACGGCCTAATCCCGGTTGAGCTACGGTGTGGAATGGCTCACCTTTCGGCACCAAATACATTAGAGAAATTTTCTTGCGTCGTAAAAAATAACGGAAGTATGTACTTTACGCAAAGGGGCGGGGGTAGCGGTGAGGTGCGCCGCAAAAGGCAGGGTATTACTTCGGCCAGCCTTCGGGCGGCTTCTCTTTCTCTAGCGACTTCTTAACAGCCTCTTCCCAGTCGCCCTCAATCTTCAGCAAGTCGGGCTTAGGCCCCGGCTGCTTCTGCTCCGACGGGTTCGGCTGCTTCTTCGCTGGCGGCCTCGGTTTCTTCATCTTTCGCCTTCTGCTGGGATGCAAATTCGACCATTAACCGGAGCGACGGCAAATCTTTGACGCCCACAACCTCATCAATGAGGCCGAGCCAGAAAGCGTCCGTCCCCGTCAACTGATTTTCGCCCTGCTGTAGTACGTGGCAAAGCGCCACGAAGAACGACCATATTGGGGCGTTGAATCCCAGCTCGAAAAAACTGTAAAAATGTAAGATATTGCAATACGGAGGACCTGAACCCTCCCTCTAGAGGTTGCAAAGTGAATATCGGGTGGGTTCAATCGTCCCTGCTGGCACAAATGCGAGTAGAGGGGAGGCATGCGTAAACTCTGGAGGATGTCACCATCAAGATTGCGAGTGCGACTGTAGTGAAGATGGGGATGGGTATTCTATTAGCTGGTGTGATAATTGTACTCAGGTCGTTTACGTTAACACCTATAGGTGCAAGAAAAATTGTTAACCATGTCTCGTGAATGAGGTTCATCAGCGCTGGAACTAACAGTACGGATAGTCCCAGCGCTTTTCCTTTGCCTAAAATAATCCGTTTTGCAGTTGCATTGGCACTGTCGAAATCAAGAATCCTTAAAAAAGTATGCTGATTAAAGGCTCAATGTGTCAGCGGCGTTTTGCATTAGTGCCACTGCAACTGCAAAACGGATTAACGTCGCGCCCAACAAGTCATTGCACCTGACCGCCCTCAGCTTGCCTGTATGCAGCTCGTATGGTGGTATCGCAGCCCATCGCTTTCGTCGGGCGGCAGGTGAATCCCGGCGTTTCAATGACGACGGCCCGGCGGCCTCAGACCCGTTCAGCCCGTCTTCCTGTAATGGACGGCCGAGGCGGCGCGCAGCTCCGCGGCCTTCTCTTCGGGCGAGGTGTCCGAGAGGAAGTTGCCGCCGCCGACCTCGGGGCCGGCCAGGTACTTCAGGAGGTTCGGGCGGCGCAGCGGCGGGTGGAACTCGATGTGGAAGTGGAAGCCGCGGTGGCGACGGCCGTCGGTCGGGGCCTGGTGCAGCGCCATGACGTAGGGGAAGGGCATCCGCCAGAGGTTGTCGAACTTGACGAGCGTCCGGCGGAGCACGTCGGCGAAGTCGCGCCGCTCCTCGTCGGAGAGCGCGGCGATGTCGGGGCGCGTCGCCTTGGGGGCGACGAAGACCTCGTAGGCGTAGCGCGCGAAGTAGGGCACGAAGGCGACGCAGGTGTCGTTCTCGCAGACGACGCGGCGGCCGTCCTCGCGCTCGGCGGCGAGGATGTCCTGGAAGAGCACGCGGCCGGTCTCCGCCAGATGTTTCTGCGAGGCGCGGGCCTCGGTCTCGATGTACTTGAAGACGAAGTTGGTGGCGTAAATCTGGCAGTGCGGGTGCGGGTTCGAGACGCCGACGGCCTCGCCCTTGTTCTCGAAGATGAGGACGTGCCTGACCTCGGGGCGCGCGCCGAGTTCGCGGTGCTGCGCCTGCCAGACGCCGAGGAGTTCTTCGACCTCCGGCGGCTCAAGCTCCGCGAGCGTCAGGCTGTGGTTCGGGCTGTAGCAGACGACGCGCGCGAGGCCGTCGGCCGGGCGGTTGCGGTAGATGCCGGGCGGCGTCTCCAACTGTTTCGGCGCGTCGGGGCTGGCGCACGGCAGGTCGTTGTCGAAGACGAAGGTGCTCGCGTAGTCGGCGTTGCGGCGGCCGCCGACGCGCAGGTTGCCGGGGCAGAGGTAGCAATCCGGGTCGTAGGCCGGCCCCGCCCCGCCCGCGCGCTCGACCATCCGGCCGCTCCAGGGGCGGTTCTGCCTGTGCGCCGCGACGATCACCCACTCCTCGCGCAGCGGGTGCCACCTCTCTTCCCAGACCATAGGATCAACCCTTCAGTAGACAGTAGACAGTAGAAAAACTTCCTATGGCGAAGCGTTCGGGTGGAAGCGTCAGCATTCGCGGCGCGGGGCCTACTGGCTACTGTCTACTGACTACTGTCTACTGCTTTAAGTCTCAGGCTTCCGAAGGCGGCCGCGCCGGGCGAAGAGCCGGAGATGACGAGCGGCGCGCGCCCCGTGCGGGCGGCGTACTCGCGCGCGACCGCCTCGACGGCCCCGCCCGCCCCGCGGCGGCCGAGGACGGCGACCGTCCCGCCGCCGCCGCCGCCCGTGATCTTCGCGCCGTAGAGGCCGGCGGCCGGCCCCGACTCGCGCACCAGCCGGACGAGTTCGTCCGTGCCCGGCGAGCCGAGGCCGCAGGCCGAGTAGCTCTCGTGCGAAAGGTACATCAACCCGCCCAGCTCGTCGGCGCGGGCGAGGCCCTGCCAGTCGCGTAACAGCCGGGCGAAGCGTTCGACGCGGTCGTTCTCAAAGACCGGGTGGCGCGTCGCGTCTCTGACGGGGTACGAGCGCGCCGGGTCTACGCTCGTCACCGCGTCGGTGATGCCTTTGTAACGCGCGAGGAATTCTTCACCCGACGTGCGCTCCGGCAGCAGCGCCGCGTACCGCCCCTCGAACTCCGCAGGCCGGAGGTTGGCGAGGTAGCCGCCCCACTTCGGGTCGTCAACCAGGACGTGGCCCGGCGCGGCGGACTCGCGCCACGAAAGGCCCGCCGCCTCGGCGATGATGCGGTAGCCCATGAAGGCCGCCGTGCGCACCGTGCCGTAGTCTGCGCCGCCGACCGAGTGGCGGATGCCCGAGTCTATGCCCCAGACGGCCAGCTCTTCGGGCAGCTCGACGAACCCCTTCGGCTCGGCGGGCTGGCACAGGAGGGCGAGGAGACGACCCTCCTCGCCGCAGGCCAAGGTCATCTGATCCATCACGCCGCAAGGGGCGCAGGCCACGAGGTTCTCGACCTTCTGGCAGAGGAAGGCCAACTCGCGCGGCGGCAATTCAATCCCGTAAGCGGCCGACACGGCCCGCATGGTCGCCACTTCGAGCGCGGCCGAAGAACTGACGCCCTTGCCTTCGGGCACGTCGGAGCTGATGAGAATGCGCGCGCCTCTGTCGAAGACGCAGCCCTTCTCGCGCATCAGGACGAGGAAGGCACCGGCGACGTAGGCGGCCCAGCCGTGCTCGGAGTCGCGTCTGAAGAAGCGCGCGGCTTCCGCGTAGCCGGCCGGGCGGCCGGAGACTTGAAAGTCGGCCAGCGCCATTTCGAACAGCCGCGGCCGCTCCCCGTCTTTGCCCAGGCTCGCGACGCGGAGCGTCTTCTCCTCGCGGAGTTGGAGGGCGACGTGCGTGGCGTTCGAGATCGGCAGTTCGAGGACGAGCGAGCCGGAATAGTCCGCGATGCCTCCCATCAGGTCGAGCCGGCCCGGCGCGCGCGCGACCGTCAGGTCGCCCGCCCCGTCGAAGAATCCCGCCAGCCCTTCGTGGCCGCCCGCGCGCAGGCCGTCGAGCAGCCGGACGAAGCGTTCGGTGTCCGACAGGCCGCGGGTCGAGCCGGACGCGATTCTATACACGGTCTGTGCCCCCGGCTTCGGCAAAAGGCAAAAGCCCGCGCCGCGCGAGCGCCGCCCGCAGGAGCGGCTCGACCTGTTCGCGCACGCGCGCGTTGGCGTAGCCGGCCCACGCCACGTCCGGCTCGACCGCGAGCCGCGCGCGCAGGGGGCCGCCTTCGATGCCCGTGACGATCACGCCCGCCTCGCGCGCGACGAGTTCGGTGCAAAGGTCGTAGGGGTGGCAGCAGATTCCGAGGGCGAGGCCGCGCCCGCGCAGCGCCTCTTCCATCAGCGGGCGCAGGTCTGCGGTGAAGCGGTCGCGGCCCGAGGCCAGTTCGTAGAGCTGCCCGCCCGACGAGGCGTACTGATCCTCGAAGCAGTGGGCCTTGCCGGGCCGGGCGGGGCCGAGCGCCCCGCGCACGACCTCTTCGTCAATGGCGGCCAGCTCTTCGCGCGCGCCGGGGAAGAAGCGCGCGACCTGGGCGTAGCCGTGCGCGATGGAGGGCGCCTGCGAAGGGCGCAGGGCGAGCGGCGTCGCACGGCCCGTCAGGCGGTCGTAGCGCTCGGCCCGCGCACCCTCGCCCTTGACCGCCCAGGCCACGTCCGAGAGGTGCTGCTTGACGAGCGGTATCTCGGTCTGGATTGCCAGAGAGATGTCTGCGAGCGAGGTCTCCGGGCCGCGGTTCGGGGCGACGCCGGTCAGGACCCAGGCGCTGCGCTTCTGGTACATCAGCCCGCGCGTGCCGTCAATCGGGTCTACGATGACGCGCCAGACGGCGTCGGCCTCGCGCGCGCCGCGCGGCAGGACGACCTGCCCACCGGGCAGGCCCTCGGCGATCAGGACGAGCGGCGAGGCGGGCGCGACCTCGCGCTCGAAGAAGCCGATGAGCAGCTCCTCGCCGACGCGGTCAACGGCGTAGATCGTGTCGCCCTCCTCCTCGCGCGCGACCGCCGCCAAAGATTCCAGGGCCGAGCGCTCGCAGGCTTTGACGACGGCGTCGCGGATCGCTTCGTGCAGAAGGCGCAGGGGGGCGAGCAGCGGGCGCGGGTCGTTCGTCAGAGGGTCTGGCGTCATGCGAATACGGAGTCGGTGTTAAGTCCGCGTAGTATAACATCACGGGCCGCGTTCACGCCGGGAGGGGCGTAAGACAGGCTCGGTCTCGCCGGCCGCCCGGAATATTTCCTCTCCGGGCCTGTGGCGATGTACTATCGCCCACCCCGTTCTAAAACCCTTTTGAACGATTGAGTCAGAGACCGAGCGCACCGGCGCGCGACCCCGTGCGCCCGCGACGAGCCATGAAAAAGATAATCCTCCTCGCCGTCTTCATCATTCAGGCGTCACTGTGTGTTTGTGGCGCGGGGCAAGCTGAGCGGCCGAACCGCTACGACAAATTCCTCTTCGGCGTTGACTACTACCCGGAGCACTGGGACGAGAGGCTTTGGGAGCAGGACGCGAGGCGGATGCGGGAGTGCGGCGTCCGGGTAGTCCGCATGGCGGAGTTCGCCTGGGCGCTGATGGAGCCGGAGGAGGGGCGGTTCGACTTCTCCCTGTTCGACCGGGCGATGGCCGTCTTCGCCAGACACGGCATCAAGGTCATCCTCGGCACCCCGACGGCCACCCCGCCGAAGTGGCTCACGCACAAGTACCCGGAAGTGCTGCACGTCTTCCCGAACGGGCGGGCGGCCGACGACCAGTCGCGCCGCCACTACTGCTACAACAGCCCCACCTACCGGCGACTCTCGCGCCGCATCGTCGAGCGGATGGCCGAGCACTACCGCGCGCGCCCCGAAGTCATCGGCTGGCAGATAGACAACGAGTTCAACAACGAGAACCCGGAGTGCTACAGCGAAAGCTGCCGCGTAGCTTTCCGCGGCTGGCTGAAGAGTAAGTACGGCACCCTGAAGTCTCTGAACGACCGCTGGGGGACGGTCTTCTGGAGCCAGCTCTACACGGACTGGGAGCAGGTTGACCTGCCCTCGCAGACGCCGGCCTTCCACAACCCGGCCCTCGTGCTCGACTTCAAGAGGTTCATCTCCGACTCCGTCACCTCCTACATGGAGGAACAGGTCTCGATCATCAGGAAGCACCGCCCCGCGGACTTCGTCACGCAGAACGGCGTCTTCAGGAACATCAACTACTACCGGCTGAGCCGCGGCCTCGACCTCCACTCGAACGCCAACTACCCGCTGTTCGTAGACGACCCGCAGTACCCCATCGGAGCCGCCCTGACGCTGAGCCGGAGCTTCACCGGCCGCTTCCTCATCATGGAGCAGCAGACCGGCCCGGCCGGGCAGACCTACCTCCTGCGCGTGCCGCGCCCCGGCGAGATGAGCCTCTGGGCCTTCCAATCAATCGCGCACGGGGCCGACGGCATCGTCCACTTCCGCTGGCGCGCCGCCCGCCGCGGCGCGGAGGAGTACTGGTACGGCGTCCTCGACCACGACGACGTGCCGCGCGCGCGCTACGAGGAGTTCAGGAAGGAGGGGGCCGAGATCAACCGCGTCGGCGCGGAGGTCCTCGGCTCGAAGGTCGTCTCAGACATCGCCGTCGTCCAGGACTTCGAGGCCGAGTGGGCCTACGAGCACCAGTACTTCACCCGCGAGGTGAACCCGCGCGCGGCCCTCGGCCACTTCTTCCGCGCCGCCTCGGAGCTGAAATACAACATAGACTTCATCAGCCCCGAGGCCGACTTCGGCGCGTACAAAATCATCTTCGCCCCGCACCTGCTGATGATGACCCCGGAACTCTCGGCCAGGATCAAAGAGTTCGTCGCCGGCGGCGGCACCTTCGTCATGGGCGCACACGGGGCGGTCAAGGATCGCGACAACGCGATGACCGACCAGACCATCCCCATCGAGGGCCTAACGGCCCTGTTCGGCGTCGAGGTCGAATCGTTCCAGGTCTACCAGCCGCCGTCGGCGGGGAAGAACTCTCTGAGGTTCGGGGCGGGCGGCGTCGCGGCGCCGGTCAACGTCTTCGCCGACGTGCTGAAACCCCGCGGGGCGGAGGTCGTCGCCGTCTGGGAGCGCGACTTCATGCGCGGCCGGCCGGCCGTCACCGAGAACCGCAGCGGGAGGGGGAAGGCCGTCTACTACGGCTCGTTCTTCAACCTGGAGTCGGCCCGCCACCTCGTCGGCCGTTACGCCGCCGAGCATAACCTCAAGCCGCTGTTCGAAGGCTTCCCCGCCGGGGTCGAGGTCACGCGCCGCACCAAGGGCCGGAGCAATTACTACTTCATCCTGAACCATTCGGAAGAGAGCGTCACCGTCAGCCCCGGCGCCGGCTACTTCGATCTCATC
Source organism: Pyrinomonadaceae bacterium (assembly GCA_035947355.1). Classification (GTDB taxonomy): domain Bacteria; phylum Acidobacteriota; class Blastocatellia; order Pyrinomonadales; family Pyrinomonadaceae; genus QHXN01. The sequence goes on along the minus strand of DASZKF010000551.1, from coordinate 204 downwards.
GCCGGCCGTGAGTCCGCCCCCGCGCTCACCCTGAAACCTTTCGAGTACAGGGTTCTGAAGAGATAGCCGGGGCAGAGCCGCACGGGCCCCGCCGCCCCTCCCCGCGGGCGGCCGCCAACTTTCGCGCATGGCCCGACAAAAGTGGTGTATATTCCGAAGCCCACGCCGGCCGGAAGGGGGAATCAGTTTCGATGAGGAGCACAG
>DASZKF010000550.1:0-14363 GCA_035947355.1 Pyrinomonadaceae bacterium | reverse complement strand
GGTGAAGCCCGTCGTCGCCCTGATGATCCACGGGCCGACCAGCACCGCGACGGCGATGAAGCCCACGACGAACATGCCGAAGACGGCCAGCCTGTTCCGGGGCAGGCGCTTCCACGCGTCCCTCCACAGCGAGGTTCCCTTCGCGGGGGCGGCCGACTCGCCCGAGGTGCGCACGTCGCCCTCGCCGACGGCCGTCTCGGGGAAGGCGTGTATCTCGTCGCCCTCGCGGTGGCGGACGGGCGGCGCTGCCGGGGTGCCGCGCGTCGTCAGCGCGGGCTCGCCCTGCTCCCACGGCGTCTGCGCGCGCCCTTCCTCGGTCGGCACTTGCGGAGTTCGTTCGTCCTTCATGTCTAGTACCGTATGCGCGGGTCGAGGAACGCGTAGGCGATGTCAACCAGCAGGTTGAAGATCAGAATCGTGATCGAGATGAAGGCGACGATGCCGATGATGAGCGGCTCGTCGCGGTTGAGGTTCGCGTTGATGAAGTAGTTGCCGAGGCCCGGCATGGCGAAGATGCGCTCGACGACGACCGTGCCGGCGACGAGGAGCGCCAGCGCCGGCCCCGTGAACGAGACGACGGGCAGGAGCCCCCCGCGCAGCGCGTGCCGGACGACCACGTCGCGCTCCTTCAGGCCCTTCGCGCGCGCCGTCCGGATGTAGTCCGAGCGCAGCACCTCGAGCATCCCCGACCGCGTGAGCCGCGCGATGTAAGCCATGTAGACGGCCGAGAGCGTTACGACCGGCAGCACCATGGTCCAACTGGGGAAGCCGCCCCAGCGGGCCGGCGGCAGCCAGTAGAGCGAGAGCGCGAAGACGAGCACGAGAATCGGGCCGAGCACGAAGTTCGGGAGGGAGATTCCGAGCATCGCCAGCGCCATCGAGGCGTAGTCGAGCTTGGAGTTCTGCCGGAGCGCGGCGAGCGTCCCCATCGCCACGCCGACGACGAGCGCGAGCACGTAGGCGCAGATGCCGAGCACGGCCGAGACCGGCAGCGTCCGCCGCAGGATGTCGTTCACGGACTCGGTCTCGTACTTGAGCGAGTTGCCGAAGTCCAGCCGCAGGATGTTCCTCATCATCCGCCCGTACTGCACGTACCAGGGCTGGTCGAGGCCGTACTTCTCGCGGATGTTCTTCTCGATGGCCGCCGGCAGCTTCTTCTCGCCCGAGTAGAAGTTGCCCGGCGCGAGCCGGATCAGCCCCCACGTCAGCGAGACGACGATGAGCACCATCGGCACGGTCACGATGAGCCGGCGCAGGATGAAGCGGAACATGTGTGCGCTTACTCCTTCAGGGCGAGCTGGTCTGACTTCAGGTCGGGGACGCCGTAGTCCCACTTGGCCCGGTCGGTCTCGATGTAGACGAACTTCCAGGCGTGCATCGTGCCGGGGTTGGGGTACATGCCCTTGACGTAGGGCTTCTTCATCCAGTTCGTGGCGTTGGTGGCGAGCGGGATGAGCGGGGCGGCGTCCATCAGGTACGCCTCGGCCTTCGCCAGCAGCTCGTAGCGGCGGGCCGGGTCGCTCTCGCGGTTGGCGTCCTTGAGCATCTGCACGTACCTCGCGTCCCACCAGCCCGTGCCGTTGTCGCCGCCCTCCTTCGAGGTGAAGATCGAGAGGAAGGTGTAAGGGTCCATGTAGTCGCCGATCCAGGCCCCGCGCGCGACGCCCTTGTATTCGAGGTTCGAGCGCGCCTTGAGGAAGGTCTTCCACTCCATGTTGTTGAGCGGGACGGTGATGCCGAGGTTCTGCTTCCACTGCGCCTGGACGAACTCGGCGACCTGCCGGTTCGACTCGGTCGTGTTGTAGGTCAGCTCGACCTCCGAGACGGGGAACTTCGAAGGGTCGTACTTGCCCGAGGAGTCTTTGTAGCCGGCCTCGGCGAGCAGCTGCCTCGCCTTCTCGACGTTGAACTCCGCGCCCTTGACCCGCGGGTAGCCGGGGAAGATGCCCTCGGGCGTGAAGCCGTAGAGCGGCTTGTAGACGACGCGGTAGTCGGCGAGCGCCTGCCGGTCTATGGCGTAGCTGAGCGCCTTGCGCACGCGCACGTCCGTCAGCGGCGGCTTCTTCGTGTTCAGCATGTAGTAGTCAATGGCGCACTCGGGCGCGTCCATGTAGTCCTTCGCGTAGCGCACCCCGCTCTTGAGCCAGCCGGCCGGCACCGTGTGGTTGTAGACGGCGTCCACGTCGCCCGCCTTGTAGAGGTTGAGCATCGTCGTCTGCTCTTCGAGCGGGTAGAAGGTGATGCGGTCGAGCCTGACCGACTTCGCGTCCCAGTACAGGGGGTTACGCTCGACGACGACCTGGTCGTAGGGCTTGTGCACGGCGAGCTTGAAGGCGCCGCTGCAGGCGATGTTCTCCGGGCGCGTCCAGTTGACGCCGTGGCGCTCGATGACGCGGCGCGGGACGACGCGGAAGAGCTGGTGGGCGAGCATTCCGACGAAGTAGGGCGCCGGCTGCGCGAGCGTCACGCGCAGGGTGTAGTCGTCCACGGCCTCGACGCCGATGTCCTCGGCCCTGACGGGGACGAACTCCTTGCCGGCGAGCAAGGCCCTGAGCCTCGGGTTGTCTTTGGCCGCCTTCTCGCGCGCGGCCGCGTCGCCGGGGACGATGAGGCGCGTCGGCGAGTGGATGTACTTGTGGAACTCCGTGTCGGGCGCGGCCGCCTCGCCGCGCTTCGAAAGCTCCTCGCGGTGCAGGGCGTCGAGGTCTTTCACCGGCACGACCGCGTCGGCGACCGTCCCGACCGACGCGCCCTCGCCGCCCGGCGGCGCGGCCTCGGCGGCCGTGACGAAGCGGCCGGTCTGCGGGTCGCGGACGAAGGCGGCGTGCTCGTTGTAAGCCTGCGCGTACTTGATGTCGTAGGCCATGTAGGCGCTGCGCGAGGCCAGCTCGGGCGCGAGGCCGCGGCGGAAGGTGTAGACGAAGTCGTGCGCGCCGATCGGGTCGCCGTTCGAGAAGCGCGCGTCGCGCCGCAGGAAGAAGACGAACTCCATGTTGTCCTCGTCCACCTCCCAGCGCTCGGCGACGGCCGGCATCTCCTTCATCGTCTTCGGGTGGTACTCGACCAGGCCCTCGTAGAGCGCCATGTAGATGCGCGCCTCGGGCTGCCCCGAACTCATCTGCGGGTCGAGCGACTCCGGCTCCGACCCCGAGATGTAGCGCAGGACCTGCCCGGCGGGCGGCTCGATGCGGCCGAAGAACTCGCCCCGGCTCGCCTGGGTCGTGCAGGACGCCGAGGCGAGCGCCGCGGCGAGGATCAAAGACAACGCGCGTAAAGCTTTCTGATTCGGCATGGCTACTCCGACCCCTCCGCGCGGCCGCCCGGGGGGCGGCCCGCTCCGCTCTGAGCAAGGGAGAGACGCTTCCGCGCCGGCTCTCGCTTTCGGCGCCGGCGGACGGGGAGACCAGGGGATAAAGACTTTTACTTCGTATGAAGGGCGGCCCTGAAATTATCACGCGCGGGCGCTTCAATCAAGGCGGTTCCGGCCCGCGCCCCCGCCCCTCTGACGATGCCCGCGGGCGCGGGCCAAGTTGCTCGCGCGACACATTTTTTACAACTACCGGGGGACGTGCGCGGCCGTGGACTCGGGCTTCTGCCGCGGGTCGCGCCACGCCGTGTCTATGTGTACGTGCTTGAGCGAGGGGGCGTCCAGGAGGTTGGACTCGAACCCTTTGACGTAGGGCTTGACGAGCGCGTAGGAGGAGGCGAAGTAGATCGGGATGGCGGGCAGCTCGCCGAGCGCGCGGGCCTCGGTCAGGATGGGCGTGGCCTGCGCGGTCGCGGCCGGCTCGGGCGTCGCGCCCGTGGGCGGGGCGTCGTCGTCGGCCGCGGGCGAGGAGGCGGGCGCGGGCGTCTCGGCCGGGCGCGGCTCCTCGCCGAAGAGGGCGAGCATGTTGGTCGCCTCGTCCGTGGTCTGCATGACGAGGCTGCGGCGGGCCACGTCGAAGTCGCCGGCGCGCAGCATCATCTCGTACTCCTCCCAGCCGCGGAGGATGATCTCGGTCTCGACGCCGAGGGCCGTGCGCCACATGCGGGCGACGGCGTTGGCGATGAGGCGCTGCTGCTCGTTGCGGTTGACGAGCAGGCGGACGCGCGGGAAGTTCTCGCCGTCGGGATAGCCCGCCTCGGCCAGGAGCCGCCGCGCCCGCTCGACGTTCTGCCGGAGCGGCTCGGCGCGCTCCGCCTCCGCTGGCTCACTACCGTCCGCGCCGCCGGACTCGGCATCCGCGCCGTCGCCCCGTTCCCCGCCGGAGCCGTCAGGGCTTTCCGCCTCGTCGGTCCGCGGCGGCTTCTCGGCGGGCGCGGCCGCCGCCAGGGCTTCGATCTCGAACGGGAGGAACTTCGCGGCCGGCTCGGTCGCGCCGCCGAGCGTGTCGTGGCTCAGGCGTTCGAGGTCGAGCGCGAGGGCGAGGGCCGCGCGGACGCGCCGGTCGTCGAAGGGCGGGCGCGAGGTGTTGAAGCGGTAGTAGTTGAGGGCGGCGAAGGTCTCGCGCCGGAAGTCGCGGTAGGGCGTGAGCAGCTTGACGGCCAGCGGCTCGACGGCCGCGTTCGTCACGGCGTCCACCTCGCCGGCCCGGTAGGCGTTGATGGCCGCCTCGGGGTCGGGCTGGTTGACGAAGTAGACGCGCTCCAACTTGACCGAGGTCACGTCCCAGTAGTTCGCGGCGCGCTCGAGCACGACCGAGTCGCCGCCGAGCCGCGCGAGGCTGAAGGCGCCGTTGGTCACGACGCCGAACTCCTCGCCGCCGCCGCGGTTCATCTGCTCGTCCTGCAAGGCCGGGAGGTCCGCGTTCGGGCTCAGCTCGTGGACGGGGCGGAAGACCGGGTGGGCGACGAGCGCCGGGAAGTTCCGGTCGGGGCGTTCGAGCGTCACGCGCAGCGTGTGAGAGTCGAGCGCGACCGCGCCGAAGTCGGGCGGGCGGCTGGGCGGCGCGGGCGGCTTCGCGTCACGATTCCCGCCCGCGCCTGGGGCGGGCGTCGCGATGGGAGCGGCCGCCGCGGCGCCCGCGCGCGCGGCCGCGTCCTGCGGCGTCGGTTGGGGCAGCGCGCCCCTCACGTTCGCCAGGAGTTTCGCGTGCGGCGCGCGCTCGCCCATGCGGATGGTGCGCTGCCAGGAGCGGACGAAGTCCCGGGCCGTGACCGGGTCGCCGTTCGACCAGCGCGCGTCGCGCCGCAGGTGGAAGACCCACGTGCGGCCGCCGTCCGCAGACTCCCAGCGGCTCGCGACGGCCGGCGCGGGCCGCACCGTCCCGGGCGCGTACTCCGTAAGACCTTCGAAGAGGGCGCGGACGGCGTCGGTGTCGGGCGGGGCGGCGGCGCGCGCGGGGTCGAAGACGCGCGGCAGCCCGCCGTCGCTCCAGCGGAACTCCTGCGCGCGGGGGACGATCACCTTGCCGTAGAAGGTCTCGCCCTCCTCGCGCTCGAAGCAGCCGCTGCCGGCGAGCGAGAGGCTGAGCGCCACAGAGAGCCAGACGCGCGCACTCGCGAAGAAACCGCCGTTGAGTCTTCCGCGACGGCGTTTCAACACGGAGGGCACGGAGGTTCCACGGAGTCCACGGAGAAAACCTTTCTTCTCTGTGCCCTCTGTGTGAACTCTGTGCCCTCTGTGTTGAAACGACCTAACCATAGGCTCAACCGTCAATCGAACGCTTCTCCGCGAGCGCCTTCAGCTCGCGGTACACGGCCTCGGTCTGCCGCCGCGTGTCCTCGAAGTCGCCCGACGTATCTATGGCGAAATCCGCGTAGCGGAGCTTCTCCTCCTGCGGCATCTGCGAGGCGATGCGCCGCCCGGCCTCCTCGCGCGAGAGGTTGTTGCGGCGCATCAGCCGCTCCAGCTGCGCCTCCGGCCGGCAGTGGACGACCACCAGCTTGTCGAAGCGCCGGTACCCGCCCGACTCGATCATCAGCGCCGCGTCCACCACGCCGACGCCGCGCGGGTCTTCCCGCTCCCAGCGCCGCAGCAGCTCGTCCTGCTCCGCCATGATGAGCGGGTGGAGGATTGCGTTCAGGCGCAGCCGCTTCGCCTCGTCGCCGAAGACGACCGCGCCGAGCCGCGCGCGGTCGAGCGTCCCGTCCCCGCGCAGCACACCCTCGCCGAACTCCGCGACGACGGCCCTCAACCCTTCCGTCCCCGGCTCGACCACGCGCCGCGCCACCTCGTCGGCGTCCACCACGCGGCAGCCCATCCCCCTCAGCAACTCGGCCACGTGCGACTTGCCGACCGCAATCGAACCGGTGAGACCGACGCGCAGCATAAAGAAGTTTCGGGTTTCGGGTTTCGGGTTTCGAGTTTGTCCTGCGTGAGCTGAAGGCCGGAACGTGACCTGCCCGAACTCGAAACTCGCAACTCGAAACCCGAAACTTATGTTTCGATTCCGCGGCGGCGGCGCGCGGCCTCGACCGTGTTCTTCATGAGCATGGCGACCGTGAGCAGGCCGACGCCGCCGGGGACGGGCGTGAGCCGGCCGGCGACCCGGCTAACCTCGGCCGGGTGCACGTCGCCGACGAGGGTGTAACCGCGCCCGCGCATCGAGGCGAGGCGCTTCTCCGCGCCGCCGCCGAACAGCTCGCGGACGAGCGCCTCGTCGGTCACGCGGTTGGTTCCGACGTCTACGACGACCGCGCCGGGCTTGACGTGCCCGGCGCGCAGAAGGCCCGCGCGACCGACCGCGGCGACGAGGATGTCGGCCTCGCGCGTCACCGACGCCAGGTCGCGCGTGCGCGAGTGGCAGACGGTGACGGTCGCGTCACGCTGTAAGAGCAGTTCCGCCACCGGCCGCCCGACGATGTTGCTGCGGCCGACGACGCAGGCGCGCGCGCCGCGCAGCTCGACGCCCTCGCGCTCCAGAAGCTCGACGATCCCGGCCGCCGTGCACGGCAGGAGCGTCGGCTGCTGCGTGAAGAGCCGGCCGACGTTGACCGGGTGGAAGCCGTCCACGTCCTTCGCGGGGTCAATCGCCTCGATGACGCGCGACTCGTCGTGGCCGGCGGGGAGCGGGAGCTGCACCAGGATGCCGTCCACGTCCTCGCGCCGGTTGCAGGTCTCGACGAGTTCGAGCAGCTCCTCGGCGGCCGTCGCGGCCGGCAGCGGGTGGTGCTCCGAGGTCAGGCCCAACTCCTCGCACAGGCGCACCTTGTTCCGAACGTAGACGACCGACGCGGGGTCTTCGCCGACGAGGATCGTCACCAGCCGCGGCACGACGTTGTGCTCGCGCCAGAGCCGCGCCGCCTCCTCGGCCACCTCGCGCTTAATCTCGGCGGCCACGCGCGAGCCGTCGAGCCTCCGCGCCCCGACGCCCTCGCCTCTCTCCGTAGTCATGTTCATCGGCTGTGCCGCTCATCCTAACATCGTGAATCGTGAATCGTAAATCGTGAAGAGGAGTTATCAGTTATCAGTCGTCAGTTATCAGTCGTCAGTTATCAGTAAAGACAAAAACTGACGACTGATAAATGACGACTGACGACTACGATTCACGATTCAAGGCTTGCATGGTTGCGCGCGCCGGCGACGATGTCTGACAATCGGGCGCATGAACACCCGCGGCGGATTGATTGACTCGTCATGCTTGAGAGGGGCGCTCGCCCTTATTTTGTCTCTCGGCCCCGTCTCGTGCGCGCGGCCGGAGGGCGAGGTGCGGAGGTACGACCTGAAGGGTCAGGTCGTCTCGGTCGACCGCGCGACGGGCGAGGTCGTCATAGACCACGAGGAGATTCCGGACTTCATGTCGGCGATGCGGATGCCCTTCCCCGTCCGGGACCGGGAGGCGCTGGCGGAGATGGCGGGCGGCGATCAGATACAGGCCACGCTCGTCGTCTCGGAGGACGGCTACCGGCTCGAAAACCCCGTCATCACGAAGGCGCTGCCCGGCGCCGCGGCTGCGGCCGCCGCCGAGGCCGCCGCGGGGCCGCCGCCCGGCACCGAAGTGCCGGACTTCTCGCTCGTCAACCAGGACGGCGAGCCGCTGAGCCTCGCCCGCCTCCGGGGCCGCGCGCTGCTCCTGACCTTCATCTACACGCGCTGCCCCGTGCCGGACTACTGCCCCCTGATGAGCAGCAACTTCGCCGCCGTCCACCGCGAGCTCGAGCGCGACGCCTCTCTGCGCCCGAAGGCGCACCTGCTGAGCGTCACGCTCGACCCGGCCTACGACACGCCGAAGGTCCTGCGCAGCTACGGCGCGGCCTACACCGAGCGTTACGCCGCGGAGACCTTCGAGCACTGGGACTTCGCCACCGGCGACCCCGCAGAGATCCGCCGCCTCGCGCAGTTCTTCGGCCTCGCCTACAAGGAGGAGACCGGCCAGATCATCCACTCGCTGCGCACCGCCCTCCTCACCCCCGACGGCAAGGTCTACAAAATCTACCGCGGCAACGAGTGGAAGCCCGAGCAGGCGCTCGCCGATATGAGGAAAGCAGTGACGAGTGACAAGTAAAAGCAGTCCGGAGTCTGGAGTCTAAGAGTCCGGAGTCAGAAGCATTCTCGCCTTCGACTCCGGACTCTTAGACTCCAGACTCCGGACTGCTTTTGTCAGTACGAGCGTATCGAGTGCATGACGCGGCCCCAGACCTCGAAGTCCATGCCGTCGGTGACTTCGATGGGCTGGTAGTCCTCGTTCTCGGGCATCAGCCAGATGCGGCCGTGGTGGACGCGGAGCCGCTTGACGCACAGCTCGTCGTTGATGCGCGCGATGACGATGTCGCCGTCGTCGGCCTCGACGGCGCGGTCGACGACCAGAATCGAGCCGGGGTGGATGCCCGCGCCCATCATCGAGTCGCCCGAGACGCGCACGTAGAAGGTCGCCACCGGGTGCTTGATAAGGTAGCGGTTGAGGTCGAGCCGGCCCTCAACGTAGTCCTCGGCCGGCGAGGGCCAGCCCGCCGAGACCGAGGCCATGAACAGAGGCCGCGCCCAGTTCGTCGTGCGGTCGGGCCAGTAGACGGCTTCGACGTTGTCGTGTGCGATCATCATTGTTTCACCTGCGGTAATTTGTGCAACCGGCGGGATGATACACCGCGAGCCCGGAGCGAGACAAGATTTTTCTTCGCGGGGCGGTGCGCGGGCCTGTCGGGGGGGCGCAGAAGGGCGGCGGCGCGCGGAGGGCGGCGCGCGGTTTAGCGGATGACAGCGGTTCGCCTCCCGCCGTCGCGAAATCTCCGCGGGCGCCTAGATGCGGTGCGTCAGCAGAAGGATCAGCACGATCAGCAGGATGACGCCGAGGATGCCGCTCGGGTAGTAGCCCCAGCCGCGGCTGTGGGGCCAGGCGGGCACCGCCCCGATGAGCAGCAGGATCAGGATGATGATCAGGATGGTTGTCATACTCTCTCCTCCTCCGACCCGTCGTTGACTGAAGTTGCCGACGTTTTATAACAGCCCGGCTCCCCGGTCAACATCTAAAGTTCGGCCGCGGGCGCAGGCTCGACACCCTCATCCAATCTCAACTGCTCCAAGTGTTTCTCCCAGGTGAAGTCCGCCGCCCAGCGGATCAGCTTCTGTTGCCCGTTCAGGACGGGCGTCAATCTTAAGCATCCGTGCGTTCCTACTAGGCCGAACGGTACGACATAGATGCTCCCTGTCGGCGGGAAGTAAGCTGCGAAAAAATCGACCTCGCCTTCCCTGTAGCGCCGCATGCCGTTACACCTCGAATCCCTGACGCGCCGCTGCCCCTTAAAGATCAGACACCCTTTACGTAACCATCCGGTCTTGACCTGAACTTTAAACAGACGACTGCCGGTGTCCACGACCAAGTCGTAAGCACAACCACTGCCGAACGGGACGGACACCCAGAAGCCAGCGTTAGCGTAAGCCGCCATGACGAGCGCCTCGCTGATGTTCCCAACGTCCATTGTGGACATGCTAGCTCACTCCTCTTTCTTCGAGCCTGCGCCGAGACCGTGCGGGCTTCTCAGGGGGTTGGGAGTTAGCTCAGACGGAACTGACGCTCGGGTAGGAGCGGGTGGGAAGATGAAGATTCTGAGATGCTCCCGGCACGACTCGAACGTGCGGCCCCACGCTTAGGAGGCGTGTGCTCTATCCACTGAGCTACGGGAGCGCAGGCTGAAAACTTAGCAGATGCGCGGCGGCCGAGTCCAGTTGCCGTCAGGACTGGTACTTGATGAGCGAGCGCACGTCGTAGCCTTCGAGCTTCCGGCGGCCGGGGAGGAATTCGAGCTCGACGACGAAGGCGAGGCCGACGACGCGGCCGCCGAGCTGCTCGACGAGGTTGACGACGGCCCGCGCCGTGCCGCCGGTCGCCAGGAGGTCGTCGGCGATGATGACGCGGTGGCCGCTCCCTACGGCGTCGCGGTGAATCTGGAGCGCGTCCTGCCCGTATTCGAGGTCGTAGGAGACCGAGGCGCATACGGAGGGGAGTTTGCCGGGCTTGCGCGCCGGGACGAAGCCCGCGCCGAGGTGGTAGGCCATCGCCGGCGCGAAGATGAAGCCGCGCGCCTCGATGCCGACGACCGTGTCGGCCCCCGTGTCTTTGAACTGCCCGGCGAGGGCGTCAACGGTCTGCCGCAGCCCCTCGGGGTGTTTGAGCAGCGTCGTGATGTCGTAGAAGTTGATGCCCGGCTTCGGGAAGTCCGGCACTTCGCGGATGAGCGATTTGAGATGATCCATGATTCAAGTAGACGGTAGTCAGTAGACAGTAGAAATACATTCGTTAGCTAATCGTTCGAGTGTCAGCGACAGCGACAGTAGCGCGGAGCGCCTACTGGCTACTGACTACTGTCTACTCCCTTCTCACCTTTCGATGCGGAACGTCGGGTAGCGGCCCGTCGGTTCGAGGTTGAGTTCTTCGACCTGCTCGACGCGGGCGTGCTGGGGGCCGGCGGCGAGGTCGTGCTTGAAGCCTTCGATGCTCTCGGGCGTGCCTTCGGCGAGGACTTCGACGCGGCCGTCTTCGAGGTTGCGGACGTAGCCGACCACCTGGTGGCGCGCGGCGACGCGCTGCGTGAAGAAGCGGAAGCCCACGCCCTGAACCTCGCCGCTGATGAAGTAGCGCCGCGCGAGAAGCATACCGTCACACCCCGGACCGAAGGACGCGCTATCCTAAAAGAATCCCCCGCGGAAATGCAATCGGCGAGAATTTTGGATTTCGGATTTTTGATTTGCGATTTTCGATTTAGTTACCAGTCGTCGGTCATCAGTTATCAGTCAAAGACAAAACACTGACGACTGAAAACTGAAGACCGATGACTTCAAACCGCAAATCGCAAATCCGAAATCCAAACTCACCTCGGGATTATTTCGATGATGCGGATGCCGCCGGGGGGGACGCGGACGCGGAGGAGGTCGCGGCCGGCTTCGCGCGCGACGCTCACCTCGCCGCCCTCCGTCCACTCGGCGGCGCTCGCGATGCCGGCGCCGCGCAGGTCAATGGTCACGTCCACGGACTCGCCGCGCTCGACGTGTGCGAGGCCCTGCTGCTGCTTGTAGACGCCGCGGTTGTTGATGAGGGTGACGGCCCAGCCGGCCGGGGTGCGGTTGAGGAGGTGCTCGATGTCGCCCGTGACGCCCACCGGCGTGGCCGCGGCGAAGAGGTGCGCGAGCAGGTGCGCGGCCGCGGGCGTGAGCCGGCCGTCGAGGCCGAGCAGGTCGGGGACGGCGCAGAAGACGACGCGGCCGCGGCCGACGCGGTTGACCGTCACGAGCGCGTCGCCGCCCGCCGCCCTCATTAAAACCTCCGCGCCGCGCGGCTCGGCCCGCCGGTACCGGAAGACCTGTCCGGAGAGGTCTGGCGCGGCCTCGCCGGGCGCGAGGCACGTCGCGGCGTCCGCCTCGGCCGTCGCCTCCGAGAGGCGCACGCCGAGCAGGTCGCCGGGCAACCCCTCGGCCTGCGCCGCGTTGAGGACGAGCGTGCCGCCCTTGCGGACGTAATCCTTGAGGCGCGAGGCCCAGGCGGGCGTCCAGGAGACGCGCCCGCCGACGACGATGGCGCGGTAGTCGGAGACCGCCTCGGCGCCGCTGTCAGAGGCGACCAGCACGTCGAAGATGTCTCCGAAGGCGGCGTTGACGAACGCCTGGCGGTCGGCCGTCGCCGGCTCGCCCTCGACGACGCCGGTCGGGTAGTAGGCGGCGTAGAAGAGTTCGCGCAGCGCGGCGTCGCCCTGGTCGGGCGGCGAGACGCCGAAGGGGAAGTGCGGGTAGTTGGTCGTCTCGAAGCCGTGCGCGGGGTCGAGCAGGAAGGCGACCGGGGTGTAGGGCACGCCGCGGTCGGGCCGCCGCTCGGCGAAGCGCATGAACTCCTGCGTGATGCGGCCCAGGGGGTTGAGCTGGAAGGGGTGCTCGCCCGGCCCCGGCTTGAAGAACTGGTCGAAGCCCTGTTCGAGGTAGACGGCCGACACGCCGGACATGTAGTAGAGGTAATAACTCTTCCTGTACCAGGAGAGCGAAGGCCCCATCGTCGCGCCGTAGCGGGTGTGGTAGAAGTACCTGGGGCCGGCGTAGTTCATCACCTCCGTGAAGGTCGTGGCCGTGTCGCCGAAGTTGGGCGCGTGGTAGTAGAAGAAGTTGGCGCCGGTCTGCCGCGCCGCGCCGCGCGTGAAGGCGATGCGCATGGCCGTCGCCGGCATGACGGCGGCCGTCTCCATCCCGAGCGTCCGGACGCCCCAGCGGCCCAGCGCGTGGGCGTAGGTGGTGCTCGAAGTTGATTGCGCGGGGATGAGTTTGTCCCACATCGGCCCGGTCTCGGTCTTGAACGTGCCGGCCCACTTCTCGGCAATCGTCTTGTCGTAGGCCGCGCGCAGGGATTCGAGCAGCTCGCGCCGCGGCGACTCGGGCGAGAGCATCAGGAACCTGCGGATCGTCGGCCAGACGTGGCCGATGCTCTCGCCCGAAATCCACCCGAGGAATTGCCCGCTCAGCTCGCCCGACAGAAGCCCCCAGGCGGCCCGCGCCTCCTCGGGCGTCTTGAACTTGGCCTCGCGGAAGTTGATGTTGACGGCGAAAGGCGCGCGCGTCTGCCGCAGGTGGCGCAGGAAGGCGCTCCCCTCCTTCAGGTGCAAGGGCAGGTTGTCGAGGCGTATGACGGGCACGACGAGCGGCGAGGAGAAGATCGGAGCGTCGCGCGCGCCCTTGTACTCTTTGACGAAGGCTTCGAAGGGGTCGGCGTTCGAGGGGTAGAGCGGGCGCTCCGACTCGGGCTTGTCGTAGAGCGGCCAGAATTTTTCCGAGATGTTCCAGGGCATCAGGAAGTCGCGGCCGCCGAAGGGCCTGCGCCGCCAGCGCGCCGGGACTTCGGCCGCGGGGCCGGCCGGCTCGACGAGCGGCGCGAGCGCCGGCCGCTTCTCCTTCCACTCCCGCAAGACGCGGAAGGCGTGGAAGGGCGGCTTCCTCCTGCCGTCGGGCACGTAGGCCGGGTCGTTCGTGACGACGACGCAGTCCACGTTGCGGCGCGCGTCCGAAGCCTTCTCGATTTCGAGCGAGAGGCGGGCCGCGCCCTTGGCGAGCTCGACCGGCGGCGCGGAGTCCCAGGCGAAGGCCCAGCCCCAGTACATGCTCACCTCGTCGTGCGGGTCTATGCGGTCGGCCGCGCCGAGCTCGGTCTTCGAGAGTTCGCGCCCGCCCTGCGAGACGCGGACGGTGAAGTTCTCGCCGCGCCGCGCCCAGTCGGCGTAGCGCACCCAGACGCGGTAGCGGCCCGCGCGCGGCACCTCGAACTCCTGGAAGATGGTCGCGCGCGTCTCGTCGGCGCTGGCCGCCACCGAGGTCCACTCGCTCTCGCCGCCCTGCGACCACTCCGCCGAGACGCCCGGCCCGTTCATGCCCCAGCCCGGAGCCTTCTCGCGCGGGTATTCGCGCCAGGAGGGGTTGCGCACCGGCTCGTTGCGCTCGTCGGTCGCGATGCCGCGCATGTTCTCGGCCTCGAACCAGAGGTATTCACTGCCGGCGGGCGGCGACTGCGTGTAGGTTCGCGCGGGCGCGGCGAGCAGGAGTAGTTGGCAGACGAGGACTGCGGCGAAGGCTCTCGGTAGTTTGGGCATGGCTACAAACGCGAAGGGGGAGAGCTTTTCAAACCCTCCCCCGCTTCGATGACTTCGCTCCCTGTGTTAGCCGAGAGCGTCGAGGCACTCGGCGAGCGGCTGCTGGCGGCAGGTGAACATCGGCGTGTCGCGCAGCGTGTACTTGCTGGCGCGGGTCTCGCGCAGCTCCTGCACGAGGTCGAGGAAGTCGGCCGGGTGGTCGGTCTCGAAGGCGACGACGAACTCCTGGTCGTCGAGGCCGAACGAGTAGGTCGTGTGGAGCTTCACCGAGCGGTACTTCGACCCGACGCGGATGTGCTCGTCCATCATCTCCTGCCGCTGCTCGACCGGCAGCGCGTACCAGTCGCGCGTCTTGACGAACGGGTAGACGAACAGGTACTGCG
>DASZKF010000549.1:0-23777 GCA_035947355.1 Pyrinomonadaceae bacterium | reverse complement strand
GGCAGAATATAGCCCAGGGCGTAAGCCCTGGGAACCCGTGAAGTAAATGGATCGACCCCCGGAGGGGCGACAGAGGCACTGATAGTCGAGCTTCTGTCGCCCCTCCGGGGCTCCGTCAACATTGCGTCGTCCGTAACCCAGGGCTTACGCCCTGGGCTATATTCTGCCGCCGCCTGACGGCGGCTTTTCTACTGTCTACTGTCTACTTCTTGATGATCGCGTTGCGGTAGGCGCGGGGCGTGAGGCCGGTGGCGTGGCGGAAGGCTTTGGCGAAGTGGCTGGAGCTGGCGTAGCCGACGCGCGCGCCGACCTCCGTGACGGAGAGGTCTGTCTCGGCCAGAAGCGCCTGGGCGCGGGCGGCGCGCAGCGAGGCGAGGTAGGCGTGCGGGGTCGCGCCGGTCAGCTTCTTGAAGAGGCGCGCGAAGTGGAAGGGCGAGAGGTGCGCGGCCCGCGCCAGCTCGCCGAGCGGGAGGTCGCGCCCGAGGTGCGCGTGCATCAGCTCGACGGCGCGGCGGATGCGGCGGTCTACGAGGCCGGCGCGCGACAGCTCAAGGTTGTCGGTGCGGCGGACGTTGGCGTAATGGCGGAGCAGGTGTACGAGCGCCTGCTCGATGAGGGCCGCGACGACCAGCTCCTGCCCGGCCTCGGCCCCGCGCAACTCCTCCGAGAGGTCACGGGCGAGCCGGGCGAGGCGCGCGTCGCCCTCGACGGCCGCCTCTCGGAATCCGACCGCCGCGTCGGCCCGCAGCAGCCCCGCGCGCAGGGCGCAGTCGAGAACGAAGACGGGCGCGAGCGTGAGCGTCAGGAGTTCGGCCCCCGCCGACGCGGCCGCGCTCAACTGTTCGCCGGGCGCGGCCAAAAGCGCGCCGCCCGCGCCGAGCTCGCCCGCGCGTCCAGACCCGTCCCGCCAGCCGGCGCGGCCCGCGAGCAGGAAGAGCGCGGCGTAGTCCGCGCCCGCCCCACTCGTCCAGCGGAGCCTCCGGCCGGCGCGGTAGCGGACGGTGAAGTGCGGCGGGCGCGCGTAGATTCGATCACTCTGCATAAAGGAAAAACAGTTTCGGGTTGCGAGTTTCGAGTTTCGGGTTAAAGACAAAGCAGTTGCTTTTAACTCGAAACCCGAAACCCGCAACTCGAAACTATTTCTGCGAGCGCGGCGCGCATCTCGGCGGGGCGGTTGGTGATGACGGCGCGCAGGCCCAGCCGGACGGCGCGTTCGAGCCAGGCGGGCGTGTCGGCCGTCCAGATGATCGTCTCCAGGCCGTGGCGGCGGGCCGCCTCGACGACCGCCGGCCGCAGCAGCGAGCGGTGGAGCGAGACCTCCTCGGCGCCGCAGGCGAGCGTGCGCGCGACCGCCTCGCGCGCGGTCACGGCCGGCCGAGACCACTTGAGGTCGAAGAGGGCCGCGGCGCGGATCTCCGGGGCGAGCAGCTTAGCCTCGGCGACGGCCGCGTGCTCGAAGCTCTTGACGACGGCGCGGTCGGCCAGGCCGAGTTCGCGGACGGTGTTGACGACCTCGCGCGCGAGGCGCGGGTAGTCGCCGGCCTCCTCGCACTTCATCTCGACGTAGACGACCTGCGAGCGCGGGCCGACGAGTTCGAGCGCCTCGGCGAGCGTCGGGACGGCTTCGCGCGCGTAAGCCGCGCGGGCGCGGCGGGGGAAGCGGCGGTTGAACCATGTCCCGGCGTCCACGCGGCGCAGCTCGGCGGAGGTGAGCGCGGCGACGCGCTCGGGGCGGAGGCCGGTGCGCGCGAGCGTCGCGTCGTGGACGCAGACGGCCACGCCGTCGCGCGCGAGACGCACGTCGAACTCGACTCCGTCCGCGCCGTCTTCGAGCGCGCGCGCGAAGGCCGCGAGCGTATTCTCCGGCGCGTCAGCCGAAGCGCCGCGGTGGCCGATGATGAGGGGCTCGCCCTTCGTGCTCGTCGGTGCGGCGCGCTTCATTCGGTCTTCTTGCGCGGGCCGCGCTTCGCCGCCGGCTTCTTCTTCGCCGCCCGCGCGCGCGGCTTCTTCGGGGCGGGGGCGGGCGCTTCGCCCGTCGGGTTCCCGGCGACGCCGTTCGAGCCCTCGGCCTCTGCGGGTGGGGCGAGGAACCAGAGCGTCGTGAGCGGCGGCAGGTCGAGCGCGGCCGAGAAGGGGAAGCCGTGCAGCGGCTGCTCCTCGGCGTCTAACGACTCGGGGACGGCGGCGTCCGCGCCAGCGTAGACGGGCGCGTCGGTGTTGAGGACGAGCCGGTAGGTGCCGGCCGCCGGGAGCCCCAGCCGGTAGCCGGGCCGCGCGACCGCCGAGAAGTTGCAGACGCAGACGAGCCGGTCGCCGGCGTAAGGGCCGAGGCGGAGGAAGGCGACGACGTTCTCCGGCGCGTTGTCCACGTCTATCCAGCGGAAGCCGCGCGGCTCGACGTCGGCCTCGTAGAGCGCGGGCCGCTCGGAGAGGAGCCGGTTGAGGTCGCGGACGAGCGCGCGGACGCCCTCGTGCTCCGGCTCGTCGAGCAGGTGCCAGTCGAGGCTCCGCTCGTCGCTCCACTCGCGCCATTGGCCGAGCTCGCCGCCCATGAAGAGGAGCTTCTTGCCGGGGTGCGCCCACATGTAGGCGTAGAGCCCGCGCAGGTTGGCGAACTTCTGCTCCCGCGTCCCGTGCATCTTGTTGAGCATCGAGCCCTTCATGTGGACGACCTCGTCGTGCGAGAAGGGCAGGATGTAGTTCTCGCTCCAGGCGTAGGTCAGGCCGAAGGTCAGGTTGTTGTGGAAGTAGCGGCGGACTACGGGGTCGCGCTCGAAGTACTTGAGCGTGTCGTGCATCCAGCCCATGTTCCACTTGAAGTCGAAGCCGAGGCCGCCCTGGTCGGTGCCCTTCGTGACGAGCGGCCAGGAGGTGGACTCCTCGGCGACCATCAGCGCGCCGGGCTGCTCGCGGTGGACGACCTCGTTCAGCTCGCGGATGAAGGCGATGGCTTCGAGGTTCTCGCGGCCGCCGAACTTGTTCGGGACCCAGCGCCCTTCAGAGCGGCTGTAGTCGAGGTAGAGCATCGAGGCGACGGCGTCCACCCGCAGGCCGTCCACGTGGCACTCGCGGAGCCAGAAGAGCGCGTTGGCGATGAGGAAGTTCCTGACCTCGTTGCGGCCGTAGTTGAAGATGAAGGTGCCCCAGTCGGGGTGCTCGCCCAGCCTGGGGTCGAGGTGCTCGTAGAGCGCCGTGCCGTCGAAGCGGCCGAGCGCCCACTCGTCCTTGGGGAAGTGGGCCGGCACCCAGTCCATGATGACGCCGACGCCCCGGTTATGGAGGTGGTCTACGAGGAAGCGGAAGTCGTCCGGGTCGCCGTAGCGCGCGGTCGGCGCGTAGTAGTTCGCCACCTGGTAGCCCCAGGAGCCGCCGTAGGGGTGGCCTTTGAGCGGCAGGAACTCGACGTGCGTGAAGCCCAGTTCCAGGCAGTAGTCGGCCAGCGCGGGCGCGGTCTCGCGGTAGGCGAGCGAGCGGCCCTGCTCCTCGGTCATGCGCCGCCAGGAGCCGAGGTGAACTTCGTAGATGTTGAGCGGGCGGCGGAAGTGATCCTCGGCGGCGCGCCTCTCCATCCACTCGCGGTCGTTGAACTCGTAGCGCGGCTCGAAGACGACCGAGGAGGTCGCGGGCGGGACTTCGGCGTAGAGCGCGTAGGGGTCGGCCTTGAGGAAAGGGAGGTGGCCGCGGCGGTGTATCTCGTACTTGTAAACCGCGCCGGGGCCGAGGTCGGGGAGGAAGATTTCCCAGACGCCCGAGACGCCGAGCTTGCGCATCTGGTGGAGCCGGCCGTCCCAGAGGTTGAAGTCGCCGACGACGCTGACGCCGTCCGCGAACGGAGCCCAGACGGCGAACGAGACGCCCCGGACGCCGCCCAGGTCTCGGACGTGCGCGCCCAGTTTCTCGTAGATTCGCCAGTGGCGGCCCTCGTTGAAGAGGTGCTCGTCGAGGCGGCCGAAGGTTGGGAGGAAGACATAGGGGTCGCGCAGCGTGAAGGTCGCGCCGCCGGGGTACGAGACGCGCAGGAGGTAAGGGAAGAGCTGCCCGCGGCCCGGCAGGAACAGCTCGAAGAAGCCGGCCGGGTGCGACCTGACCATCTCGCGCGGGCCTTCGCCCTCGGCGAGGAGCGCGACCCGCTCGGCCTCGGGCCGGAAGGCGCGCACGACGACGCCGCCCGCCGCCGGGTGCGCGCCGAGGACGGCGTGCGGGTCGTGCGCGCGCAGCGAGACGAGGCTCTCGATCTTCGCCCGCGAGACAGTCGGGTACTCCGCGCCCGCCCCCGACCTCCCCGGCTTGTTCGCCATGCCTACCACCTCATAAGAAATGCGGAATGCGGAATGATGAATGATGAATGTGACGCACGCCGAGCCCCGCCATTCAAACTGTCTTTAATTCATCATTCATCATTCCGCATTCATCATTTGTTTTTACATTTAATCCGCGCGCAACGTCACCGCCGCCTCGTCATCCGTGGTGTCGTCGGTCTCGGGCGCGCGCCCAGGGACGAGGGCGGCGGGGGCGAGGCCGAGGGCGAGGGCGAAGTCGCGGGCCTCTTCGGAGAGCGGCGCGCCGCCCCGCGCGACCTCGTAGACGGCCTCCTGCGCCCGTTCGAGGGCGGCCCCGAGGCCGAGTTCGCGCGCCGTCGCGAGGAGCGTGCGCGCGCCGCGGAGGTTGTCTTCGGTCGGCCGTTGGACGGCGGTGCGGGCCGCGGCCGTCAGCTCCTCCTCGAAGTCCGACTGGCGATAGTCGTAGCCGGCCGACTCGCAGGCGACGCCCCCGTCTCCAGACCCGACGGGGCGGCCGACGGCGGGCCACGCGGCGGCGCGCGCGTGCTCGACCGCGCGCAGGAAGATGTCCGCGCCGCTCCCCTTCTCGGCGAGGTTGCTACGCGCCCCGGAGAGGATTCCGAGGAAGTCTTCGAGCGGCGGGTCTAGCCTCAACTCGCCCATCAAATCTATCGTGCGGCCCGCGTACCTGAGCACCTGGACGGCCTCGACGCCGGAGATGTCGTTGAAGAACCAGCCGCAGCTCGTGTACATCGTCATCGAGCAGCGCTGCATCTCCAGCAGGGTGAGCGCGCGGGCGCGCTCGTCCTCGGAGAGCGGGCGCGCGCCGTGCCGGCGGAAGAACTCCTCGCGCGAAACTTCCCGGCCCGACAGCAGCCCGACGTAAGCGTCACGCGCCTCCCAGGGGTCTTGCAAAAGCGCGCCGGCGGCCTCCTCGTATTTGGCGGCCGCGGCGTCGCGCAGCAGGTCAAGCGCGGCGCGCAAAGGGCCGCGCCAGCGCTGATCCCAGCCCTCGGGCGCGCCGGCGTGGCAGCCGCAGTCGCGCGACCAGCGCCCGACGCCGTGCGCGCAGCTCCAGGAAGACCCGCGCCCGTCCGGCCCCTCGTCAATCTCGACCTCGAAGCGCGGCTCGTGCCGGTCGAGGAACTCGCCGTAGTTGGTCACGCGCAGGCCGTGGCGCGCGGCCTCCGTCCCGAGCGCGTAGGCGACGCAGCGGTCGCCCCACTTGAAGTGGTGGCCGTAAGACTCGCCGTCGGTGGCGACGCCGACGACCTCGGCCCCGCCGCACGCGGCCCGCACGCAGCGGGCGACTAACGCGTGCGAAGAGGCGAGCAGCCCCTCGAAGGCGACGGCGCGCGCGAGCGGCCCGTCGTAGAAGAGGACGGCGAGGGAGCGACCGCCGCCGTCCGAGTGGAAGTATTTGTAGGGGACGGTCGTGTCTATCCGGCCCGCCGAGGCGTCCGACCACTCTTCGGCCCCGAGCGGACGCGCGCGCCGGGCCTGGTAGGGCGAGAGGATGACGTACCGGAGCCCCTCCTCTATGAGCGTGTCGAGCGTCGCGCGGTCGCAGGCCGTCTCGGGCAACCAGAGCGATTCCGGCTCGCGGCCGAACCGGAGTCGGAAGTCGGCCACGCCCCAGCGGACCTGCGTGCGGCGGTCGCGCCCGTTGCAGAGCGGGAGGATGGCGTGGTGGTAGCCCTGGGCGACGGCGTTGCCGTGGCCGCCGCGCTCGCGGGCGCTTCGGCGGTCGGCTTCGAGGACGCGGGCGTAGGTTTCGGGGTGGCGGCGTTCGAGCCAGGAGAGCAGCGTCGGGCCGAAGTTGAAGCTGAGGTTGGCGTAGTTGTTGACGATGCGCTCGACGCGGCCGGAAGCGTCCAAGACGCGGGCGAAGCCGTTCGGCCGGTAGCACTCGGCGTGGATGCGCTCGTTCCAGTCGTGGAAGGGCTGCGCGCCCGGCTCGTGCTCGACGAGGCCCGTCCAGGGGTTCTCGCGCGGCGGCTGGTAGAAGTGTCCGTGTATGACCAGCGCGGTCGTCATCAAGCGGGCTCCGTGTTCGGCGTCGGTGGACGGCTCGGTCAAAGCTACCATGAAACCTTGGAGAGTCAAATTGCGAGACGCGCGGAAAATTTTATGCTCCCTCGGCCCGACGTAGCGGCGGGGGCAAGCCGCCCTTCCTGACCTAGAGGCGGCGCGGGCTGAATGATTCGAGTCAGGCCCGCGCAGTCGGGAAGGGGGCTTGCCCCCGCCGCCTTCTTCTGTAAATCCCGTCCGGTTACTTCGCCGCGGCCGTTTGGGCGGGGTCGCGGCGGATGCTCTTGAGGTGGATGTCGAGCTGGCCGAGGTCGTGCGAGAGGCGGGCCTTGACGGGGATGCGGCGCTCGTCGCTCGTCACCCACATGGACATCTTGCCCTTGCCCTCGATGGGGCGGCCCTCGCCGAACAGCTCCACGTCCACGCGCACGACCGAGACCTTGCCGAGCACGCTCTTCATCTTCTTCTTCTCGGCCACGACCCGGCCCGGTACGCGGTAGACGCGGCCCGAGTCGCTGATGGAGATGTCGAAGGTCTGGCCCGGCGTGAGCGGGAGCGTGCGCAGGAAGTAGATGGCCGAGACGATGTCCTGCGTCGGCCCCTCGAGCGCGGCCGTGACGACGCGCGGGGCCTGCGCCTGGTTGTTCGGGTCGCGCTCGGTCCACTCGACGCGCTTGCCCTCGTAATCGAACACGGCCTCGCTCGTCCGCACCCGCTTGCCCTGCTCGTCGAGCTTCGCCGTGCGCAGGACGTTGAACGAGTCGCCGCCGACGGTCGTCTCGACGTGGTAGCGGAAGTTCAGCCCGAAGAGCTTGCGGAACCAGCCCTTCGACTCCACGTCGGTCGTCAGCAGCAGCGGCGCGACCGTACCCGCGGTGCCGGCCGGCGCGGCGGCCTGCGCCGGGCGGTTGGCCGTGAAGCGCAGCTCCGCGATCTTGATGCCGCGCAGGAGCAGCTTCGAGAACTCGCCCTCGTAGACGAGCTGCTCCGAGGGGACGAAGGGCAGGGGCGGCGCGTCCCCGCGAGGTGTATGCTCTTTGGGCGTGCCCGAAGCCGGAGCGATTGAAGAGAGTACAACCGCCGAGAGGAGCGTCGCCGCCAGATAGTGCCGTAGACTTCGACGAGGCATGTTGAAAACCCTGCTTTTCTGAGTTTGTCTTGAGAAATCTTAGTTCAGACCGGCCAGCGCTGCCTTGAGCGCAAGCACGCCCCATGCCAGAAGCAGCCCGAGCGCCGCGCGGTACTCGCGGTAACGCAAGTACAGGCTCGCGTCGAACTTCGCGCCCGCGCCCTCGGCCGCGCGGTAAGGGGTGAGGCGCGGGAAGAAGAGCGGGACGGCCCGCGAGTAGCGCTCGTACTCTTCGCCGAAAAGGCCCGCGAGCGTCGCGGCTTCGACGCGCATCACCGGCAGATAGATGCCCAAGAACAGCGCCGCGAAGATGCCCGCCAGCAGGATCATCAACCACCCGCCGCCGCCCGCCGCCACGACGAAGCCGAGTCCGAGGATGAAGCTCCCCAGGTAGAGCGGGTTGCGCGTGTGCGCGTAAGGCCCCGAGACGGCGAGCCGGTCGTTCTTGCGGATGTGGCCCGAGGCCCACGCCCGCAGGAGCAGCCCCGCCACGGCCACCGCGCCGCCGACGGCCAGCGTCGCGGGCCGCGGCCGCGCGAGCACGAGGAAGACCGCCGCGCAGAGGAAGCCGAGCGGCACGCGCCAGCGCTGCACCCGAGTCCCGCCCCTACGCCCCACCGGCCCTCACCCCGAACGTCACACCGCTCTTGCCGTCCTTCTTCTCGCCCGCCCGCCGCAGCCTCTCGGCCGCCGCCTCGAACACGCGCCCGACCTCCGTGTCCATGCAGACCCACTTCGAGCAGGCGCGGCGGTGGCAGTCGGTGCGGCAGTCAATGTCCGTGCGCTCGACGCAGATGTCTTGGGCGCGCGGGCTGCCGTTGCGCCACCACTCGGTCGGGCCGAAGAGGCCGACGACGGGCGCGCCGGCCGCCACCGCCAGGTGAGTCGGCCCCGTGTCGCCGCCGACGTAGAGGGCGGCCCGCCGCGCCAGCGCGACGAACCCCTTCAGGGAAGGGCTTAAAGGGAGCGCCGCGCCCGCGCGCGAGGCCGTAGCGGCGCGCTCGGCCAGCCCGCGCTCGCCCGGCCCGTAGGTGACGGCCGCGCGCAGTCCGAAATCGGTCCAGAGCGCGTCGGCCAGCGCGCCGAAGCGCGACGCGTCCCAGAGCTTGGTCGGCCACCCGCCGCCCGGATTCAGAATCGCGAACTTCTGTCCGAGTTGTTGGACGAGGCGGTCGGCCTCCTGCTCGTGCGCCGCCGAGAGGTGGAGGGGGAACTCGAACTCCGAGGGGTCGGAAGGCACGCGGACGCCGAGCGCGCCGGCGGCGAGCGCCAGGTTCTTCGTGATGACGTGGGCGCGGCGAGGGGCGCGGACGGTCTTCGTCAGCAGGAAGCGGCTCGCGGGCTCGCGCAACTGCTCGCGCGCGAAGCCGGCGCGCGAGGGCGCGCCCGAGAGCCGGGCGATCAAGGCTGATTTCAGGAGTCCCTGGAAGTCTAAGGCTTGGTCGAAGGGCGAGGCGCGTAGCCGGCGCAACTGCTGGCGCGGTGCCAGCAGCGTCTCCCCAGACACCGGCCAGCGCCTCAGCGCCTTCGTGTCCACTACGATGAGGGTTTTCAAAAGCGGGTTGTCCCGCAGCACCTCGGCCGCCGGCCGCTCGACGACCCAGGAGATGTCGGCCCGCGGCAGCGCCCTCCGCACCGCCGCCAGCGCCGGCAGCGTGTGCACCACGTCGCCGATGCTCCCGAGTTTGACGAACAGAATCTTCATAAAGCCGGTGATGGGTAAAAACAGATTTCTTTTACCTATCACCCGTTACCCATCACCTATCACCCTCCGAAGCATTTCCGTGCTGGAGTGGTCTTTGGGGTCGCCGACGATGCGGACGCGCCCGCCGTAGGAGCGTACCACATCGCGCTCGGGGACGCTCTCCTCGGTATAGTCGGTGCCCTTGGCGTGGATGTCGGGCCGCAGCGCCAGGAGCAGCTCGGCGACGGTCGGCTCGTGGAAGACGGTGACGTAGTCCACGGCGCGCAGGGCGGCGACCGTCTCGGCGCGCTCGCGCTCGGGCACGAGGGGGCGGCCCGCGCCCTTCTGGCGGCGCACCTCGTCGTCGCCGTTGACGCCGACGACGAGCAGGTCGCCCAAGGCCCGCGCCGCCTCGAGGTAGCGGACGTGGCCGACGTGCAGGATGTCGAAGCACCCGTTGGCGAAGACGACCCGCGCCCCGTTCTTGCGCGCGATCGCCACGCGCGCGATCAGCCGGTTGCGCTCCAGGATGCGCGACGCCGCGTCGGCCCTCTGTTGTTCTTCGGCGGAAGGCATAAAGGAAGTAGTCAGTAGTCAGTAGACAGTAGAAGTCATTAGGCGGCGAGTCGTTCGTGTGTCAGCGTCAGCGGCCCTAGTGCGGAGCCTACTGGCTACTGACTACTGACTACTGTCTACTCGGTATTTTCCCGCAGCGAGCCAAGAAGCTCCTGCGGGGTGACGCAGGCCGTGCCGCGCTTCATGACGACAACGCCCCCGGCGTGGTTGGCGAGGCGGGCGGCCGAGGCGAAGTCTGCGCCGGCGGCGAGCGCGAGCGCGTAAGTCGCAATCACGGTGTCGCCCGCGCCCGTCACGTCCACGGCGTCGCGCGAGCCGACGGCCCCGAGCCGTAGCGGCGCGCGCCCCTCCTCGAAGAGCAGCATCCCGTGCTTGCCGCGCGTGACGAGCAGGGCGCGGTAGCCGAGTCGTTCGCGCAGGCGCGCGCCGGCCGCCTCGACGGCCGCGTCAGAGTCGAGCCTACTGCCCGCGACTTGCTCGACCTCGTCCTCGTTGGGCGTGGCCGAGGTGAAGCCCGAGAACTCCGTCAGGCGGAAGCGCGAATCAACGAGCACCGGCGCGCGGCCCGACCGCGCCGCCCCGCGCAGGAACTCGACCGCGCCGCCCGACGCCACGCCGTAATTGTAGTCGGAGACGACGACGGCCTCCGCGCCCTCGGAACGCTCGCGCACGAGCCGCTCGACCTCCCCCCCGGCTTCGGGGCCGGGACCCGGCCCGCCGTCGTAGTCCACGCGGATCACCTGCTGGCGCGGCGCGTGCGCGTGTCCGGCGAGGACGCGCACCTTCGTCGGCGTCCGCGCCCCGGCCGTGACGATCACGCCCGAGCAGTCAACCCCGGCCTCGGCGAGCCGGCCGAGCAGCGCGCGCCCGGCCGCGTCGTCGCCGACCGTGCCGACGACCGCGGCCTGCGCCCCGAGCGAGGCCAGGTTCATCACGCAGTTGGCCGCCCCGCCCGGCACCGTCTCCGTCCGCTCGTGGCGCAGGATCAGCACCGGGGCCTCGCGCGACACGCGGCTGATCTCCCCGAACAGGAACTGGTCGGCCACCAGGTCGCCCACCACCAGCACCCGCCGCCCCCCGAACGCACGCACCACATCGGCCAGAGATGTCTCGCTGTCACTCAACATAGGAAAGGGTGCTGGGTGTCAGGTGCCGGGTGCTGGGTTAAGGCAGGTCGTTCTTACCCAGCACCCGGCACCTGACACCCAGCACCTTCTTTAACAATTTCCTTCACCGCTTCGAGCAGGTTTTCGGCGACGAGGTCGGGGCGGTGCGGCCAGGCGTGGCTCTGGTGCTCCAGCTCGCCGCGGCCGTAGCCGGTCAGGACGAGGGCGGAGCGGACGCCGGCGTTGCGCGCCAACTCCACATCGCTGTAGCGGTCGCCGACCATCCAGGAGCGCGCGAGGTCGAGCCGGAGGTCTTCGGCGGCGCGGCGGAGGAGGCCGGGCCGCGGCTTGCGGCAGTCGCAGTCCCGCCGGTAGGGCGGCTCGCCCACAGAGGGGTGGTGCGGACAGTAGTAGACGGCGTCGAGCCGCGCGCCGTCGCGCTCAAGCTCCGAGGCGAGGAGCGCGTGCACCTCGCCGACCAGCTCCTCCTTGAAATAGCCGCGCGCCACGCCGGCCTGGTTCGTCACGAGGACGGCGAGCCAGCCCGCCCGGTGGAGCGTGTTCACCGCACGGGCCGCGAAAGGGAAGACGCGGTAGCGCGTGACGTGGTTGACGTAACCGACCTCCTCCGAGATCGTTCCGTCGCGGTCTATGAAGACCGCGCGCCGCGGCCCGCCGCTCACCGCGCCGCCTCCGCCCCGAGCCTTTCGAGCGCCCGCGCGGCCCGCGCGTAGACGGCCTCGGGCGTGACGGCCGTCATGCAGCGGTGGTCTATAGGGCAGTCGCGGAGCATGCAGGGCGCGCACGCGGGCGGCTCGCGCACCACCTCCGCGAGCGGCGAGAGCGGCCGGGTCGTCAAGGGGTCGGTCGGGCCGAAGATGACGACGACGGGGCGCGCGAGAGCCGCGGCGACGTGCGCCGGGCCGGTGTCGTTGGTGACGAGCAGGTCTGCGACGCTGAGGACGGCGACGGTCTCGGCGAGGCCGGTCTGTCCCGTTAACACGACGGGCGGCCGACGCGTCAACCCCGAGACGGCCTCGCTCACCTCCAGCTCCTCGCGCGAGCCGATGAGGACGACTTGCGCGCCGGCCCTCTCCGCGAGTAGGTCTGCGAGGGCGGCGAAGCGTTCGGCGGGCCAGCGCTTGGCGCGGCTGTTGGTCGAGCCCGGGCAGAGCGCGACGACGGGCCGGTCGAGGCGCAGGCCGCGCGCCCGCAGGAGTTCGCGCGCGGCCTCGCGCCGCTCGCTTGAGACGGCGATCTCAGTCCGCGGCCCGCGCGCCGCGCCGGGGAGGGAGCCGGCGAGCCCGGCCGCCGGAGATTCGTCGAGGCCGACGGAGGTCGAGCCGTAGAGGGCACGCTCCAGCCCGGCCACGACGTTGAGGTAGTAAAAAACTTCGTGCCGCCGGCCGCGCCACTCGGGCGGTGCGAGCGGGTGCGTGAGGAGCGGGCCGCGCCCGTCGGTCGCGTGCCCGACGCGCACGGGCACGCGCGCGGCGAAGGCCAGGAGCGCGGGCGCGAAGGCGTTGGGCAGGAGCACGGCGAGGTCGAAGCGGCGCGCGCGCCACTCGCGGGCCTGGCCGAAGAACGAGCCGACGCCGGGCCGGTCGCCCTCGACGACGAGCACCTCGTCTATAAAGTCCGCGCCGTCGAAGACGCCCTCGGCCCAGGCGCGCGTCGCCAGCGTCAGGCGCGCGCCGGGCAGCACGCGCCGCAGCTCGCGTAGCGCCGGCACGGTCATCACCGCGTCGCCCACCCAGTTCGCCCCGCGCACGACGACGCGCTTGATCTCTTCAGGCTTGAGGGCTTTCTTCACGTCTGAGTCAAGCTCGAAAACAGAGCGGCCGGGCCCTACGCCCCGGGCTTCGCCGCCGCGCCCGCCCCGCGCGCCAGCTTGCTCAGCTCGGCGAGCGAGTCGGCGCGGCCGATGGCGATGAGGAGGTCGCCGGTCTCGATGGTCGTCTCGGCTGAGGGGTTGAAGAGCATCTCGCCGCTGGCGCGGCGGATGGCGGCGACGACGATGTCAAGCTCTGAGCGGATCGTCGTCTCCCACAGCTTCCTCCCGGCCAGCGCCGAGTCGGCCGAGACCTCGACCTGCTCGAACCCGAGGTCGAGCGTGTCGGCCGCGATGGAGTCCATGAAGTCGGCCACGGCCGGCTTCAGGAGCGCCTGGGCCATGCGGTGGCTGCCGATGATCGTCGGCGCGACGACGCGGCTCGCGCCGGCCCGGATGAGCTTCGGCTCGGCCGACTCCTCGACGGCCCGCGAGACGATGTGCAGCCGCGGGTTGAGGTTGCGCGCCGTGAGCACGACGTAGAGGTTGTCGGCGTCCGAGGGCAGGCAGGCCGCTAGGCCCCGTGCGCGCTCTACCCCGGCCTCCAGCAGCGTCTCGTCGAGCGTCGCGTCGCGCGCGAGCAGCTGCGCGGCCGGGAGCTGGAGGCCGGCGCACTTCGGCGCGTCGCTCTCGATGACGACGAAGGGGACGCCCGCGCGCCGCATCTCGCGCACGATGCGCGACCCGACGCGGCCCGCGCCGCAGATGACGTAGTGGTCTCTGAGCTTGCTCATCTCGCGGTGCCGCCGCCTCTCGCCGTAGGTCGCCAGTATCTCGGAGCGGACGAGCGCCTGGACGGCCGTCGAGAGCAGGTAGCCGGTCGTCCCGACGCCGACGACCATGAAGAAGGTGGCGAAGTCGCGCCCCGTCGGCGTCAGCGCCGCGGGCGGCCCGTAGCCGACGGTCGTCACCGTCATCACCGTCATGTAAAGGCTGTCGGCGAGCGACCAGCCCTCGATCAAGGAGAAGCCGACCGTGCCGAGCACGACCACGCCCGCGAGCGCGGCCAGCGAGTACGTCAGCCGCCTCCGCGACCCCAAACTCTGCGCCAGTCTGATGACGGGAGGCATCGAACCGTGTGTTACCGCGGCGGCATCCAAAAGGCGTCCGGGACAACGGGCCACGTTAGCGAAAACGGAAGGAGGGTGTCAATGCGGCGAATGGCAAATGATAGACGGTGAACGGCCGGCCCGGCCCCCCGTTAACCGGGCGGGGCGGCGCGGCGTCTACTAATTGGCTATTTACCATTTACCATTTACCATTTACCATTCACTCCGAGATGGCTCTTCGACATCCGCCGCGAGAGGTCGTGCCGCCGCCCGCGCGCCAGCGCCGCGGGCCGCGCGTCGTCCGCTTCGAGGAGCCGCCCGAGGGCTTCTTCCGCCGCTGGCGCCGCCGCCTGACGCGGCCCGCCGTCGTCGTCCCCGTCGTCCTCCTCACGGCGTTCGTCGCCGGCGTCCTCGGCTATTACTACTGGGTCTTCTCGGCGCGCATAGACCGGCTGCTGCGCGGCGAGGTCTTCACGCGCAGCGCCGGCGTCTACGCCGCGCCGCGGCAGTTGAGGCCGAACGACAACCTCTCGGTGGAAGACCTAGTCGGGCGCCTGAAGCGGGCCGGCTACGTCGAGCGGGCGCAGCAGGCCGACACCTCGCGCGGCCGCTACAGCGTCAGCGGCACGAACGTCGAGGTCGAGCCGAGCAAGGACTCGGACGTGGACGGGCAGCGGCAGTTCCCGCGCGTCCGCGTGCAGTTCGGCAAGGGCGGCCGCGGCGTCACGGCGATTCAGGACCTCGACGCGGGCGGCGCGAAATTACAGTCGGCGTGGCTCGAACCCGAGCTGCTCAGCTCGGTCTCGGGGCCGCAGCGCGAGCGGCGCAAGGTCGTCGGCTTCCAGGACTTGCCGCCGCACCTCGTCAAGGCCATCACCGTCACCGAAGACCGGGCCTTCTTCGACCACTACGGCGTCAACTTCCGCGGCATCCTGCGCGCCTTCTTCCGCCGCTTCGACAGCGACCCCAGCTCGCCCATCGCCCGCCAGGGCGGCAGCTCCATCACCCAGCAGCTCGTCAAGAACCTCCTGCTCTCGCCCGAGCGGACGCTGCGGCGGAAAGTGGCCGAAGCCTACATGTCCGTCATCATCGAGACGCGGCTCTCGAAGGAGCAGATCTTCGCGCTCTACTGCAACGAGGCGTACCTCGGGCAGCGGGCCGGCGGCTTCTCCATCAAGGGCTTCGGCGAGGCGAGCGAGGCCTACTTCAACAAGGACGTGACGAGCCTCAGCCTGCCCGAGGCGGCGCTCCTCGCCGGCCTCATCCGCAGCCCGAACCGCTACAGCCCTTACCGCCACCCGGAGGTCGCCTTCGAGCGGCGCAACCAGGTGCTGAAGTCCATGGTCGAGGCCGGGGCGATCTCGGAGGTCGAGGGCGCGCGCGCGATGGCGACCGAGCTGAAGGTCGCGCCGGCGAAGGGCCGCATTGACGTCTCGGAGGCGCCCTACTTCGTTGACTACGCGCAGCAGCAGCTGGCCGACCTGCTCTCCGACACCTCGGCGGCCGACCGCCTGCGCATCTACACGACCATAGACATGGACCTGCAGCGGGCGGCTTACGCGGCCGTCGTCAAGCAGCTCGCCGCGCTCGACCGTGTGCAGTCGAGGCGCTTCCCGGCCGGCACGCTCCAGGCGGCGCTCGTGGCGATGAAGGCCGACACGGGCGAGGTCGTCGCGATGGTCGGCGGGCGCGATTATGAAAAGAGCCAGCTCAACCGCGCGACCGACGCGATGCGCCAGCCCGGCTCCGTCTTCAAGCCCTTCGTCTACGCGACGGCGCTCAACACGGCCTACGACCCCGTCCCGCGCCTCATCACGGCCGCCACCACCTACGAGGACGCGCCGAAGACCTTCCACACGGGCGGGCAGGAGTACTCGCCCGGCAACTTCGGCGAGCAGTACACGAACAAGCGTGTGACGCTGCGCGACGCGCTCGCCCGCTCGCTCAACGTCGTGACGGTCGAGGTCGCCGACGAAGTCACCATCGGGCGCGTGATGAACCTCGCCGGCAAGGCGGGCCTGCCCAAGCCGAAGCAGAACTACCTGGCGCACGCGCTCGGGGCCAACGAGGCGACGCCGCTCCAGGTCGCCTCGGCCTACACGGCCTTCGCGCAGATGGGGACGCGCGCCGCGCCCGTCGTCATCAACCGCGTCACGACGGGGTCGGGCACGACCATCGCCGCGCCGCGCGCGCAGCACAACGACGTGCTCAAGCCCGAGGTCGCCTACATCATGACCTCGTTCATGAAGGACGTGGTCAACCGCGGGACGGCGGCCAGGCTGCGCGCGCGCGGCTTCAAGGCCAACGTCGCCGGCAAGACCGGCACGAGCCGCGACGGCTGGTTCGCCGGCTACACGCCGAGCCTCGTCTGCGTCGTCTACGTCGGCTTCGACGACGGCTCGCAGCTCGGCATGACCGGGGCCGACTCGGCGCTCCCGATCTGGGCCGACTTCATGACGGCCGCCCTGCAAACGCACCCCGAGTGGGGCGGCGACTGGCAGATGCCGGCCGACATCGAGCAGGTCGAGATAGACCCTTCGACGGGCCTCCTCGCCGCGCCCGAGTCGGAGTCGAAGCGCGTCGAGCTGTTCATCCGCGGCACCGCGCCGACCGCCACGAGCGACGAGACGATTGATGAAGAGGCGGGCGAGGAAGAGGAGCTTGAGGAGACGGACGCGCTGCCGCTGCCGACGCCGCCCGACACGCTGGAGGTTCCGCCGCTCACGGAGGCGACGCCCGCGACCCGCGGCCGCCCCAGCCTCGAAGGCCGCGGCTCGGTGCAGCCGGACGGCTCCAGCCGACTCTCCGGCACCATCACGCTCGACATAGACCCGACGACGGGGCTCCTGGCCGACGACACCTGCCCCGTCATCCGCACCAAGACCTTTACCATCGGCACCGAGCCGCGCCGGCGCTGCGGCCCGCAGTACCACACCGGCCGCGACATCATCCCCGCCGAGACGCGCCCGCGCCGCGTCACGCCGCAGTAGCCGCGCCCCCGCGGCGAGCGCTCGCGTCTAATGCCGGCCGCCGGGCCGTCAGCCGGCCGCCGCCTTCGAGGAGACACCGTGTCACTCTCGCGCGCCTTCACACACGCCCTCGCCGCCTGTCTGCTGCTCGCCTGTTTCCGCGCGGGTCGGGCGCAGGATGCCGCGCCGCGGCCCGCGCCGTCCGCGCCCTTCAGGGTCGGACTCCTCGTGGCTGACGCGAAGAACCGTTCCGCCGGCGACCTGCGCAAGGAGGACTTGCGCATCAGGCTCGGCGGCGTGGAGCAGGCCGTCAGCCTCCTCGCGAAAGACGAGTCGCCGGTCAGCTACGGCCTCGTCGTGGACAACTCCGGGTCGCTCCACCGGCAGATCGACGCCGTCGTCGCGGCCGCGCAGTCCCTCGTCCGCCAGACCCGCCCCGGCGACGAAGGCTTCCTCGTGCGCTTCGTCGGCTCGGAAAACATCAAGCTATTTCAGGACTTCACCTCCGACCCGACAGAACTCGTCGAGGCCCTCGACAGCATGTACATCGAGGCCGGGCAGACGGCCCTCACGGACGCGGTGCACCTGGCGGCCGAACACCTCGTCAAGAAGGGCGCGGCCGGCCCCGGCGGCCCGCGCCGCCGCGTCCTGATCCTCATCTCCGACGGCGATGATCGCGCCAGCTACTACAGGCCCGACGACGTGCTGCGGTTCCTCCGCGAGCACGACGTCGAGGTCTTCTGCGTCGGACTGCCCCGCGACCTCAGCACGGCCAGCTTCACCCGGCCGAGCCAGCGCGCCGCGGCCGTCTCCCTCCTCAAACGGCTGTCCAAGGAGACGGGCGGGCGCGCCTTCTTCGCCGACAACGTCGGGGAGTTGAAGGAGGCCGTGGCCGGGGTCGCCGACGCGCTGCGCGCGCGCTACGTCGTCGAATTCGCGCCGGCCGGGAAGGACGGGCAGCCGGCCTCGGGGAAGCTGGAGATCGAGGCGGCCGACGCCGCCGGCCTGCCGGGCCGCGAGGTCTTCTACAGGCAGTGGAGTTTTAAGAAGGGCGAGCCGGAAAGGAAGAAGTGACGCTCCCGCGCCCCGCCGCGACGCCGCCGGCAAGTTGAACCAGACGGCCTTACTTCAGGCCGCCATCCTTCGGGAGCGTTGGGGCGGGAGGCAGGAAGCAGGGCACTGAATCTTCGGCCGCGGGGCCGCCGCCTCACAGCGTGACCCTCTCATAGACACCCGCCAGCGGCAACGCGCAGCCGACCGATGACAACTCGACCACGCCTTCCGGCCCGGCCACGTCGGTCAACAGCCAACGCCCGTCCGGCTGCTTCGTGTACTGCTCGACCCTGTACTCGTCCTGCCAGATCAGAAGGTATTCGGCCAGCGATTCGAGCGTGCGGTAGTAACCGAGCTTCACCGTGCGGTCGTATTTCGCCGTCGATTTCGACAGTATCTCAACCAGCAAAGTCGGGTTGAGCAGCGTGTCAACGTAGTCATCCTCGAACGTCGGCTCCCCGCACACGACCGTTACGTCCGGATATGTGTATACGTTGGCCGTCGGTATCCTCACCCGCATGTCGGCCGGATAGACTTCGCATTGTCTCCCGCGGAGTTGTGACCACAACGACGCAATGACGTTTGTAGTCACCAGGTTGTGCGCGCGGCTCGCGCCGGTCATGGCGTGAATCTCGCCGTCGAAATACTCGCTCTTGAACTCGCTGCGGCGTTCGAGGGCCAAGTAATCTTCGGGCGAGACGTATGAGTCGGCTGTGGGTTTCACTTTGCGGGAAAACCTCGTCTCCGATCTGGCGGGCCGGTGGGCGGAGTATAGCACCGGCCCGAGCCCGCTGCCACAGACTTCCGCCTCTCAGGCGAGCTGGCGCAGGGCGGCGTGGAGGGTCTCGACGGCGAGGGCGGCGGCGTGTCGCTTGCGCGCGGGGAGGCCGCCGAGCGCGCCTATGAGGTCGGCGCGGGTCAGGCGCGCGGCCTCCTCGACGTTTAAGCCTTCGAGCATCTCGGCGAGGGCCGAGCCGCAGGCGAGCGTCGGCGCGCAGCCGTAGGCGAGGAAGCGGGCCGCCTCGACGCGCCCCCCGCGGACGCTGAGCGTGAGCCGGAGGCGGTCGCCGCAGACTGGGTTCGTCAGCTCCGCGGCCGCGTCCGGCTCGGCCAGCTCGCCCGCGCCGCGCGGGTTCGACAAATGATCTTTGAAGGCTTCGGAATAAGGCACGGGTCAACAAAAGTTCAAAGTTGCAAGTTCAAAGTTCCAAGTTAAGAACTCTCCTCTTTAACTTGGAACTTTGAACTTGCAACTTTGAACTTACGTCGGTATGCACGCGCGCTCGGCCTGCGCCTTCTGGTAGAGCGGCGAGAGGCGGCGCAGGTTCTCGACGGCGCGGGGGAGGACTTCGAGGACGTACTCGATGTCTTCGGCGGTGGTGTCCTTGCCGATGCTGAAGCGTATCGAGCCGCGGGCCAGCTCGTCGTCGCGGCCGAGGGCGCGGATGACGGGCGAGGGTTCGAGCGACCCGGACGAGCAGGCCGACCCCGTCGAGACGGCCACGCCCTGCATGTCGAGGTTGATGAGCAGCCCCTCGCCCTCGATGAAGCGGAACGAGACGTTCGAGATGTGCGGGAGCCGGCGCTCGCGGTCGCCGTTGAAGACCACGTCCGAGACGCGCTCGGAGACGCCGGCCTCGAAGCGGTCGCGCAGGGTACGCATGAGCTCGATTCGTTCGTCCAACTCTTCGCGCGCGAGCCGCGCCGCCTCGCCGAAGGCGACGACGAGCGAGACGGCCTCGGTGCCCCCGCGGCGCTCGCGCTCCTGGTGGCCGCCGACCATCTGCGCCGCCAGCCGCACGCCGCGCCGCACGTAGAGCGCGCCGACGCCCTTCGGCGCGTGCAGCTTGTGCGCCGACAGAGACAGGAGGTCGCAGCCTAGCTCCTCCACGTCAACGCGCATCCGGCCCGGCGCCTGCACGGCGTCGGTGTGGAGCCAGAGGTGTCTGTGCCCTCCGGCGCGCCGCTCACGGACGAGGGCGCCGACCTCGGCGACGGGCTGGACGGTCCCGATCTCGTTGTTGGCGAGGTGCAGGGTGACGAGCACGGTGTCGGGCCGGAGCGCGCGGCGCACGTCCTCGACGCGGACGAGGCCGTCCGAGTAGGCCGGCAGCCGCGTCACCTCCCAGTCGCGCCGCTCCAGCGCGTCGCAGATGCCGCGCACGGACGAGTGCTCGATTTGCGAGGTGATGACGTGGCGGCCGCGCTCGGCGTTCAACTCGCAGACGCCGCGGACGGCGAGGTTGTTGGCCTCCGTCCCGCCCGAGAGGAAGACGACCTCGTTCGGCCGCGCGTTAATCAGCGCGGCCACCTCGCGCCGCGCGCGGTCCACGGCCGCCCGCGCCTCCTGCCCGTAGAAGTGCACGCTCGAAGGGTTGCCGAACCTCTCCGTCAGGTACGGCAGCATCGCCTCGACGACGCGCCGGTCAACCGGCGTCGTCGCGCTGTGATCCATGTAGACTCGGCGCATAAGAAGGAGTAGACAGTAGACAGTAGACAGTAGAAGACCTTCGCTTGCGAATCGTCAGCGTATCAGCGTCAACATCAATAGTGCGGAGCCTACTGACTACTGACTACTGACTACTTTTCTGCGAACCTTCCGGGCCTCGCGGCGCATCTCACAGTTTCGCACGCCTCTCCCCGGCTTTTTCACGCGAAAATCTGGTTTCGAGTCTACGGCGCGGCCCCTGGAGCGTCAAGGTGTTGGATGTTTGGCCGCGCGTTGTTGTAAGCTCGCCGCGAACCCCCCGGTTCGGTAGGGCCACTCTTTCGAGGAGAAGAAAGATGAAGACCCGCACGCAGCTCTTCGCCGCCCCCCTCGCGCTGGCGCTCCTGTTCGCCGCCGCCTCGCCCGCCCCGCGCGCAAACGCTTCGGCCCGCGCCGCCGCGCAGGCGCAGCAGTACGGCCCGCTCGAACGCGGCTACCGCACGGGCTACTCGGACGGCTACCAGGCCGGCTGGGGCGACCAGCTCAGGCGCGCGTCCGCCGACTACGGCTCGAAGGCTGATTACCAGCGCGCCGACCGCGCCTACGTCGCGGCCTACGGCTCGCTCGAAGACTACCGCGACGGCTACCGGCAGGGCTTCGAGACCGGCTACGAGGCCGGCTACGCCCGCCGCGGCTTCGACTCGAACCTCCCGCCCGGAGGGGTGACGCGGCGCGGCGACGTAGCCGGCGACGGCGACACGGGCGGCGGCCGCAGCGACACGCAGCCCGCCGCGACGAACGACCAGGCGGATGCCGACGCCGAGCCCTCCTCGTCCTCCTCTTCCGGCCCTTCCTCCGCCTCTTCATCCG
Organism: Pyrinomonadaceae bacterium; assembly: GCA_035947355.1. Taxonomy (GTDB): domain Bacteria; phylum Acidobacteriota; class Blastocatellia; order Pyrinomonadales; family Pyrinomonadaceae; genus QHXN01. The sequence goes on along the minus strand of DASZKF010000549.1, from coordinate 2,771 downwards.
GCTCAGTCCGGCCCGACACGGTCCTCCTCGTAGAGCTTCTGAACCGCCTCTCGACCGACGTGAGCCAGCGGGGCGACCGCTTCGAGGCGCGCGTCATCGAGCCACGCGAGTTCGAGGGCGCCGTCCTCGCCGGCCGCCTCGCGCAGGTGCGGCGGCCGGGCAAGGCGCGCGGCCGCGCGCAGCTCCAGCTCGACTTCGAACAGATCAGGCTGCCGGGCGGCGACTGGGAGGAGTTCGGCGCGCAAGTCGTCGAGGTCGTGCCGACCGGGGATGACAACGTCGGCGGCGTTGACCCGGAGGGCGGCGTGCGCGGGAAGAATTCTCGGAAGGACGACGCCGTGAAGGTCGGCGCGGGCGCGGGCCTCGGCGCGATCATCGGGGCGATTGCCGGCGGCGGCAAGGGCGCCGGCATCGGCGCGATCATCGGCGCGTCGGTCGGCACGGCCGGCGTCCTCACCGAGCGCGGCAAAGAGATTCGCCTCGAACGCGGCCAGCAGATGAGGATTCGCGCCACGGGCCGGCGCTAAAGCAAAAAGTTTCGAGTCGCGGGTTTCGAGTTTCGAGTTTGCTCTGCGTGAGTTGAATGGCTCGACTTACGCCGACCGAACTCGCAACCCGCAACTCGAAACTCGAAACTTTTTTATGATCGTCACCCTCCTGACCGATTTCGGCACGGCCGACTACTTCGTCGGGGCGATGAAGGGGGCGGTGCTGGCGGCCAACCCGCGGGCGCAGGTCCTGGACATCACGCACGACATCCCGGCGCACGATGTCGAGGCCGGGGCGTTCACGCTGGCGGCCGCGTTCGAGGCTTTCCCGCCGGGGGCGGTGCACGTGGCGGTCGTTGACCCCGGCGTCGGGTCGGCGCGGCGCGCGCTGGCGGTCGAGGCGGCGGGGCACTTCTTCGTCGGGCCGGACAACGGACTGTTCGGCCACGTCTACGAGCGCGCGGCCGACCTCCGCGTCTTCCACCTGACGGACGAAAGCTATTTCCGACCCGCCGTGAGCGCGACCTTCCACGGGCGCGACGTGTTCGCGCCGGTCGCGGGCGCAATCTCGCGCGGCGTCAGGCCGGCGCGGCTCGGCGCGGAGATTGATGATTTCGTCCGCCTCCCGCTGGCGCGCCCGCGCCGCCTCGCCGACGGCGCGCTCGAAGCCGCCGTGATTCACGTAGACTGTTTCGGCAACCTCGTCACCAACCTCACGCCGCGAGACGTGTCGGAGGCGGAGCTGGCCGCCGGCCGCGCGCGCCTCGTCGTCGGCGCGCGCGAGGTGCGCCGCTTCCGGCGCTTCTACGCCGAAGAGTCAACTGACCCCTCCGAACCCTTCGCCATCTGGGGCAGCGCCGGCTTCCTCGAACTCTCCCTCGACCGCGCTTCCGCCGCCCAGGCCCTCGGCGCCGCGCGCGGCCAGAAAATCCAAGTCAGCCTCAAGCCTCAAGTCTAAAGTCTCAAGTCTGGAGTCAAAAGCATTCTGTCTTTGACTTGAGACTTGAGACTTTAGACTTGAGACTGTCTTTGTCGCTTGTCACTCGTCACTTTCCTTGTTATTTTCGGGCTAAGTAAACTACCAGAGGACTGCGCGTGATGGATAAAGCAGAGAATAAGCCCGCGGCCGAGTCCCCGGCGGGGCTGGAGGGCGTGGTCGCGGCCGAGACCTCCATCGGCGACGTGGACGGCGAGCGGGGCGTGCTCATCTACCAGGGCCTCGACATCCACGAGCTGGCCGAGCACTCCACCTTCGAGGAGACCGTCTACCTGCTCTGGCACGGCCGCCTGCCGCGCCGCGACGAACTGGAAGCCTTCCGGGGCGCGCTCGCCGCGGCGCAGGAGGTTCCGGGCGAGGTCTTCGAGCTGATCCGCCGCTTCCCGCGCGACGCCGAGCCGATGGACGCGCTGCGCACGGCCGTCTCGGCCCTTGGCTTCCACGACCGGGGCGCGCGCGACCTCTCGCGCGAGGCTGCGCTGCGGACGGCGACGCGCCTCACGGCGCAGTTCCCCGTCATCGTCGCCGCCATCGAGCGCGCGCGGAAGGGCGAAGAGTTCGTCGAACCGCGGCCCGGCTCGAACATCGCCGCCAACTTCCTCTACATGCTCAAGGGCGAGCCGCCCTCGGAGCGCGAGGCGCGCATCTTCGACGTCTGCCTCATCCTCCACGCCGACCACGAGCTGAACGCCTCGACGTTCACGGCGCGCGTCGTCGCCGGCACGCTCGCCGACATGTACGGCGCGGTGACGGCCGCCGTCGCGGCCCTCTCCGGCCCGCTGCACGGCGGCGCGAACACGAACGTGATGAAGATGCTGCTGGAGATCGGCAGCCCCGAGCGCGCCGAGGGGTGGCTCATGGAGGCGCTCGCGCAGAAGAAGAAGGTGATGGGGTTCGGCCACCGCGTCTACCGCACCGAAGACCCGCGCTCGGTGTGGCTCCGGCGGTTCTCGCGCGAGATGGGCGAGTCGAAGGGCGAGACGAGGTGGTTCGAGATTCTGGAGCGGCTGCGCGAGGTGATGATGCGCGAGAAGCGGCTCTACCCGAACGTGGACTACTACTCCGGCTCGGCCTACTACCTGATGGGCATCCCGCTCGACCTCTTCACGCCCATCTTCGCCGTCAGCCGCGTCTCGGGCTGGGCCGGCCACGTCCTCGAGCAGTACGCCAACAACCGCCTCATCCGCCCCCGCGCCAAGTACACAGGCCCGAGCGGCGTGCAGTACGTGCCGCTCGCGGAGCGTTGAGCGGAGGACGACGCGCGCCCAAGAAGAAGCCGGGGGGCC
>DASZKF010000548.1:0-9806 GCA_035947355.1 Pyrinomonadaceae bacterium | reverse complement strand
GGCGTCGGCGTCGAGCAGCGGCCGCCTACCGCCGGTGTGGCGCGTAGCGGCCAGTTCGCCCGTCGTGCGCTCGCGCCGGCGCATCTTCTGGATGAAGGCGAGGCTGACGCGGAACCGGCGGGCGAGCTGGCGTTGCGAGCCATCGCCCTCGTCGTAGGCCCGCGCGATCTTGGCGCAGAGGTCGGGGGAGTAGGCTTTCATGCGGTGACTCTACTCCCTCGTTGGCTTACAGCCAACTGAAAACCGCTCTAAAAAAAGTTTCGGGCTTCTGACTCGCGACTTTTTTATCTCGTCTTCCGGGGGAGGCGTTCGGTTTCGGTGGCGGCGTTGTAGACGAAGGCGGCGACGATGATGGCGGCCTGCTTGACGTCTTCGGGGACGATGCGGTCGAAGGTGTCCTGGCTGGAGTGCCAGGTGCGGGCCTCGTACTCGATGTCGTCCTGGAGGAAGTCGAGGCCGTTGAGGCCGACGGCCTGGAAGGCGAGGAAGTCCGAGCCGACGGCGTTCGAGACGGTGATGGTCGTCGCGCTGTAGTCGCGGCCGCCGACGCGGAAGTCGCGGAAGGGCATCAGCCAGCGGCGGAAGATGGGGCGCAGCGCCTCGTTGCCTTGCAGGTAGATGCCGCGAATCGCGCCTGTCCCGCTGTCGGCGTTGAAGTAGACGTTGAGCCGCCCGTGCTCGGGCTTGAACCGGGGGCGCGCGGCCTCGGCCGGGGTCGTCGCGGGCTCGGGGCCGAAGTGCTCGCGGACGTAGGCGCGCGAGCCGCGTAGGCCCTGCTCCTCGCCCGTCCAGAGCGCGATGCGGACGGTGCGGCGCGGCCGCAGGTCGAGCGCGCGGAGGATGCGGACGGCCTCCATCATGATCCCGACGCCGGCCGCGTTGTCGGTCGCGCCCGTCGCCGTGTGCCACGAGTCGAGGTGCGCGCCGAGCATCACGACCTCTTCCTTCAGGTCGGTGCCCGGAATCTCCGCGACCGTGTTGTAGGCCATCGGGTCAGTGTCGTCGAACTCGACCCGGAGGTTGACGGCCACCTCCACCCGCTCGCCCCGGCGGATCATGCGGGCGAGCCGGTTGAAGTGGTCGTTCGAGAGGGCGATCTGCGGGATGAGCTTCGGCGCGCGCGCGTCCCACGGGCCGATGCGCTCCTCGGGCGGGGTGTCGAACGGCTGCGGGACGGCGGCCGAGTGGACGAACTGGAGCGTGCCGCCGTCGCCGGCCGGGCTGGGGCCGACGAGCAGCGCCGCGCCCTCCTCGTAGAAGAATCTCGTCAGGCGGTCGGCCCAGCGGGCCTGCGCGAGCTGTTCCGCCGTGGGCGGGGCCGGGCGCCGCGGCGGCGCGAGCGCGGGGTCGGGCGCGTTGGCGAGGTCGAGCAGTTGCCTCTCGGTGAGCCGCGTCGCCACGGGGTCGAACTTCGGGCGCAGCTCGCGCACCGCGCCCGTCAGCACGGCGCGGCCGCGCAGCCGCCCCTTGTACTTCTGCAACTCCTCCTCGGTCGCGGCCTCGACCAGCACGACCTCGGACGTGAGCGGGCCGTCGAGCCCCGGCGACCAGGCGCGCGGCGCGGCCAGCAGCGTGAAGCTCTGCGGCGCGACGACTTCGGCCGAGAAGCGGCGCAGCGTCCAGCCGCGGCCGAAAGGCCCCCAGGCTTCGAGCCGCGCGCCCTGCAGGCCCCACCCGGCGAGCCGGTCGCGCGTCCACGCGTTGGCCCGCTTCAGGGCGGGCGAGCCGGTCAGCCGCGGCCCGATCACGTCGGTCAGGTACCAGATCGTCTCCATCACCTGCGAGCGGTTGAGGCCCTCGTCCTTGATGCGCTCGACGGGGTCGGTGAGCGGCGCGGGTGTCGGAGCGGCCTGCGGCGCCGCCGGGGTGGTCTGCTGCGCGCGTGCGCCGGTCAGGCCCGGCGCGAGCAGCGCGAGGATGAGCATGGCCGAGGCGGCGCGCGGTCTTGTCATCGGTTCGAGTCTCCTGCGGGCGGTGTCGGTCGTCGTCGGGTCGCCGCGGACTGTTTTAAACCATGCCGGCCCGATTTTGTAAGCGGCCGGCCCGCCGCCTTTACAACCTTTACAACTTTTACCGGCGGCCCCTTTTCGTGACCGCTTCGAATCAAGCTCTCGACGTTCCCGTAATAATTCCGCTCTACACTCCACGCCCCGAACCGTTACAATCCGCAGCACGAAACCTCTAGGTGATAACTCGGCGGCGTCCGCCGAACCGCGACGCCGGCACTGAAGTCTTCCGCAGCCGTTGGAGGAGGAGAAGCGATGTCGAGAGTGAAACCGCGCGGCCCGCGACTGGCGGCGGCGCTCGCCTGCGCCGCCCTCGCCTGCGCCCTTGCCTACGCGCAGGTGACGCCGATCCAGACGCCGGCCCCGCAGACGCCGGAACCACAGCAGCCCGTCAAGAAGGACGTGCCCTACGTGCCGACGCCGCAGGCGGTCGTTGACGAGATGCTGAAGCTGGCCGAGGTCGGGAAGGGCGACGTGGTCTACGACCTCGGGTGCGGCGACGGCCGCATCGTCATCACCGCGGCCAAGCGGTACGGCGCGCGCGGCGTCGGCATAGACATAGACCCGGAGCGCATCAAAGAGAGCGAGGCCAACGCCGTCCAGGCCGGCGTCACCGACCGCGTCAAGTTCATGGTGCAAGACCTCTTCGAGGCCGACTTCAAGGAGGCGACCGTCGTCACGCTCTACCTCCTGCCGAGCATCAACCTCAAGCTGCGGCCGAAGCTCCTCGCCGACCTGAAGCCCGGCACGCGCGTCGTCTCGCACGCCTTCGACATGGGCGACTGGAAGCCCGACAAGACCTCCGAGGCCGACGGCCGCCCCGTCTACCTCTGGGTCGTCCCGGCAAAACCAGTAGTCAGTAGTCAGTAGACAGTAGCGCCCCGCGTGAAGACTGGTGACGCTGACGCTCTGGCGGTTCGATACCGAAGGTCTTCCTACTGACTACCGTCTACTGTCTACTCGTATTCCTATGTCCGTTAAAAGTATCGCGGTCGGGGAGGCGGCGCGGCCGGTGCCGACTCTGTCGCTGGCCGACGCCGTGGCGATCATCGTCGGCATCGTGATCGGCGCGGGCGTCTTCCGCACGCCGTCGCTGGTCGCCGCCAACGCGTCGAGCGAGACGGCGGTGCTGCTCATCTGGCTCGCGGGCGGCGTCGTCTCCTTCGTCGGCGCGCTCTGCTACGCCGAGCTGGCGACCGCCTACCCGCACTCCGGCGGCGACTACCATTTCCTGACGCGGGCCTACGGCCGGCCGCTCGCCTTCCTCTACGCGTGGTCGCGCATCACGGTGGTGCAGACCGGCTCGGTGGCGCTCCTGGCCTTCGTCTTCGGCGACTACGCCTCGCAGCTCGTGCCGCTCGGGGCCTACTCGACCTCGGTCTACGCCGCGCTCGCCGTTGTCGCGCTGACCGCGCTCAACGTCCTCGGCGTCCGGCAGGGGACGCGCACGCAGAACCTGCTCACGGCCGTCGAGGTCTCGTGCCTCGTGCTCATCATCATCGCCGGGCTGATGTGGGCCGCGCCGGCGGAGGCCGCGGCCGCGGCCGAGACTCCTGCGGCCGCGGGGTCGGGCGGGGCGCTCGGGCTGGCGATGGTCTTCGTGCTTTTGACCTACGGCGGCTGGAACGAGGCGGCCTACGTCTCGGCGGAGATGACGGGCGCGCGGCGCAACATGGCCTGGGCGCTCATCCTGAGCATCGGCGTCATCACGGCGCTCTACCTGCTGGTGAACGTCGCTTACCTGCGCGTGCTGGGGCTCGAAGGCGTGGCGCGGGCCGAGGCGGTCGCCGCCGACCTGATGCGCGGGGCCGTCGGCGAGCGCGGCGCGCAGTTCGTCAGCCTGCTCATCGCCGTCTCGGCGCTGACCTCGGCCAACGCGACCGTCATCACCGGCGCGCGCACCAACTACGCGCTCGGCCGCGACTTCCGCGTCTTCGGCTTCCTCGGCCGCTGGCACCGGGGGGCCAACACGCCGGTCAACGCGCTGGTCGTGCAGGGCCTCATCGCGCTCGCGCTGATCCTCATCGGCACGCTCGCGCGCCGCGGCTTCGAGACGATGGTCGAGTACACCGCGCCCGTCTTCTGGTGCTTCTTCCTCCTCACGGGCCTCGCGCTCATCGTCCTGCGCGTGAAGGAGCCGCGCGTCCCGCGGCCGTTCCGCGTGCCGCTCTATCCTCTAACGCCGATCCTGTTCTGCGCCGTCTGCGCCTACATGCTCCGCGCGAGCCTCGCCTACACGGGCGTCGGCGCGCTGGTCGGCGTCGCCGTGCTCCTGACCGGCGTCCCCGTGCTCTGGCTGGCGCGCCGAAGGCAGCCGGCGCTCGCGGAGGAGGACGATGAGAACCTCTCGTGAGCGCCGGTGGAGGTCGTGTGCCCTCGGCCTCGCCCTCGGGCTGGCGGGCTGCCTGGGCGGCCCCGCCCCGCGGAGGGCGAAGCAGGCGGCGACGCCCCCGCCGGCCGCCCTGGAGACGGCGACGCCGAGCCGCGCCAGCGTCAAGCTCGACGTGCCTTACGTGCCGACGCCGGAGGTGATCGTCGAGCGGATGCTGCGGATGGCGAAGGTGGGCAAGGACGACGTGGTCTACGACCTCGGGTGCGGCGACGGGCGCATCGTCGTCACGGCCGCGAGCCGCTACGGCGCGCGCGGCGTCGGCTACGACCTCAACCCGCAGCGCATCACCGAGAGCAACGCCAACGCCGTCAAGGCCGGCGTCGCCGACCGCGTCCGCTTCGTCCAGGGCGATTTGTTTCGGGCAGATTTGAGCGAAGCCACCGTCGTCACGCTCTACCTCCTGCCCGACGTGAACCTCAAGCTGCGGCCCAAGCTCCTCGCCGACCTGAAGCCCGGCACCCGCGTCGTCTCACACAACTACGGCATGGGCGACTGGGAGCCGAAGGAGGTCGCCGAGATCGAAATCCAGGGCACCACGCACTACATTTACTCGTGGGTGATTCCGGAGAAAGCGGAAGCCCGGCCGTGAGGGAGGGCGCCCCGAGTCCCGCCGGCGACATGAAGGGAGGGCGTCTCAAGTCACGTCAGCGTTCTGCCTCGGTGACTTGAGACGCCCTCCCTCACGGCCGGGCTTCTGTTATCGCGCGGCCCGCCCTGCGTTCGTGCCGGCGCGGGGCGCGACGGGGCGCGGGGCGGCGCTCGCGTGCGCGTCCTCGCGGTAGCCGCACTCCTCGGCGCGGGCGCAGTAGCGCACGGTTCCCTTCTTCGTCGTCTTCTCCAGGAGGAAGGGCGCGTTACATCTCGGGCAGGGCTCCTGCACGGGCTTGTCCCAGTAGACCACGTCGCACTTCGGGTACTCCGAGCAGCCGTAGAAGTACTTCCCGCGCTTCGACTTCTTCACCAGAATCTCGCCGCGGCAGCCGGGCCGCGGGCACGCGATGCCGGTCGTCTCGCGCTTGATGTACTTGCACGCGGGGTAGTTTGCGCACGAGACGAACTCGCCGTAGGGGCCGTGGCGGCGGACGAGCTGCGCGCCGTCCACGGGGCAGGTCTCGCCCTCGACCGGCACCGGCGCGGGCGCGACCGCCCCGGTCTTCTTGCTCACGCGCCGGATGTTGCGGCAGTCGGGGTAGCCCGTGCAGCCGAGGAACGGGCCGAAGCGGCCGCGCTTCATCGCCATCGGCTTGCCGCACAGCTCGCAGGTCTCCTCGGGCGCTTCCGCCGCGCCGTCCGCGCCGGCTTGCGCGCCGCCCGCGCCCGCCCCGTCGCCCTCGGCCTGCGGCTTCGAGACCTCGCGGGTGGTGCGGCATTCGGGGTAGTTCGAGCAGGCGAGGAACTGGCCGAAGCGGCCGAGCTTGATGACCATCGGCGAGCCGCAGTTCTCGCACGTCTCCTCGGTCGGGATGGCCTCGCGCTTGCGCCCCTTCACGTACTGCTCGAAAGCCTTGATGTCGCGCGCGAACTTCCCGTAGAACTCGTTGAGGGCCTCCGTCCAGCGCAGCTTCCCCTCCTCGATTTCGTCGAGCTCCTCTTCCATCCGCGCCGTGTACGACTCGTTGAAGAGGTCGTCGAAGCCGCCCTCGATGAGCAGGTCGTTGACGGTCGTGCCGAGGGCCGTCGGGTGGAAGCGGCCTTCGAGCCGCTCGACGTACTCGCGATCCTGGATCGTCGTCATGATCGCCGCGTAGGTCGAGGGGCGGCCGATCCCCTTCTCTTCGAGCGCCTTGACCAGGGTCGCCTCGGTGTAGCGCGGCGGGGGCTCGGTGAAGTGCTGTTCGGGCGTGACCGAGTTCAGTTTCAACTCCTCGCCCGCGGCGACGAGCGGGAGGCGGCGCGCGGCCTCGTCGTCCTCGTCCGTCTTCTCGTCGCGCCCCTCCTCGTAGACCTTGAGGAAGCCGTCGAACTTCAGGACCGACCCCGTCGCGCGGAAGAGGAAGCGGCCGGCCTCGATGTCAATGGTCGTCTGGTCGTAGACGGCCGGGTTCATCTGCGAGGCGACGAAGCGCTGCCAGATGAGCCGGTAGAGCTTCAGCTCGTCCTTGCCGAGGTAGCGCGCGAGAGATTCGGGCGTGCGCGAAACGTCGGTCGGCCGGATGGCCTCGTGCGCGTCCTGCGCGTCCTTCTTCGAGCGGTAATGGATCGCCTTCTCCGGCAGGTAGGCCGGGCCGTACTGCGTGGAGACGAACTCGCGCGCCTCGGCGAGCGCCGCCTCGGAGACGCGCGTCGAGTCCGTCCTCATGTAGGTGATGAGGCCGACCGAGCCTTCCGCGCCCAGCTCCACGCCCTCGTAGAGCTTCTGCGCGACCATCATCGTCTTCTTGACGGGGAAGCCGAGCTTGCGCGCAGCCTCCTGCTGCAACTTCGAGGTGATGAAGGGCGGGACGGGGTTGCGGCGGCGCTCCTTCGTCGCCACTTCCGCGACGACGAACCGCTGCCGCCCGGCCTCCTCGACGATGGAGCGGGCCTGCGCCTCGTCGCCGATGAGGATTTCGCCCTTCCTGACCTCCTGGTCGAAGCCGGAGGTCTTGACCGTCTGGTCGCCGACCTTGAAGAGGCGGGCGTCGAAGGCGGGCGGGAGCTTGGCCGAGAGGTTGGCGGCGATCGTCCAGTACTCGGTCTTGACGAAGTTCTCGATCTCGCGCTCGCGCTCGACGACCATGCGCAGCGCGACCGACTGGACGCGGCCCGCCGAGAGGCGGCCGCCGATGGTGCGGCACAGGAGCGGCGAGACCTTGTAGCCGACCAGGCGGTCTAAGACGCGCCGGGCCTGCTGCGCGTCCACGAGGTGCTTGTCAATCTGCTTCGGCTCCTTGAAGGCGTCCTGCACGGCCCGCTTCGTGATCTCGTTGAACATCACGCGGAAGTGCGGCTTGGCCGGGCGCTTCGGGACGATCTCCTCGGCGAGGTGCTGGCAGATGGCCTCGCCCTCGCGGTCGGGGTCGGCGGCGAGGTAGACGGCCTCGGCCTCTTTGGCGGCCTTCCTCAGCTCGCTGACGATCTTCTTGTTGTTGCGCTTCTTGGCGTCGGGGATGACCTCGTAAGTCGGCTCAAAATCGTTCTCGATGTCGACGCCCAGCCCCTTCGAAGGCAAATCCTTGATGTGGCCGATCGAGGCCATCACGCGGTAATCGGGGCCGAGGTACTTGCCGATCGTCTTCGCCTTCGCCGGCGACTCAACCACCACTAAATTCTTCGCCATCACTCTCCCTTTATTAAACGTGGCCGCGCGCCTGATGCCCACCGAACCGCCGGGGCGAGGCCGTAAAAATCCAAACTAACGCGGCCGGTTCTCCCTTTTTCTACTATTCTCCATTTCTCCCTTAGATGCAACCGCGGCGCCCGGGGGTCGCCCCCGCATGCCGGAATTCTTCTTTCGAATCAGCGACTTACGGCCGGCCGCCGCCCCCGGCCGAAGGCCCGCCCCGCGGCCGCGGCGAGTGACGATAACACCGCCCGCGCCTGCGAAGTCAAACGGAGTTTCGGGTTACGGGTTTCGAGTCTCGAGTTAAAAAGCAATCTGTCTTTAACTCGTAACCCGAAACCCGTAACCCGAAACTCCGTTTCCGGTTGACTTGCTCCGGGGCAATTTCTATTCTCTCGGCGGCATCTAAAGTTAGACCTTTTCGGCCGGCGGCCTTACCGTTTATGTCTTCAACACCTGACGTCACACAGCTCCTCCTGAAGTGGGGCAGCGGCGACCGCGAGGCCCTGGAGAACCTGCTGCCGCTCGTCTACCGCGAGCTGCACCAGCTCGCCTCGCGCTACCTGCGGCGCGAGCGCTCCGACCACACCCTCCAGGCCACGGCGCTCGTCCACGAGGCCTACCTCAAGCTCATAGACCAGCGCGAGGTCAAGTGGCAGAACCGCGCGCACTTCTTCGGCGTCGCGGCCCAGGCCATGCGCCGCATCCTCGTTGACCACGCGCGCGGCCACATGGCGGCCAAGCGCGGCTCGGGCGGCGTCAAGCTCTCGCTCGAAGACAACGAGGCGGCCATCGTCTCGGCCGAGAAGGCCGAGGAGATGGTCGCGCTCGACGAGGCGCTGACCCGCCTGGCCGAGATAGACCCGCAGAAGAGCCGCATCGTCGAGCTGCGCTTCTTCGGCGGCCTCTCCATCGAGGAGACGGCCGAAGTCCTCGGCATCGGCACGGCCACCGTCATCCGCCAGTGGCGCATGGCGCGCGCCTGGCTCTACGACCAGGTGCAGAGGGGCTGAGGCTGTCGGGCTCTCCGCGCGCGCCCTTAGCGGCGCGGCAGTTCGTGGCGCGAGAGTTCGGCCGAGCTGACGCGCAGCGCCGGGTTGATGCCGGAGGAGAGGCCGGCGAGCTGTCGGAAGTGCCTACGGAGGCTGGTGCGGCCGGCGGGCGGGGCGACGAGGTCTCGGGTGCTGGCGGCGATGGCGAAGTCGAAGAAGTCGTAGAGGCGGCGGTCGAGGAGCCGCAGGGGTTGGAGGGCGGCGCGCATCACGGGGGCGGGGACGCTCACGATGCGCGGCCGCTTGCCGAGGACGTTGAAGGCCAGCTCGGCGATCTCGCGGCGCGTGTAGGTCTCGGGGCCTCCGACCGAAACCTCGTGGCCGCCGCATTCGACCGCGTCGGCGCACTCGCTCGCCACGTCCTCCTCGTGGACGGGGTTGGTGCTCGCCGCGCCCGCGCCGACGAGCGCGACGCGGCCCCTCTGCCGGGCCATCCTGTAAATCTCTTCGAAGACGTAGAAGAAGCCGGTCGGGCGGACGACCGTGTAGTCCAGTCCGCTCGACTTGAGCGCCTCGACGAACTCCTCGTGCGCGTCCACGTAGGCCAGCCCGCGCATCCCCTCCGCGCCGTACAGCGAGACGTAGATGAACTTTGAGACGCCGGCCCGGCGGGCCTCGGCCAGCAGGTTGAGGTTGGCGAGGTAGTCCACGTCGCGGTAGGTGGCGCGCGGGTCGCGCGTCCGCCCGAGCTTGAGGCTCGCGCCCATCGCCGAGATGACGACGCCGGCCCCTTCGCACGCCCCGCGCAGGGACTCGGGCTGGCGGGCGTCGGCGGCGAAGACCTCGTGGGCGCGCGAGCTGGCGGCCGTCAGCCGCGAGGCGTCGCGCACCAGCGAGCGGGTCGGGTAGCCCCGCCGCTTCAACTCCTCGACGACGGCCGCCCCAAGACGGCCCGACGCCCCCGCCACCAAAACTCTTTTCATCCTGTAATTCACGTGATGGAAACCCCCGCGTGAGAATTTTTAATTCCGGAGAATTTTAATTAAGAAGGCCGCCTCAGTGAGGAGAAGGGTGCGCCGCCCCCCGACAGCGCCCCCCGCCGGCGTCGCGCCCCTGCCTGGGGGCCGCCTTGCCGCCGCGCGTCGCCCGAAGTC
>DASZKF010000547.1:0-27593 GCA_035947355.1 Pyrinomonadaceae bacterium | reverse complement strand
CCGCGAGCTTCGGGCTTCGAGTTAGAAGGTTTTAGACTCCCGGCCCGCGCCCGGCCATGCCCCGCGATAAAGAGTCGCGAATCTAAATCCCTTCAACCCGGAACCGCCGTCACCAGATTGAAGGGAGTTGCGACTCGTCGAGTTCGAGGGGGCGGCCGTCGGGGAGGATGTGGACGAGGCGCGCGCCGCGGGCGCGCAGGGGCGGGCCGAGGAGGCCGACGCGGTGGCAGTTGGCGCGCGGCCGCGAGTGGCTGGTGAGCGGCTGCGACTCGGAGCACATCAGCGCGACGCGCGCGTCCGCGGCCAGCTCCATGATGCGGTCGAGGCCGCGCGCCAGCTCCTCGGGCGGGGCGACCACCTTGCCGCCGCATTCGGGGAGCCACTCGTAGCCGACGCCGTGCTCCTTCAGGCCCTCGGCCAGCACGCGCCCGTTGAACTGCGGCCAGCGCGAGCGCGCCGCGCTCCGCACGTCGCAGACCAGCTCGACATCGTATTGCCGCAGCAGAGCGACGAAGTCCGCGAACGCGTGCCGCCCGTGGCCGATGGTGTAAATGGTCGGAGGCATAAGAAGCAGTAGACAGTAGTCAGTAGTCAGTAGCCAGCAGGAAGACGGCCGCCGTTGAACCGTTCGTGTGACAGCGTCAGCAAACCCAATGCGGAGCCTACTGTCTACTGACTACTGACTACTGACTACTTCCTTTATTCCCTCCCGCAGTTCTTCCGCGGTGAGGTAGGCGAGGCGGCCGCCGGTGAAGAGTTCTTCGCGGGTGACGTCGGCGGCGGCGAAGGGCGGCGGGGCGAAGGCGTCCAGCTCGGCGTCCGTGTCGAAGTCGGTCTCGGCGAGGATGAGGCCGCGCAGGTCTCCGAGGAAGACGTCTACGGAATAGAGCCTCCCTTCGTGCCGGAGGTAGTAGCGGTTCTTGCGCAGCTCGTTGGCCTCGAAGACCGAGAGCGCCTCGTACTCCGCACGGTTGAGGTACAGCGTCGTGATGAGCGCGCGGGCGAAGTCGGGCGGGGCGGGCGTGTGCTTCTGCGTGAGCTTGAGGCTCCACTCGCCCGTCGGCACCCAGCGCGACTTGCGCAGGCGCAGGCGCGTGTTCGTGATGTAGTTGTCCGTGATCTGCGCGTGCTCGTCGCGGGGCGAGACGCCTTCGGGCAGCCCGCGCAGGAGGTAGCGGCGCTCGCGCTCCACGCGCACGTACTTCGGCTCGTGGTCGAGGATGTCGCGGACGCGGCCCGGCCCGACGCCCTTCATGCGCCGACCAGCTCCCCCTCGGGCTCGCGCAGGAACTCGCGCGGCTCGACGATGCGGCCGGCGATGGCCGAGGCCGCGACGACGTAGGGGCTCGCGAGGTAGACCTTGCCGGGGCCGCTGCGGCCCGGGAAGTTGCGGTTCTGCGCGCTGACCGTGACCTGCTCGGGCGAGCGCGACGCGCCCGGCCCCGCGTTGATGCACGCGCCGCACGACGGGTCAATCAGCTCGGCCCCGGCGCGCTCGAAGATTTCGATGTAGCCGCGCGCGCGGGCGTACTCCTTGATCTTCTGCGAGCCGAACTGGAGGTAGAGGCGGACGCCGGGCGCGACCCGCCGGCCCTGCTCGACGGCCCGCCTCAAGACGGCGGCGTACATGTCCATGTCGGCCATCTTGCCGCCCGTGCAGGAGCCGCCGTAGGCCGTGTCTATGCGGACGGTCTCGGGGAGTTCGCTGACGGGGACGCCGTTGCGCGGGTCGCCCGGCGTGGCGACCATCGGCCTGATCTCCGAGAGGTCTATCTCGAAGCTGGCGGCGTACTCGGCGTCGGGGTCGCTGCGGAGGAAGCCCTTGCGGACTTCGTCGGCGTCGAGGCCGCGCATACGCGTGAGGTATTCGAGGACGACCTCGTCCGGCTCGATGACGCCTGTAAATCCCCCGGCCTCGACCGCCATGTTCGTCAGGGTCGCGCGCTCGTCAATCGGCCAGCCCTTCAGGCCCTCGCCCGCGAACTCCAGGACCTGCCCGATGCCTTTGCCCTCCTTCATGTAGTCGGTGGCGAGGATGACGAGCATCACGTCTTTGGCCGAGACGTCGTCGCGCTTCCTCCCTCTGAGGACGAAGCGGACGGTCTCCGGGACTCTGACGCGGATGTCTTTGGTGTACCAGGCGTTCGCCATGTCGGTCGAGCCGACCCCGAAGGCGAAGCAGCCGAGCACGCCGGCCATGCAGGTGTGCGAGTCCGTCCCGATGACGAGCTGTCCGGGCAGCGCGATGTCTTCGACCACCGCGTTGTGGCAGATGGCCTCCGACCCGCGCTCCTCCGTCCCGCCGTAAAGGCGGATGCCCTGCTCCTCGGTGAAGCGCCCTTGCGTGACGGCCAGGCCGTCGGCGCGCTCGAGCAGGCCCATCTTCTTCTTGTCTTCCGACATCACGCGGCCGAGGAAGGTGAGGTGGTCGCGGAAGGCGTAGACGGACTCCGGCTCGGTGACGCGCGCGTCCTTACCCAGGGCCTGCTTGAACAGGCTCTCGGCCATAGGCGTCACGTACTCGTGCGAGAAGCGCACGTCCGCGACGGCGAAGAGCGCGTCGCCCGGCCTGACCGCCTCGACGCCGACCCGGCCCGCGCGGACGAAGGCGTGGCGCGCGATGATCTTCTCGACGATGTTCATCGGCCGCCGCCCCGTCTCTATCGCCGGCGGCGTGACGCGCCCGGCGAGCCGCGCCTTGTTGTAGTTGAAGAGGCCGCCGTACTCGACGATTGATTTCGAGATGGGGTCGAGGCCGCGCGTGAACTCTTCGAGCGGAATCTCCTCGCCGCGCCGGATGCGCTCAACCAGGCCGAAGTCGGTCGAGGTCAGGAGCCCTATGTTCTGGCAGTTCTGGCCGTAAATCTTCTCGACGGTTCGGGCGACGACCAGCTCGACGCCGGCCGCCTTCTCGGCGAACGGGGCCGTCTCGCGCGAAGAGCCGCAGCCCTTCGAGAGGCCGGAGACGACGACCGAGAAGCCGCCCCGCTTGACCTCGTCCTTCTTGACCGCGCCCTCGCGCATCCCGACGTAGACGTACTCGCCCAGCGTCTCGTCGTAGTAGAAGCAGACCCAGCCGGGCGTGATCTCGTCGGTCGAGATGTTGTTCATCAGCGGCCGCTCGGGGTCGAACTCCAAATCCTCGCCCGCCTCGAGCTGCCGCCTGATGAGCGACACGTCCTCGGTCAGGAACAGGACGCGCCCGCCGAAGCGTACGCGCGCCGGGCGCTTCGTCGTCTTCTCTTCTCCAGCCGTCATCTTCGCTCCTTAACTGTTACGCTCGATAGAAGTATGAGAAGGGAGATTATAAACCCTGCGGAGGGAAGTCTGAAACGGCCGACCAACGGGGCGGCGCCGGGCCGGCCGCCCGGCTAATTCTGTTGCAATTGCCGGACTACTCTAGTAAAGATTAGGACCTCGCTCGCGCGCTTCGCAAACTCTCAGGCCCGCATGAAGACAACCCGCGATGGACTCAGTGCTGGTAACCGGATCGGAAGGCTTTATAGGCGGCGCCCTCTCCGCCGGCTTAAAGGCCGCCGGGTACGACGTGATCCCGTTCGACCTGAGGCTGGGGCAGGACGTTACGGACGAGGCCCTGTTAGAAGCCGCCCTGGCCGGCGCGGACGGGGTGGTTCATTTAGGCTCGCCGTCCAGCGCCCTGATGTACGTCGAGGGCCATGAGCAGGCGTGGTCGCAGTCCGTCGCGGGCCTCACTAACATACTTAAGAACTTCCGCGGGAGGGTCGTTTTCCCTTCGACCTGCACGCTCTACGGCGACTCCAGGCAGCCCGTCACGGAGGGCCGCCAGCTCCCGCACCCGCCGAACGCCTACGCGGCCGCCAAAGTCGAGTGCGAGAGGTTATGCTTCTTATATAATCTGAAGGGCGCCGACGTGAAGGTGTTAAGGATATTCACGGGCTACGGGCCGGGTGAGTGGTATAAGGGCGCGTACTCCAGCCCGTTGACGAGGTTCCTCCGGTACATCGCGGAGGGCGAGCGCCCGGTCGTCTACGGCGACGGCCGGCAGATCAGGGACTTCGTTTTCGTGGACGACATCGTCGCCGCCCTGATCCGAGCGCTCGAAACCGACAGCGAAGAGTGTCTCTTTAATATCGGAACCGGCAGGGGGAGCTCGTTCTTAGAGGTCATCAATCTGCTCAACCGGGAAGTCGGCGCCCGCGCCGAACCGTATTTTGTCGCCCCGCCCGCGGGGTACGTGGCGTCCGTCATCGCCGACGTCGGCCTGGCCCGGCGCGAGTTGGGCTACGCGCCTGAAGTCAGACTGGAGGAGGGCGTCAGGCGGACGGTACACGAGTTGAGGACGAAGTTCGGCGTCCTGTAGGACGCGGTGAGGCTGCAACCCCATGAGTAGGCTGTCCCAGAATATCCCGGCCTCGCTCCTCGCGGCGCTGCGCAACCACAAGTGCATCCCGTTCGTCGGGTCGGGGCTCTCGCTCCCCTTCGGGCTGCCCACCTGGGGCGAGGCGATTGACCGCCTGGTTGAGAGGTGCCGGGCAGAGAAGCGACAGAACTACGAGCTGATCACGTACCTGGCGAAGGAGGGCGAGTACCTGGAGGCGGCGCAGAGGGCGGAGGAGAAGCTCGGCCGGGACATTTACAGGGAAGAGTTGGAGCGCGCCTTCGGCACCTACGACACGGGTAAGGAAAAAAGGATTCAGCGGCTACTGTGGGAACTCAACCCGCCCCTCATCATCACGACGAACTTCGACACCCTGCTGGAGGACAGCACCGAGCCGAGGCCGCTCGTGGTCACGCCGCAGCACAAGTCTAAGCTTTACGAGATCTTCAGGAATAAAGGCGGCAAGGTGCTGTTTAAGGTTCACGGCTCGATTGATGAATTCGAGAGCGTCGTCTTCACCAGGGAGGACTACGAGACGCTCTACACGAATGATTTCGACGCCTACCGGCTCTCCTTCATGACGCCCATCCTGGAGAACACCCTCCTGTTCATGGGGTTCGGGTTAAGGGACGAGGCGATCCTCAGACTCCTCCAGTCAATAGCGAGAATGTTCGATAACTTCTCGGGCACCCATTACGCGTTCGTCAAAAGGGGCGAGGCTTCCGTGGCCGGGGTGTGGGAGGCGTACAAGGTCAACGTCGTCGAGTACGACGGCCACGAGGAGATAGAAGAGGCGCTGAATGATTTTAAAGGGCGCGCCTCGGCCGGGCGGCACGACGCGGCGCAGCCGCCCGGCCGGCCCGCCGCGCCGCCGGCCGGGGCCGGAGACCGGATCAGCCTGGCCCCGAGCGAGCGGATACCGAAGGAGCTCGCGCTGGTCAGGCAACGGTGTATAGAGGAATGCATATTCATAGAGCTCAGCCCCTGCGACGAAAAACTAAAGGGCTGGAACGAGCACGACATATTCGTTGAAAAGAAGCTGAGCTTTTTCAAGCCGAAGGGCCGGCTGAAGGAAATACAGAAGGACATGGGCGCCAGGTTCGAGCGCATGCACTACATCCCCACCCCGCGGTACTGCCTGAGCGAAGTCTACACGGAGGGCCTGAACAACTACCGGCACGGCGGGATCACCGTGACGACGCAGCTGACGGACTGGTCGCTGGTGCACGGCATCCAGAGGATTCTCGAAGAAAGACAGTCGCCCTTCTACATCGAGGTGGAAGATTTGTTCTGGAGGTCTGTCAACTCCATAGCCGGGAACCGCCAGAGTCTGAACTTCCCCCACCACCTGGCCGTCCACTGCCTGGTCATCTCCGGCGACAACAAGGTCATCCTGAGTAAGCGCGTGAGCGTGAGCAACCAGCGGGGGCGCGTTTCGGCTTCGTTCGAAGAGCAGATGCAGTTCCCCTACATCTTCCCCTCGACCGAGCACCGCGCGGCGCGCTTCTTCGACGGGGACGAGACGCCGTTCGACAGCATCGTCAGGGGGGCGAGGGAGGAGTTCAACATCGAGCTGGATCGGAAGGACAT
Organism: Pyrinomonadaceae bacterium; assembly: GCA_035947355.1. Taxonomy (GTDB): domain Bacteria; phylum Acidobacteriota; class Blastocatellia; order Pyrinomonadales; family Pyrinomonadaceae; genus QHXN01. The sequence continues at coordinate 21,643 of DASZKF010000547.1, read as the reverse complement.
CAAGATAACGTCCCTCTGCATGGAGGCCAGCAGTATCGCGGCCAACTTCCTGGCGGTCGCGAAGTCGCCGCTGCCCGCGAAAGATATTTACGCCTGCTGGCAGCGGGCGGACGATAAGGGGGAGAACCTCATGATCCCCCCCGGGCTTTCCCCCGAGTGGGAGGTCGGGGCGCTGCTGCCCCTCTTGGGCAGCGACGTGATCTTCGACGACGACCCGCTCTACAGGAGTAACTGGCACGCCTCGTCGAAGGCGAGAATTGTTTTAGGGCTGATGCACGACTTCGGCATTGACCTGGTCAGCAAACACATCGCCACTAATTTAATCTAGCGCGTCGCGCGCGGCGGCGGTGATTGATTACGGCAGCAGCTCGCTCTACCTTTCGGGCTGCTGAGGCGCGGGGGTTTGCAACGTCTCTCGCCGGGCGGCAGATGGATTACGTCATCAGGAAGGCGCGGCTCGAAGACCGGCCGGCCATTAAAGAGCTGATCGCGGAGTCGGCGAGGGGCCTCAGCCGCGGGGACTACACGGGGCCGCAGATCGAGGCGGCGATCAACTCGGTCTACGGCGTGGACACCGACCTGATCCTCGACGGGACGTACTTCGTCGCCGAGTCGGGCGGGGCGCTGGTCGGCTGCGGCGGGTGGAGCAAAAGGAGGACGCTCTTCGGCGGCGACCAGTACGCGGGGCGGGACTCGGCCGCGCTCGACCCCGCGTCGGAGCCGGCGCGGATTCGGGCCTTCTTCGTCCACCCGGCCCACGCGCGCAAGGGCATCGGCCGGGCCATCCTCGCGGCCTGCGAGGCGGCGGCGCGGGCCGCCGGCTTCCGCGCGCTGGAGCTGATGGCGACGCTGCCGGGGGTGAAACTCTACAGGGCTTGCGGTTACGAGGGGGAAGGGCGCGCCGCCTACGACCTGGGCGGCGGCGTGAGCATCGAGTTCGTGCCGATGAGGAAAGACCTGGGGTAGCCGCTATCATGCAGCGCGTCGGTTAATCCGGGCGCAGGGCGGCCGACCGCCAGGTCGGGTAAGAATAAAGGCCGAGGGCCTGACTATGAGTCCTGACACTAAAGCCGAGACGCCAACGCCTACCGTCGAGCAGTCCTCAATCACATCAGCTGATTTAACACAGCTCCAGATTGCCCAGAGTGTTAGGGATTACCATCATAGAGCGCTTTGGGAGGAAGAAAAGCACTTCTCCTGGTTACTGTCCATCATTTTTTCTGTAAACGTAATCTTAATCTCAACTGAGAAACTCTCACCTCAAATCAAAAGCCGGCTGATCCTTTCTGTATCCGTAATCGGAGTGTTCATCTGTCTCATCGCACTCAGAGTGGTAAGGAATGAGAGTGCAAATTTCCAGACCGCCGTACACCGGTTCAACTCTCATTATAATCGCTGCTTCGGTGAGCCGAGGTTGCCCGAGGCGCCGGCCGCAAATCCGAACAAGGGATACGTCCGCTTAGTGCTGGAAGCGCTTCGCGGTCGCGCTTCGATTCGTGACTCTTTTCAACTCCTCTTTCTGCTCTTCCTTTTTGTTTTTGCCGCAATAGTCTGTATCGCCGTGGATATAATATTTTGATTCAGTCTGTTAATTAACCTTGCGGTGAATCGCACGCCCCGACAGGTCATCGCCGGCTTGCCTCTCATACTCGTGGCACGGGTTCTTTGGTGTTGTTAGTATTAGCGGCGTGGGCGGGTGAGTTCTGGCGTTAGCCCGCCTCCCGCACGTCAGAGTTCAACTGATGGCCGCCGTACACTTCAGAGGAGTCGCCGCCCTCCTGAGATACTTCGTCCTCGGCCTGCTCGCGGCGCTTTTGTGCGCGCAGGCGGTCGCCTCTCTGCGCTGGCGGATGGAGCACGACACGCCGCTCTTCCATTACGTCGCGTTCCTGATGGACGCGCACGGCCGCTTCCCCTACCGAGACGTCTTCGAGACGAGCATGCCGGGGACGTTCGCCTTCCACCACCTCGTCGTCAAGCTCTTCGGCTACGGCGACGCGGCCTTCCGCCTCGTAGACCTCGCGCTGCTCTCGCTGCTGCTCGGCGCGACCTACGCCTTCATGCGCCGCTTCGGCCGCCTGTCCGCGACCGGCGCGGCCGTCACCTTCGGCCTCGTCTACCTCTCGAAGGGGCAGACGATGTCTTTGCAGAAGGACTACCTCGGCGTCATCCCCGTCGCGTGCGCGCTGGCCTGCCTGCCGCGCCGCGCCGAGGAGCCGGCGGGCCTCTGGCGCTTCGCCGCCGCGGGCGCGCTCTTCGGGCTGGCGGTCGTCTTCAAGCCGCACCTCGCCCTGGGCCTGCCGTTCGTCTTCGGGGCGCTCGTCGCCTTCCGCTGGGAGGGGCGCGCGAAGAGCCGGCGCGACTTCTACAGGTGCGCGGCCGCCTGCCTCCTCGCGCTCTCCGCCCCGCCGCTCCTCGCCGCGCTGTGGCTCTACGTGAACTCGGCGCTCGCGGGCTTCGCGCGCATCTTCCTCGAATACCTCCCGCTGCACGTCACGCTGACGGGCGCGCAGGAAGACCTCAAGGGCTTCGACCGCGCCCTCTACCTCTTCGAGCAGACGCTCCAGTTCGGCGGCTACGGGCCGCTGCTCCTGTGCGGGCTCTTCGCCGGCTACCATTTCGTCACTCAGCCTGCGCGCGGCCGCGAGACCGATCTGTCTTTCGCGGCGCTCGCCCTCTGCGCCCTGGCCTACCTCGTCTACCCTGCGCTCGGCGGGAAGTTCTGGGACTACCACTTCATGCCGACCGCATACTTCCTTTCGCTCGCCGCCGGCCTGTGCTTCTTCGCGACGCCGGCCGGCGCGCGCGGCGACGCCGCCCCGGAGCTCAAAGCCCTTCTGCCGGTCGTCGTCTTCGGCGCGGCCCTCTGCCTGCAACTGAACCTGCCGAGGTATTCGGTCTCGACTTTGAAGGCGCTCGGCCCCGGCCAACGGGTCGCGCCGCCGAAGGGCGGGCGGGTTGACGAGATGGCGGCCGTGCTGCGTTCGCGGCTCGGGCCTGCGGACACGGTCCAGCCGCTCGACTGGGCGAACGGCGCGGTGCACGCCCTTCTGCTCGCGCGCGCCCCACTGGCGACGGAGTTCATGTACGATTACCACTTCTACCATCACACCTCTTCGCCGCTCATACAGGGGCTGCGGCGTGAGTTCCTCGGGCAGTTAAGGCAGTCCGCCCCGCGCTTCATCGTCGAGGTGAAGGCGAACAAGCCCTGGTTCCCCGCCGCCGGCTCGCCGCGCAGTTTCCCCGAGCTGTACCGACAGATCGAGGCCGAATACGCCGTGGCCGCCGAGGGCGACGGCTACGTCATCTACGAGCGCAGGAACGGCCCGACGGCGGCCGCGCGTTAAGAGGAGTCCCGATGGTCGCCGCCCTGATACGCTGCCTGCTGCTGCGCTGCCCGGCCTGCGGGCTGGCCTCCATCGTCCTGCGACCCTTCCAGGTGAAAGACCGCTGCCCCGCGTGCGGCGTGCTCTTCAAGCGAGAGGAGGGCTTCTTCGTCGGGGCGATTGCGATCAACGTGGTGACGACCGAGGCCGTCATCCTCCTCATCTACGTCGGCGGCGTGCTCGTCGCCGGCTTCGACTTCCGGGCGATGCTCGCGGCCCTACTCGCCGCGGCGGCCCTCTTCCCCGTCGCCTTCTATCACCACAGTTGGAGCCTCTGGCTCACCTTCGACCACCTCGTCGAGAAGCTGCCGCAAGGCCCCCCGCCGCCGCCCCGCGGCAGGCCCGGCGCGTGAGTTTTCCACAGGCCGCAGATGAGTTTTCCACCTGTGGAAATCGCCTGTTGATGATCATTCTGAATACGAGCGTTTTTTTTCGAAATACCTCTTGACAGTGTGCGGTGCCGTGCGTATAGTTCGCCTCCCGTCGCGGTTCTCAAGGGGGCCGCGACCAGCACGGGATCGGCAGGAAGGGGCGGCAACGCCCTGGACTGAGGGCAACGGCGAGCGGTTCGATTCGTTGCCAGTGACGCCCGCGCTGAAGCCGAAAGGCTTGGCCTCGGGAAGGTCGGCAGACCCTCCCGAGCCTGCGCGGATAAAAACGCGCAGGCGCTTCGAGGTGTGATCAACTTCGGAGTGGCGACGCCGCCCAACTTCGGTTGGGCCTCGTTCCGCCGGAACGTAAACCGGCGGTGGAGGAAAGCCACCACAACAAAAACCAAACGGCACCCGGTTCGAGTAACAAACGGGCCCGCGCAAGCGGGTTCGGGTTCAAGCAACCGGGGGGTTCGCGCAAGCGAATCCGGCCGACCGGCGGGCGCTAACCGCTAGCGCGCTTTCCGGGATATAAATCGGCAGCCCTTGCGTGTACATGCGGGGCTGCCACATCCCTCGAACCGCTTCGGCGGTTCTCCGGGATTCAGATTGCGCCGCCGCTCCTTCGGGTGCCGGCGGCGCAATCTCTTTTCAGGGCAAAATAAAGTTCCGAGTTGCGGGTTTCGAGTTTCGAGTTCGAAGACAGGCAATCGTCGGGTAGAAGATTCACCACAGAGACACGGAGGCACAGTTTTATCTCTTTAACTGTGCCTCCGTGTCTCTGTGGTTTACTTGCCTGTAACTCGAAACTCGAAACCCGCAACTCGAAACTTGCCGGCGTTGTGCTACCATCGCCGCCTCCGTCTCCCGGCGCGCTCCCCCGGTCCGCCGCCCGCGCGCGGCCCTCGTCAAAGCCAATGCTGACCGCCGGACTCCTGATCCTGAGCCTGCTGAGCGTCGGCGCGGTGTGGTTCGCGCTGTCGCGACTGCGCGCCTCGGAGGCGGGGCGCGGGCAGGCCGAGCGCGAGTTGGCACTCGCGCGCGAGCGCCACGCGCGCGCGATGTCGGCGCTGCGCGAGCAGTTGGAGGCCGAAAGGCGTCGGGCCGCGCTGAAGTCGCGCGAGGAGGAGGCGGCCGACGGGCCGCGCGGGCTTGAAGAGGGGCCGGCGGCGGGCACGTCGCCGGACGACGCGGCGGGCGCCCTGCTCGCCGCGCTTGAAGGGCCGGCCGAGGCGGCGGCCGGCGACGGCCACGACGGCAGGCGCGGCCCGGCCGTCTCAGACCCGGCCGAAGTCTCCGCGCCCGCGGATTCCGCCGACGAGGCGCAGGCGCTCGCCTGGAGTCTCGACGACTTCTACCAGCGGACGACGCACCCGCGCGAGCTTCTGCCCGACGAGACGTTCCGGCGCGGCGTCGAGATGCTCTGCCGAGGCGAGCACACGACGCAGGAACTCATCCTCCACGCCGTCAGCCCGAACGGCGTCCTCGCCTGCATGGCGCTCGAAGCGCTCGCGCTCCGCCCCGACCGCGAGGGCTCGGCCGCCGAACGCCTCATCGAGCACGTCAACGACTGCTGGCACTGGCAGCGCTTCTTCGCGCTGCGCGCCCTCGAAGCGCACGCGCGACGGCCCGTCCTCGCGCGCCTGCTCGCGGCGCTCAACGGCACCTGGCGCGACTACGTCCCCTTGAGCGCGCTCCGCGAGTTCGTCGCCCGGCGCGTGGCCGCGGGCGACGAGGTCACGGCGGCCGCGCTCGTCGAAGAGGTCACGCGGCGGCGCGCCGACGAGGCGCAGCTCTCCGACCTCGGAGCCTTGCTCGAAGACCTCGGCGACGCGCTCCCGGAAGGGGTCGCAAGCGAGTTCTCCTCCTGGCTCGGCGCGCGCTCGGCCGTCGAGTTCCTGCGGACGGTCGGGCGGGTGTGGGAGCCGGGCGGGCGCGAAGAGTCCGGGGCCGAGGGGCCGGTCTTCGTGACGCCCGCCGTCGGCGCCCGCGTCGCCGAACTCGAAGCCGCGGTCAAGCGCGAGCCGGCGCGCTCGGTGCTGCTCGTCGGCGACGCCGGCACGGGCAAGACCGCCCTGGTGCGCGCGCTCGCCGAGCGACTGTTCGGCGAGCGGTGGATCGTCTTCGAGGCGGGCGCCGCCGACGTGCTCGCCGGCCAGCAGTACATCGGCCAGCTCGAAGCGCGCGTGCAGTCGCTCGTCCGCCAGCTCGGAGGTCGGCGCGTCCTCTGGGTCGTGCCGAACTTCCACGAGACGCTGTGGGCCGGCCGCCACCAGTTCAGCCCCGTGGGCCTGCTCGACCTGCTTCTGCCTTCCATCGAGGCCGGCGCCGTCAGGCTCGTCGGCGAGGTGCCGTCGGCCGCCTACGTGCAGCTCATGCGGCTCAGGCCCAAGCTGCGCACGGCGGTGCAGACCTTCCGGGTCGCGCCGCTCGGCGACGAAGAGACTCTGGAACTCGGCCGCCGCTGGGCCGAGAGCTTCGCGCCCGAAGGAGCCGCGGCCGCGCCGCGCGTCTCCGACGAGACCCTGCGCGAGGCTCTCCAGCTCGCCAAGCAGTACCTCGGCGATAAGGCCGCGCCCGGCAACCTCCTGCTCTTCCTCGAAGCGACGCGCCGCCGCCTCCTCGCCGAGGACGGGGCGGCTTACGCCGCGCGGGCGCTGACGCTCGACGACCTGCTCGTCACGCTCTCGCAGTTGACGGGCCTGCCCGTCTCCATCCTCGACGAGCGCGAGGGGCTCGACCTCGCGGAGCTGCGCGCCTTCTTCGAGCAGCGCGTGTTGGGCCAGCCTGAAGCCGTTGACTGTCTGGTCGAGCGGGTCGCGATGATCAAGGCGGGCCTCACCGACCCGACGCGGCCGCAGGGCGTCTTCCTCTTCGTCGGCCCGACCGGCACGGGCAAGACCGAGATCGCCAAGACGCTCGCCGAGTTTCTCTTCGGCTCGCCCGAGCGGATGATCCGCCTCGACATGAGCGAGTTCCAGACGCCCGACTCGCTCGACCGCATCCTCGGCGAATCGAGTGAGACGAGCGACAGCGCGGCCCTCGTCAACGCCGTCCGCCGCCAGCCCTTCTCGGTCGTCCTCCTCGACGAGTTCGAGAAGGCGCACCCGCAGGTCTGGGACCTCTTCCTGCAAGTCTTCGACGACGGCCGCCTGACGGACCGGCGCGGCAACACGGCCGACTTCCGCCACGCCGTCTTCATCATGACCTCGAACCTCGGCGCGACGCTCCCGCACGGAGCAAGCATCGGCTTCTCGCAGGAGCAGGCGCAGTTCGCGGCCGGCTCGGTCGAGCGGGCGGTGGCGCGCGCCTTCCGCCGCGAGTTCGTCAACCGCATAGACCGCGTCGTCGTCTTCCGCCCTCTGGGGCGCGCCGTCATGCGCGACCTCCTGCGCAAGGAGCTTCAGGACGTGCTCGGCCGCCGCGGCCTGCGCACGCGGCAGTGGGCGGTCGAGTGGGACGAGTCGGCCGTGGACTTTCTGCTGGAGATGGGCTTCACGGCCGACCTCGGCGCGCGCCCCTTGAAGCGCGCCGTCGAGCGCTACCTGCTCTCGCCGCTCGCCGTCACCATCGTCAACCACCAGTTCCCCGAGGGCGACCAGTTCCTCTTCGTGCGCGCGGCCGACGACGGCCAGTCGCTCGCCGTCGAGTTCGTAGACCCGGACGCGCCGCCGGCCGGCGAGGCGGCGGCGGCCGTGCCCGCGCCCGAAGAGGAGTTGCCGGCGGAGGCCGAGGCCGAGCTGAGCCTGGAGCGCATCGCGTTCGACCCGCGGGGCACGCGCGGGGAGGTTCGCTACCTGCACGCGAGGTTCGCCGAGGTGGCGGGGCGTGCCGAGTCGGAGGATTGGCGAAGGCGCAAGAGTGAGGCGCTGGAGCAGACGCAGCAGCCCGGCTTCTGGACTTCGCCCGAACGCTTCACGGTGCTCGGCCTGGCCGAGTACATGGATCGCGTCGAGGCGGGGTTGGACACGGCCGGCTCGCTCCTCGCGCGCCTGCGCGGCGACCGCGAGCGCTACCCGGCAGACCTCGTCGGCCGGCTCGCCGAACAGCTCTACCTGCTCGACGCCGCCTGCCGCGGGCTGGAGGCCGGCCACCCGCGCGACGCCTTCCTGCAAGTCCGCGCGGGCGACGAGCCTGGCACCGACCGCGAGACGAGCGAGCGCTTCGCGCGCCGCCTCACGGAGATGTATCGCGGCTGGGCCGAGAAACGCCGGATGCGCTTCGCGCTGCTCGCCGAGGCGGGCGGGGCGGGCGCGGGCGACGCCGCCGCCGAGGGCCAACAACCCTACGAGGCGCTGCTCGCCGTCTCGGGCTACGCGGCCTTCACGCTGCTGAGCCGCGAGGCGGGCCTGCACGTCCTGGAGACGCCGCAGGACGAGAAGTCTTTCAACCGCGCGCGCGTGCGCGTCCGCGTCGTCGCGCAGCCTGACGAGCCCGCGGGCCACGGCCCCGACGCGCTGCGCCGCCAGGCCGAACGTGCCTTCGAGGCCGAAGACACGTCGCCCCCGCAGATCGTCCGCCGCTACCGCGAAGAGCCCTCGCCCCTCGTCCGCGACTCGCTGCGCGGCTGGCGCACCGGCAAGATTGAGCGCGTCCTCGCCGGCGACTTCGACCTCATCACCTGACTCAAGTTTCGAGTTACGAGTTTCGAGTTTCGAGTTCGTGATTTTCACCTGACGAGTTTCGATGAGAAGTTGTTTTAACTCGAAACTCGAAACCCGCAACCCGAAACTTAATACCCCCTGAGCCGCTTCCTGATCTGGCGGAACTCTTCCGGGTTGCGCTTGGCGAGGCGGAGGGCGGGGAGGGCGGAGAGGGACTGGTTGATGGCGGCGACGCGGCTGCCGGGGTCAGGGTGGTCGCTCGGCGTCTGCGGCGCGCGCCAGCCGCCCGACTCGCCGAGCTTCTCGAAGAAGCGCGCCATCTCGCGCGGGTCGTAGCCGGCGGCGGCCATCAGCCGCGCGCCTTCGAGGTCGGCCTCCGTCTCGGACGTGCGCCCGAGCTCGTTGAAGACCATGTCGGCGCCCGCGCCGCCCAGGGCCGCGAGGAGTCTGCCCAGTTCGCTCTCGCGCCCGCCCGTCAGACTGTCGAGGATGTGCATGCCGGCCTTCGCGAGGTAAGCCTTCGAAGCCTGGCGGGTGCCGTGCCGCAGCGCGACGTGCGAGATTTCGTGCGCGAGGATGGCGGCCAGCTCGCCCTCGCTCTGCGCCGCCGCGACCGCCCCGGCGTTGATGAAGACGTAGCCGCCGGGGAAGGCGAAGGCGTTGACCTCGGGCGCGTCAACGACCGTGAACTGGTAAGGGAACTCGTAGCCCGGCGCGTGCGCGGCCAGCCGCGCGCCGACGCGGCGGACGTAGGCCGCGACGCGCTCGTCGCTGATCGGCCGCGCCTCGCGCGCCGCCTCGGCGGCCGAAGCCTTGCCCAGCTCGATGTCCTGCTCCGGGCTGAAGAGGTTGAAGCCGCCGCTGTAGCGCGGCCCGCGCAAGCCCCCGGTCAAAAACAGCCCGCCGCACGCGGCCTGCCCCAGCAGCACACAGAGCAGAGCCAAACCCAAAAACCTGCGCCCTGCCAAACGACTCACCTCCCTCGTCCGCCCCCCTTGAACCGCCCCGGCCGGGGCGCGCACGGCCCGCGGGCGGCCGGCTTGACGGGCGAGGCTGCAAATTCCAGACCGCGCCGCCGCCGCGCCGTAAATGGAAAAATTATTCGGTTTAAGTCCGCGGGCGGGGGTTCGCGGCGGGGCCGGCCGTGCGGTATTCAAACAGGACTCGCGCGCCGCGCCGAATATCGAAACGGTACGTCGCCGCGCGTTCGAGGCTCTTGACATCGGCCGAGGCGCGGCGGCTTTCGGCGCCTCACGGCGCGACGTAGGCCGCGCGCTCCGCGGCGACGCCGGGGCTCGAGCCTTGCCTCGCCCACTCGCGCAGCATCGCTTCGTTATCGCGGACGCCGCGGCGCGCGGCGGCCCTCGACCAGTTCCAGGAGCGCCAGTCGCCGCCCTGCCGCCCGCCCCACTCCAGCAGCCGGAGCGAGACGCGTGCGCGGTCGTGCGGCGTCAGTTCGGGCAGCGTCTCGACGAGCGCCGGCACGGCGTCCGCGCCGAGCGAGACGGCGTAGGGCGCGTCGAAGCCGCGGCCCGGCCCCGCGAGCGCCGCGTTCGTCCGCACGATGTGCTCGTCCGGGTTGACGACGTGCAGCGCGGCGAGGACTGCCAGCGCGGCGACCAGCGCGCCGCACGCGAAGCGCTCGCGCGCGCCGCGCAGCGCCGTCAGCGCGAACCACACGAAGACGGCCGCGAGCCAGCCCATGAAGGCCGTCGTGTAGAAGCGCAGCTCCGTCTGCCCGTACTCGCTCTGGTAGAGCCGCATCCGCCCGAGGGCCGAAGCCATGATGACGAAGAGCATCACGAGCAGGCCGCCCGCGAGCGCGCGGAAGACTCGCTCGTGCGCCGGGTTCTCTTTCCGCAGCAGCCAGTGCGCCGCGAGCAAAAGCGGCAGCACCAGCGCCGCCACCCACACCAACTCGAAGAACCCGCGCCGCGCGTACTCCGCGTAGGTCAGGCCCGCCGATTCGAGCACCACGCGCGCGCCCCCGAAGAAGTAGCGCAACTGCACGGCGACGAAGCTCAGGAAGAGCGCGTTGAGCAGTCCCAAGGCGACGCCGACCTCGACGATCCCCAGCGACAGCCCGGCGCGCGCGGGATGCGTCGCGGCCTTCCTCGCCCCGGCCGCCTGCGCCGCCACGGCCGCACGCCTCTGCTCCGCGCTGGCCTCCGCGAAGAAGGCCGCCGCGGCGTCGGAGCCCGCGCGGGGCGCGTCCGCCGGCGGGCGCTCGCCCGTCGCCTTCACCTCACCGGCTTCCTCCGCTGCGCCCGCGCCGCTCTCCACCCCGCAGTCGGCTTCAGCCGCGGCGTAGGCTTCGACCGCGCTCACGTTCTTCGGCTCGGCCGCACGCGCGGCCGCCGCCTGCGCGGGCGCGCCTGTGAGTGCGGCGGCGTCGCGGCCGTTCACGCTGAAGCCGAGGAGGACGTAAGCCGGCGCCCGCGCATCGCGCGGCCCGCGGCCCAGGAACATCCCGCGCAGGAAGCCGGCGCTCAGCCACGCGAAGACCGCGAAGAGCAGGACGTGCGAGGCGACGCTCTCCGCCTCGAAGTCGAAGGTGTGGTTGACGAGGCCCTCGTAGACGGCGTCGGCCGCCACGAAGAGCGCGCCGAAGACGAGCACGAGCGGCACGGCGATCACCAGCCCGCGCAGCGCCGGCGCGACGTGGCGCGACCAGCCTTCGCGCGGAATCTCGCCCCACTTGATGTCCTCGAACAGGAGCAGCAGCGACCCGAACGCCGCGTGCGCGCCCGACGCGAGCGAGGCCAGCAGGTAGTCCGTCACCCCGCCGCGGCGGACGAGGCCGCCCCGCGCGCGCAGCAGCGCCAGCGCCAGCAGCGCGAGGATCGCGAACGCGTCCAGGAGCCTCAAGGTTACCGAGTCGCGCCACGCGAAGGCGGCCGCGAACGCCAGCGCGCAAGGCATCAGCCAGCGGCCGTCGCGCGCGGCCGCAAAGCCCCCGCGCCTGTGGAGCGTCGCGGCCGCCGCCGCCAGCGCGCCGACCCACAGCGGCACGTTCAAACCCCAAGGCTCCGCGCGCAGCAGCGCGTCGCCCAGAAGGCCGAGCATCAGACCCGCCCCCAACACGCACAACCCGAGCTTCGTCCTCTCCGTCATCTCCCCTCCCCGCTCATTTCAGGGCCGCGCGCACGCCCCGCGCGGCGTGCGCGCGCTCAAACCCTTTTCACATTTGACCCCGCCGGCCCGAACCTTTCGAGCGTGACGCCCACGCCCGCCGCCGTGGATAACCCTCGCCCCTCCGCGTACCGGGCGCGCGAGACAAAGATCGCTGGTTCGCGTCCGGCCGCGGGCACCCCTCTTTCACCACGTACCCGCGACCCACAGCCCCCAATCCGCAATCAACGACAGCCGCTCCAGTGCGCGCCCCCCGGCCAGCGACGCGAAGACCGCCGCCCAGAAGCCCGCCGGCAACATCAGCAGCGCGACCTTCAGGGCCGCGCGCACGCGCCGCCTCCCGCACCACATGCAATGCCTCACCTTCACCTCCCCCCTTTTAACCCTGACCCAGCACCACGTCTTTTGCAAATTACTTTATACTATAAAGCAACCGCGCAAAAATTTTTGGCGCGGCGGGCGTCAGCCGCCCCGCGCCGCGCGGATCACGGTCTCCATGTGGCCGAGGTAATTCTCCAGCGCGCGGCGGCCGGCGGCCGTCAGGCGGTACTCGGTCTTCGGCGTCCGCCCCTCGAAGAACTTGTGGCAGACGACGTACTGCGCCTCTTCGAGCTTGCGCGCGTGCACGCTCAGGTTGCCGTCCGTGGTGTTCAGGAGTTGTTTGAGTTCGTTGAAGGTGAGGGACTCGTTGACGGCGAGGGCGCTGACGATGGCGAGGCGGACGCGCTCGTGTATGAGGCGGTCGAGCTCGGCCGCCGTGGCGGGGCCGGCCGCCGGCTGGCTCTCGGCCGCCAAGTTGCGCCGCTGGCCGCGTAAATTACTCTGTGCGTCGGCGCGCGCGCCGGCCTTCCTGCCTCTCTCTTTCGCCAGTGCGTTTTGTCTAGCCACCGTAACACCTCGCTATGTGGAGCCCGAAGACGACGTGGAGCAGCCCGAAGCCCGCGGCCAGGAAGGCGTCGCCCCACGCGGGCGGGCAGAAGAGCGCGCCGGCCCCGACGAACATGAAGCAGAGCCCCATGACGGGGACGGGGCGCACCGAGAAGGCGCCGCCCGTGACGACGCCCGTCCCGTAGAGCAGAAGCCAAAGGCCGGGCAGCGTCGCCGTCAGCCCGGCCCTGTAGAAGACGATGGTAAGGAGCGCGCCGGCCACCATCGGCGGCGCGAAGTTGCTGGCGAGCTTGCGGCCCGGCCGCGAGAGCAGAGGCGTCTCGGCCGCGCGCGCCTTGCGGTACATCGTCCACCCGGCGATGACGAGCGAGACCAGGGCCTCCGCGAGCCAGACGAGCAGCCAGCCCTCGCGCGTCTCCTGCTGCGAGGCGACGAGCGCGGCCAAAAGCGCCGTCAGCCCGATGGCCGCCTGCCCCCAGCCCGGCACGGCCGTGAACGAAGAGGCGCGCTCCATCGCCTCGCGGATGAAGCGGAGGTTGTCCATCGCGCGGTCGTGCAGCGCGGGCGGCTCCTCCGCGTGCTGTTGCTGCTGGAACGGCCTGACGACTCCCATACCGGCGGCCAACATACACCGGCCCGGCCCCCTTGTCAAGTGCTTTACGCCGTAAAGCAACGCGGCCCGCGTCCTGACGCGGGGGCCGGCCCGGCTCTTCTATTGCGGCCCCGGGGCGCTCAGGTTATCGAAGGTGGCCGTGCACGAGGCGGTGGTGCTCTGGTTGGTCACGGCCAGGCCGACGTAGACGCTGGTGCCCATGCTGATCGTCTGCGTCCCGACCAGCTGCCAGTTGACGCCGTCGCTCGAACGATACCCGCTGAAGGTGTTCGCGCTACGCACCAGCTTCACCCACTGGGGCGCGGAGACGCCGGCGGCCGTCGTGCTGGTGGTGTCGCAGTTGACGTTGCAGTCTTCGTTCAGGCGCCGGCGGAAGTCCGCGGTGCCGTCGCCCGCGAGGAACATCGAGGCGTGGCGCGAGGTGTTGGCGAGCCTCTCGCGGATCATCACGCCGGCCTTCGCCCCCGGCAGCGCGTTCTGCAGGCTCGCCACGCGCGCGACGATCTGCCCGTTGCCCGTCATCTTCCGGTACATGAAGCGGAAGGCGTCGTTCTCGTACCAGATGCCCCCGCCGGCGGCGTTGAAGGTGTAGACGCCGGCCGTCGTGGCCGTGGTGCTTCCCGGCAGCCCGACGTAGCCGAAGTCGCGGGCCACGAAGGGGTTCGACTCGAACTTGAAGTTGTCGAAGACGGCCATGCCCGGCGACGACTCGGGCTGCCACGTGCGGACGTAGAGGTCGGCCACCATCGAGGTGATCGTCAACTGGCGGGGGCCGCTGTGGCGCGCCGTCCAGGTCACGCCGTCGGGGCTGGTCTCCCAGTAGACGGTGTCGGAGAACCCGTCGTGGCGGATGCGCCAGTGGCGGTGCTGCGTCGGGCTGTAGGCGATGGGCGTGGCCCCTGTGATCGAGCCGTTGATGTTCTGCTCCATGTAGAGCAGGCCGTGCTCGGTCAGGAAGCGATACCAGCCGTTGTCGGTGGCGAGCGAGAGGACGGTGTTGGCCCAACTCGCCGCGTTCGTCGCCTGCACGACCTCGACCGAGGCGCGCTTGTTCGTCATGTCTATGACGGTGGCGGTCGAGTAGCCGTTCGAGTGGCCGCCGGTCGCGCCGGTCAGCGGCGTCATCTCGAGCCGCTGGTTCTGCTCGACGACGGGGACGTTGGGGTCGGAGACGGCCGAGCCGAGCAGGGCGACCGTCCACTTCTTCACGTCGCGGGAGTTGTCGTTGAAGTCGTCCTGGAGGGCGAGGAAGGGCGCGCGCGGGACGCGCAGGACGAAGACGTCGTAGCGGCCCGAGTTCTCCCAGTTCGAGTTGAAGGCGATGAAGCGGCCGTCCTTCGAGATGGTCGGCTTCGGCATCGCCCAGTAGCCATTCGAGTCGCTGGGCGTGATCTCGCCGGCGACCGGCGCGTCGGCCGCGATGTTGCTGCGCGTGTGCGCGATGCGGCGGATGCGGTGGCTGCCGTCGAGCGTGACCTGCGCGATCTCGTCCTCGAAGATGCCGTAGTCGGGCAGGTCGCGGATGTCCTTGTCGTCGTAGGTGCCGATGGTGAGCCAGTCCTCGTTGTTCGAGAGCAGGCTCCCGTGGAAGTCCTGCGTCCAGTCGGCCTGGCCGGCGGCCGTGTGGTAGAGGTAAGTGGTGAAGGGGTTGTGCAGGTCTGTGTACTGCCTGACCTGGACGCCGTCGCCCCAGCGGTCGAAGCCGGCGTCGCGCGCGGTGCCGATGTCGCCGTGCCCGCCCGGCCGCTCGATGCCGTTCTGCTGGATGGCCTCGACGGCGCCCGTCGCGATGTTCAGGTAGCGGGTGCGCGTGCCGTCCGGCTGGTCCTGGTTGAGGGCGATGGAGAGCCACTTCCCCGTCTTGTCCACGTGCACCTCGTTGATGCCGCCGGCGTAGGCGCTCGCCGGGTTGTGGTAGAGCACGGCCGGCGTCGGCAGGTGGCGGTAGACGAAGTAGTAGGCCGGGCCGCCGTCGTTGAGGCCGGCGCGGACGTGGAGGAAGCAGAAGACCTTGTCGTCGCCGCTCACGTACATCTGCCGCAGCAGGTCGTTGCCCTCGTTGTAAGAGCTGAAGTCGTACATCTGCGTGAAGCCGGCGGAGGTGCCGACGCGCACGTCGTACTTGTAGAGCTTCATGCCGCCGTCGTAGTAGCTGGGGTGGCAGTAGATGATGTTGGGGTCGGTGTTCGACCAGGTGGCCCCCTCCCAGTTGACCGAGAACCCGCCCGGCAGCCGCGGCAGGGCCGACTTGGCCCCGACCTTGAAGTTGACCGGGTCGAAGTCCTTGAGGATGGCGTCGCCGTTTCCGACCCGGACGAGCATCCGCGTGTTGTCGGCGTTGAAGGTCGGCCAGTGGGAGTAGAAGGTCGAGACGCCGGGCGACGGGAAGTCGTCCTCGTCGGTGGCGCGCATGATCTCGGTGCCGAAGACCTCGTCGCGCCACTTGCCGCCGGCGTGCGGCAGCGGCGGGAGCGCCGGCTCGGCGTAGACGGCGCGGTCGGTCTTAAACGACCCGCTGCCGGTGTAGGGCGTCGTCGCCTGGACGAAGGCCGAGTACGGGCCGTCGGCCCCGGTCTTGTAGGCGCGGACGCGGTAGGCGTAGACGCGGTTGGCCGTCTTGGTGCCGGTGTCGGCGTAGGTGCGGGCGGCCGCGCCGACCGTGGCGATCTGCGTGTAGGTGCCGTTGCGCCCGAGCTTGCGCTCGATTTTGAAGCCGGCCTGCCCCGTCCCCGTGTAGGCCCAGGAGAGGTTGATGTTGTTGCCGGCGCCGTTGGCCGCGGCCAGGGAGGTCGGCGCGACGAGGTTGTCCATGCCGGTCATGGTCGCGCTGGAGATGGGCGGGCTGGTGGCGGCGCTGAAGAAGGCGACGCCGCGGTAGGGGTAGGAGAGGGTCTGGTTCGTCAGCGACCAGACGAGGGTCGTGTTGTGGTAGTACTCGACGGTGGTGCCGTTGATCCTGACCTCCAGCGTGTCGCCGTTGGCGATGTTGATGAGGCCGTTCAGGGAGCTTCCGTCCTTGCGGCAGTTGGCGACCGTGCCGTAGGTGAGCCAGCCGTAGTCTATCTCCGAGCCGCTCCCGGTGAAGGCGCCGTTGGCGAGCCCGAACTGCGTGTAGCTGCCGTCGCCCGAAGACCAGGCGACGACCTTGAGCGAGCCGTTCCCCGTGGGGACGGATTGGGATGACTCGCCCCGGCCGCCGGCGGCGGTCGGCGTCAGGCCGCTGCCCGAGGTGGTCGCGTTCACGAGGCTCGTCCACGTGACGCCGGTCTGGGCCGTGGAGGTGACTGAGGTTAAGACCGCTGCCAGCGCGAGCAGGGCCGCGGCGGAAAGACGGCGGAGTCGGTGAGACATGACTTACTCCTTTCTTTTGACAGGGGCTGTCCTCGTCTGCGACGCGGACAGCCCGGCCGGTGGGTGCTTGGGGCAGTTCGGGGATGGGAGTCCCGGCGGGAGGGCGGGTGACGGCGCGGCATAGGGTTGAAATGAGGCGGCCTCGTTCGCGGGAGGCGGCTTGGAGCTTACGGGAGGTGGAAGACGGTTAGCGCAAAGCGTGACGCGGGCATGTTACTCACCGCCGGCAGATCGGTCAACGAAATTCGTGAGTGCGAATCCAAAATCATGAACTTCCGCGCCGCCGCTTTCACTCCCGCGCGGCGATTTGTTAGCATAGCCGCGCCGCATCAACAGACAACGCCGGTCAGCCTCACGTCGCCGACAGCGGGGGGCGTCGTCACGCGGGAGGTTTCGGCCCGCGGCGGGCCGCCGGTTTCGCCGGGCACACGAGGAGAGGGATTCAATCGTGCAGAAGGAGCAGACACCCGACGGCGTCGAGTTCGTCGCGGAAGAGGAGGGGGTGCGCGAGTACCGCCTGCGGGCCAACGGGCTGAAGCTCTTGCTCGTCGAGAACCGCGTCGCGCCGGTCGTCACCTTCCTCGTCCTCTACCGCGTCGGCTCGCGCAACGAGGCGGTCGGCCACACCGGCGCGACGCACCTCCTCGAACACATGCTCTTCAAGGGGACGCCGACCTTCAACAAGGAGCGGCGCACGCAGATCGCGGCCACGCTCCAACGCGTCGGGGCCGACTTCAACGCGACCACCTGGTACGACCGCACCAACTACTTCGAGACCCTGCCGTCGGACGCGCTCGAACTGGCCGCGCACCTCGAAGCCGACCGCATGCGCAACTCCTTCATCGCCGACTCGGACCGCCAGTCGGAGATGACCGTCGTCCGCAATGAGCTGGAGCGCGGGCAGAACGAGCCGATGCTCGTCTTAGACGAGGCCGTCTACGCGACGGCCTTCCGCGAGCACCCCTACCACCACCCGACTATCGGCTGGCGCGCCGACGTGGAGAACGTCCCGACGGCCCGGCTCAAAGAGTTCTACGACACCTTCTACCACCCGAACAACGCGACCGTCATCGTCGCCGGCGACTTCGACCGCCCCGGCGCGCTCGCGCTCGTCGAGAAGTATTTCGGGGCCGCGCCGCCCTCGCCCGCGCCGATCCCCGAGGTCTACACGGACGAGCCGCCGCAGCAGGGCGAGCGCCGCCTCCGCATCCGCCGCGCCGGCGAGCTGCCGCTCGTGCAGGTCGCCTACCGCACGCCGGCCGCGCTCGGGCAGACGACCGTGCTCTCGAACGCGGAGCTGGCCGCGCGCGCGAAGAACCCGCCCGCGGGGAACGACATCTTCCCGCTCGTCGTCCTCTCGCACGCCCTCTCGAACGGCGTCACGAGCCGGCTCTACCAGGCGCTCGTCGAGCGGGAGCTGGCCGTGAGCGTGGACGCGCGCGTGGATCAGTTCCGGGACCCCGGCCTCTTCAACGTCTACGTCGCGGCCCGCCCCGGCGTCGAGCCGGAGCGCGTCGAGGAGGTCATCCACCGCGAGGCCGAGCGGGCCGCGCGCGAGGCGACCGACGACGAGGTCTCGAAGGCGAAGCGGCAGATCGCGGCGGCCGTCGCCTACGAGCGCGACGGCACGCACAACGTCGCCGCGCAGATGTCGGAGGCCGAGTCCGTCGCCGACTGGCGCTTCTACCAGTCCTACGCGCGGAGCGTCGCCCGCGTCACGGCGGGCGACGTGCGCCGCGTCGCCGCCAGGTACCTCAACGAAGATAACCGCACGGTCGGCTACTTCATCCCGAAGGGCAACGGCGCGAACGGGTCGGGCGGGGCGGGCTCGGTTCGTGTCGCCGGCTCCCGGCCTGCCGCGAGGCCGCGGCCGCACGGCTTCAAGTACCATCACGAGCCGGACGACCTCGGGGCGGGCGGCGACGGCCTCTCAGGCGGAATGACTTCCGGCGCTGTGAGCGCGGCGCGGCCGGCGGGCGAAGCGGGCGCGGCCCGTTCAGGCGTCGCCGCGCGCGTCTCGCGGACCGAGCTTGAGACGGGCGCGGCGCTCGTCGTCCTCGAGAACAGCGCGACGCCGACCGTCTCCGTCCGCGGGAGCCTGCGCGCCGGCTCCTACTTCGAGCCGCGCGACAAGCCGGGCCTCGCGCGCCTGACGGCCGGGATGCTCGAACGCGGCACGCGCCGCCGCACGAAGCTGGAGCTGGCCGGCGACCTCGAAGCCGTCGGGGCCGAGCTGGATTTTTCCGCCGACCCGTTCGCCGTGCAGCTATCGGGTCGCTCGCTCGCCGCGGACTTCCCCGTGCTGCTCGGCGCGCTCGCGGAGATGCTGCGCGAGCCTTCGTTCCCCGAGGACGAGCTGGAGAAGCTCAAGCAGCAGACGGTCGCCGCCGTCATGGAGCAGCAGGCCGACACGCGCCTGCGCGCCTACGAGCGCCTGTCGCAGGCCATCTTCGACGAGCAGAACCCCTTCTACGCGCACGCGGCCGAGCGGCTCGTCGCGAGCATCAACTCCGTCACGGTCGAGGACGTACGCGCCTTCCACGAGAAGTTCTACGGCGGCCGGTCGCTCGTGCTCTCGGTCGTCGGCGACGTGAGGAAGGCGGAGGCGCGGCGGCTCTTCGAGGAGTCTTTCGCGGGCTTCGGCGGGCCTTCGAGCGTCGCGGTAGAGGTCGCGGACCCCGCGCAGCAGACCGGCGCGCGGCGCGAGTTCGTGCTCGTGCGCGAGAAGGCCAACGTGGACGTTCTGCTCGGCTCGGCCGCGCCGCTGCGGCGCGACGCCTCGGACTACTACGCGGCGCTCTTAGCCAACCGCGCGCTCGGCGAGTCCACGCTCTCCTCCCGCCTCGGCCTCCAGGTGCGGGACGTGGAGGGGCTGACCTACGGCATCGGGTCGCGCTTCCGCGCGCCGAGCCTGGCGGCCGGGCCTTGGTACATCGCCGTCTCGGTCAACCCCGGCAACGTCGAGCGCGCCGTCGAGTCGGCGCTGCGGGTGCTGCGCGAGTACGTCGAGCACGGCATCCGCCCCGACGAGCTGGAGGACGAGAAGTCTTCGGCCGTCGGCAGCTTCAAGGTCTCGCTGGCGACGAACGCGGGCCTGGCCGAGGCGCTGTGGAACGCCGAGTTCTACCGGCTCGGGCTCGACTACGTTGACCGCTACCCGCAGCTCATCCGCGCCGTCACGGTCGAGGAGGTCAACGCCGCCATCCGCAAATACTTCCGCCCCGACCACCTGACCGTCGTCATCGCCGGCGACATCGAAGCCGCGCAAGGCGAATCCACCCCGCTGGCCTAAAAAAGTTTCAAGTTCAAAGTTTCAAGTTTCAAGTTAAAGGCATCTGCTTCTAACTTGAAACTTGAAACTTTGAACTTGAAACTTTTATTGCACGTTGACGGCGAGCTGCTGCCTGCCGCAGGGCGAGGCGAAGGTGACGGCGTAGGTGCCGGTCTTGCGGCTGACGGAGGTGACGGTGTAGCGGGCGGAGTTCACGTCCGTCGGCGCGCGCGGCTCGGCGAGGATGATGATGTCGGCCCAGTTGTTGGTCGAGGGGTCTATGCGCATCAAGCCTTCGCCGTTGAAGTCTTCGGCCGAGACGACGACCGTCGCCGAGCCGCCGTTGCTCTTGATGTTGATCGAAGGCTCGCTCAGCGAGAGCCTGCACGGGCCGACCGACGTGCGGCCGCGGCCGCTCGGCCGCTCGCCCGCAGCGGCCGGCGTCGGCGCGGGCGTCATCGCGGCCTCAGGCGCGGGCGCCGCTTCGGGAGTCGGCGTCGGCGCGGGAGTCGGGTTTACTTCCGGGGCCGGCGTCGGTTCGGCCGCGGGGGCCGGCTCCGGCGTCGGCTCGCTCGCGGGCGCGGGCGAAGGGGTCGGCGCCGGCGTCGGGGCCGGCGCTTCTTCGGTCGTCGCGGCGGGCTCGGGAGTCTCGACCGGCGTCGGAGTCGGCGTCGGAGACTCGGCCGCCGCCGGCGTCGGCTCGACATCAGCGGGCGCGGCCGGCGTCGGTTCAGGTGTCGGCTCCGGCGTCGCCTCGGGTGTAGCTTCCGGCGTCGGTTCGGGTGTCGCGTCGGGCGCGGGCGTCGGTTCGGGCGTCGGGGTCGAGGCCGTGCCGTCCGGCGTCGGCCTCACTTCAGACTCGGGCGGCTTCACTCCCGCCACTTCGGTGCCGGCCGCGGGCGGCTCGCTCCCCATGAGGGGAGTGGTGATCGAGGGTTGCAAGGACGGGCGGGGGGCGCTGGCCGTCGTCGTCCCCGGCGGCGCCAGCAGCGCGGCGAGACCTTCGGTCGAGCCGTTGTTGAGCTTCTTGTAGAGAGCCTCGATGACGGCGAGGCGCGTCGGGTCGGGCGCGACGCGGTAGCTCCGCGCGTAGGCCACGAGCGCGTCGCGCGGGCTGCCCGAGGCTTCGAGCGCCGCGCCCAGACGCCACTGCGCCGAGCGCCACCAGGAGCTGTTCTCCGGCATCACGCCGACGGCCCGCCGCAGGTGCACGACGGCCTCGGCCGCCTGCCCCTCGTTGAAGAGCGCCCACCCCTTCAGCTCCTCGATTCTCCCGCGCATGAACTTCGAGAGCTGCTCGCGCGGGGCCTCGGGCGTGTTGACCGGCGTGTTCAGCTCGCGTGCGCGCGCGCGCAGCTCGCGGGCCTCGTCGGCGAAGAGCGCGAAGGGCGCGACCGGCACGTCGAGGGCGGCCTCGACCCCGCCGATGGCGGCCTCGGCGCGCTCCATCGCGGCCTTCGGCGCCGCGCCGCGCCGCAGCAGCCGGCCCGCCACGTAGAGGTTCCGGTAGGCGCGCATCTCGTCCTCGCCCGCGCCGAACTCGCGCGCCGCCGCGACGGCCTGCCACTCGTTGAAGGTGCCGTCTGCCTGCGCCGCGAGGTGGAAGGCGAGGAGCGCTTTCAACTGCCGCGCCTGCGCCGCGCCGCCCGCGCCCGCGAACTGGAAGAGGCCCGCGCGCCGCTCGGGCGCGAGTAACTCTTCGAAGTCGGCGGCGCGCGCCGGGACTCGGCCCGCCAGTCGCGTCTCGATCTGCCCGTCCTTGAACGTGAACGAGCGCGCCAGCTCCTCGGCCGCCTCCTCGTAGAGTCCGGCGCGTGCGAGCGCGCCCGCCAGCTCGTAGTCGAGCGTCGGGAAGCTGCCCAGCTCGCGCGCCGCGCGCAGGGACTTCTCGGCCTCGAGCGGTCGGCCCGCGGCGAGCAGCGCGCGCGCGTGCGCGACGCGCGCCCAGACCCAGCGGCGCTGCGGCTCGAGCGCGACGGCCCGCTCGGCGAGTTCTAGGGCGCGCCGCCCCTCGCCGCGCGCGGCGT
>DASZKF010000546.1:0-9687 GCA_035947355.1 Pyrinomonadaceae bacterium | reverse complement strand
GCTGTTGCGTGCCGCGTCCGGGAGGGGAGGTAATTCCAGACCCACCCGAGCACGCTAGTGTCAGGCACGTACCGCGCACGCTCCTCGTCCGACAGGCCGCGGGCGGTGCGGCTCGCGGCGAGCTGGGTCAGGGCCGGGAGGGGCATGCAGACTTCGCAGCGGTAACGGCGGACGGCCCCGTCCGAACCGGATGCGAAGATGGTGGTGTCGTCGGGGCCGAAAGAGACGTGCACCACGGACATGGACGCCGAACGATAACTGAGCAGCTCGCGCCCGCTCCCGGCGTCCCACAAGCGCACCTCGTTGCCGTCTTCGGGCGACATCCCGCGGGCGTGCAGGTAGCCGCTGCCGGTCACGATGAAACGTCCGTCGCGGCTGAAAGCGCTCCTGGAGACCTCGTCGGTGTGACCCGCCAGCGTGTACAGCCGGCGGCGGCCGGCCACGTCCCACGCGTGCACGACCTTGCCCTCGGCGGCCAGCAGCAGACTCCCGTCCGCGCTCAGTGACACGTCCTCAATGGACACGTCCTCGCCGGCCGCCTCCACCTCCATCAGCACCTCGCCCGTCCTCACGCTCCTCACCTGCGCCGGGCCGCCCGACCGGGCCACGACGCACGTTTCGCCGTCCGGGGTGAAGACCAGTTTCGTGACCACCGCGTCCGAGCCCGGCCATTCGCCCAGCAGGCCCCCGCCGTGGGCATCCCACAGCCGCACCTCGCCGCCCCGGTGGCCCGTCGCGATTCGGTTTTCGTCGGGGCTGAAGGCGAGGGCTGTGGCCCCGGCCGACGCCTCCGCGAGCCGCCGCGACACCCTGCCGCTCTCCGCGTCCCACAGTGTCACCGGCCGCCCGTCCGCGGCCGCTGCGGCGAGCCGGGCGCGGGCGGAGAGTGCGACGGCCTCCACCTCCCCGGCCGACTCCTCGAAGGCGACTTTGAGTTGGCCCGTCCGCGCGTCCCGCAGCACGATCTGTTCGTCGCGCTCGGCCGCGAGTACGAGCAGGCCGTCGTCGCTCACGGCCGCCGGCTCGCCGGGGAGCGTCAGCGACGGATACCAAACTTCGCGATGCCACACGCGCACCGTGCCGTCCGCGTGCGTCGTCAGGAAGTGTGCGCCGTCGGGGGCGAAGCTGACGTCCCAAGCGTCGTCGCCCTTGCCGCCCAGCCGCACGAGGACGCGCATGCTCCCCGTGTCCCAGAGGCAGGCGGTGCCGTCGGCGGCCGCCGTGAGCATGGTCTTGCCGTCGGGGCTGAAGGCGATCTTGAGGATGTCGTTGCGGTGAGCCGCCAGCGTCCCGGAGAACTCGCCCGTCGCGACCCTCCAGACGTGAAGCTCGCCTTGACGGTTGCCGGTGACGAGCAGCTCGCCGTCCGGGCCGAACGCGACGTAACTCGTCCAGCCTATGTCATGCGACCTCTCAAGGTCGCGCGCCTTGCGGCCGCTGCGGGAGTCCCACAGCTCTAAGCCGCCGCTCATCCGCTCCGTCAGGACTAGCCCGCCGTCGGTGCTGAAGACGTCACCTTCACGCAGGACGCGCGTCGGCAGCTTAGCCAGGGTGCGGCCCGACCCGGCCGCGACGACGAGCGCGGCCGAGACCTCCATCGGCTCGGCCAAGAACAAAAGGTCGCCGTCGGCGCTCACGTCGCGTAGCGCGTAGCCCTCTGGGAGGGCGAGCGGCGGCCGCCGCTCGCGCAGCGAAGGGACTTCCCACTGGCGGAGCGAGCCACCGCCGTCGTCGGCGACGAGCACGTTCCCCCGGCGGCTGAATCGCGGGTAGCTCCCCGGCAACTCTGAGACCGCCCTCCCGAGCTTCGGGTCGTAGACCGTGAAGGCGGCCTCGCCCGTCGGCAGCGCGACCAGCGGGCCGGCGGGCGTGCCCGCCAAGCTTGTGGACGCGACCAGCGTGTCGCCCGCCGTCGCCGACAACTCGGCTGCGCGCCGCCCGTCGGCCGCGCCCCACACCGCGGCGCTCTTGCCGGGTTCGGCGGCGAGAATCAGGCCGGGGCCGACGAACTCCGCGACCACCGTCGAGCCCGGCGCGCCGTGATGTATCACCCGCAGCGGGTGGCGCGCGAGCACCTCGCGCAGCGCGTACTCGGCCTGCTCGTCGGCCCTGACGCGCACGGCCTCCTGCGCCAGCAACAGCGACAGCTCGGGGTTCAGCGGCAACACGGCCTCGGCCCGCGCGACGAGGGCGCGCGAGACGGCGAGGTCCCTCTGCTGAGTTGCGAGGTAGGCGGCCAGCAGGGCGGCGGCCAAGAGGCCCGCCAGCGCGGCCACCCCCGCCCACGCGATGCGCTTCGTCCGCCGGTACTGCCGCACGTCCTCGCCGTCCAACTCGTCCTTCGGCCGGTTGAGCAAGGTGGCGGCCACTTCGAGAATCGCCGCGCGGAACTGCGAATGGCGCGCGGACAGTTGCTCGCCCCTCTTCGCCCAGCGCAGGTCAATGTACAGAGGCTCCTCGGCGAACGCCTTCGAGAGGCGGGCGGGGAGGGCCGTCGTCGCGGCCCAGTCGAAGTCGCGCGCCGCCCCGTCCCACGCGATCTGCCCATCGGTGAGGAGGATCAGAAAGGTCTGCGCGGAGCGCTGCGTGAGCCACCAGTCCACCTCCTTCTCAACCCACGGGGAGCGGGCCGCGGGCGGGGAGGCCATGAGCAGGAAGAACTCGGAGTTGCGCAGCGCCGACTCGATGGAGTTCCAGAGACCGGGGCTCACGCTGAGGTTAGTCTGATCCCGGAAGACGCGCATGGCGCGCAGGCGGTACCAGGGCTTGGCGAGGCGGTGGAGCGCGCGCTGCACGGCCGGGGCCAACTCGCCGTCGCCGGCATGGCTGTAGGATATGAACGCCTTGAAAGTCATCGGCCGTCAACCTCCGGGACTGTTTCGCGGGGCCGCCGCGGCCTCGACGCCGGCGCAGGGCGCGCCTGACGCCGTGGCCGCGGGCGTGAATGTTATCAGCGCACGCAAACTTTTGTAGACTACCGAGCCCCGTGCCCGACCCCGCGCCTCACCCCGCGACGGCGCCCCGGATTCTTCTTGCCGTCGGCCGGCGCGTGTATTAAAGTCCGCGGCGAACGCCCGGCCCACCACACAGCCCTTTGCGGCAAACGGAGGTTCCCAGATGCGACGCCCACGCACGCGCGCCCTCGTCTCGCCCCTCGTCTGTTTCGTGATGCTCGCGGCGCAGCCGGCC
The DNA here is from genome assembly GCA_035947355.1 of Pyrinomonadaceae bacterium. GTDB lineage: Bacteria > Acidobacteriota > Blastocatellia > Pyrinomonadales > Pyrinomonadaceae > QHXN01. The sequence goes on along the minus strand of DASZKF010000546.1, from coordinate 6,498 downwards.
GCGGCGGCCGACCCGCCCGCGCTCTCCGGCTTCGACGCCGCCGGCGCCGAGCGGCAACGGGCGGTTGAGGCGCGCTTCGACGCGCTGCTCAAGAAGGAGAACCTGCGCGAGTGGATGAGGCGCTTATCGGCGCGGCCGCACCACGTCGGGTCGGACTACGGGAGGCAGAACGCGGAGTTCATGGCGGGGCTGTTCCGGTCGTGGGGCTTCGAGGTGGAGGTCGAGCGCTTCGACGTGCTGTTCCCCGTGCCGCGCGAGCGCGTGCTGGAGCTGACCGCGCCGGGGCGCTTCACGGCGCGGCTCGCCGAGCCGCCGCTCAAAGAGGATGAGACCTCGGGGCAGACCGCCGAACAGTTGCCGACCTACAACGCCTACTCGGCGGACGGCGACGTGACGGGCCAGCTCGTCTACGTCAACTACGGCGTGCCGGCCGACTACGAGGAGCTGGCGCGGCGCGGCGTCGACGTTAAGGGGAAGGTCGTCATCGCGCGCTACGGCGGCTCGTGGCGCGGCATCAAGCCGAAGGTCGCGGCCGAGCGCGGCGCGGTCGGCTGCATCATCTACTCCGACCCGCGCGACGACGGATACTTCCAGGGCGACGTCTACCCGCACGGCGCCTGGCGCAACGAGTGGGGCGCGCAGCGCGGCTCGGTCGCGGACATGCCGCTCTACCCCGGCGACCCCTTAACGCCCGGCGTCGGCGCGACCAGAGACGCCAAGCGGCTCGACATCAAAGACGCGCCGACGCTGACGAAGATACCCGTCCTCCCCGTCTCGTATGCAGACGCGCTCCCGCTCCTCAAGGCCCTCGGCGGCCCCGTCGCGCCCGCGGCCTGGCGCGGCGCGCTGCCCGTCACCTACCACCTCGGCCCAGGCCCGGCCACAGTCCGCCTCAAGCTCTCGTTCGAATGGAAGCTCGCCCCGGCCTACGACGTGATCGCGCGCCTGCGCGGCGGCGAGCGGCCGGACGAGTGGGTCGTGCGCGGCAACCACCACGACGCCTGGGTCAACGGCGCGGAAGACCCCGTCTCCGGCATGGTCGCGCTGTTGGAGGAGGCGCGCGCCGTCGGCCACCTGGCGAAGCAGGGCATGAGGCCGCGGCGGACGATCGTCTACGCCGCCTGGGACGCGGAGGAGCCGGGCCTGCTCGGCTCGACCGAGTGGGCCGAGCACCACGCCGAGGAGCTGCGCCGCCACGCCGTCGCCTACGTCAACACCGACTCGAACGGCCGCGGCTTCCTCTACGCGGGCGGCTCGCACACGCTCGAACCCTTCGTCAACGAGGTGGCGCGCGACGTGACCGACCCGCAGAAGAGAGTCCCCGTGCGCGAGCGCGCGCGGGCGCGGCTCGTCACGGAGGGCACGCCCGAGGAGCGGCGCGAGGCGCGCGAGCGCGCCGACCTGCGCATCGCCGCGCTCGGCTCCGGGTCGGATTACACGCCCTTCCTCCAGCACCTCGGCGTCGCCTCGCTCAACCTCGGCTTCGGCGGGGAGGACGGCGGCGGCTCCTACCACTCGATTTACGACTCGTTCGACCACTACACGCGGTTCGGCGACCCCGGCTTCGAGTACGGCGTCGCGCTGGCGCAGACGGCGGGGCGCGTCGTGCTCCGCCTCGCCAACGCCGAGAGGCTGCCGCTCTCGTTCGACGCCTTCGCCGAGACGGTCGCGCGCTACGTCGAGGAGGTCGCGCGCCTCGCCGACGAGACGCGCGAGGAGATCGCCGAGCGCAACCGGCGCCTCGACGAGCGCACCTTCGAGCTGGCCTCCGACCCGCGGCAGACCTTCGTCGCGCCCGCGCGCGAAGCGCCCGCCCCGCACCTCAATTTCGCCCCGCTGCGCAACGCCCTCGCCCGCTTGCAGGAGAGCGCCCGCGCGCACCGCGCCGCGCTCTCCGACCCGGCCGCCCAGGAGCGCCTGCGCGACCCGGCCGCGCGCGACGAACTCAACCGCCTGCTGATGCGCTTCGAGCGCGCCATGACGCGCGCCGAGGGGCTGCCGCGCCGCCCCTGGTTCAAGCACCACGTCTACGCGCCCGGCTTCTACACCGGCTACGGCGTTAAGACGCTGCCCGGCGTCCGCGAGGCCGTCGAGCAGCACGACTGGAAGGAGGCCGAGGCGCAGATCGTCGTCGCGGCCGACACGCTCGCACGCGTCGCCGCCGAGATCGAAGCCGCCACGGCGATCTTAAAAAAGAAGTGATGAATGCGGAATGATGAATGATGAATGAAAGACGAGCTGCTTTTCATTCATCATTCCGCATTCATCATTCGTCATTCCGCATTTAACTTTCATGCGCTCCGTCGCCGGACAGACGACGTTCAGCGCCTACCCGCTCGTCACGCTCGCCGCCGCGCTCACCTGCGGCGTGTCGCTCGCGCACGCCTTCAAGCTGCCGCCCGCGCCCTGCCTCGCCTCCGGCGTCGCCTGCACGGTCTTCGCCGTCGTCACGCTCGGAAGAGGGAGACTCTCTTGGGCCGCGCGGCTCGTCGTCTGCGGGTTCGTGTGCGCGGGCGCGGCGCTGGCCGCGGCCGGCACGTGGCCCCCGGCGGCGGCGCGGCTGCGGAGCCTTTACGAGCGGGGGCAGGTCGCTTCGGGAGACCCCCTGGAAGTGACCGGCGTGCTGGAGCGTGCGCCGGAGCCCGCGCCGGACGGGCTGGTGTTGGCGCTGCGCGTCGAGAGCGTCAGGCACAAGGGCCGCGAGTACGCGTGCGCCGGGCGCGTCGAGCTGTTCGCCGAGGCGGCCGGCGGGCGCGCGCGGGCCGAGTACGAGGCGCTGGAGTTGAGGCGCGGGGCGCGCCTGCGCGTGATGTCGCCGCTCGCGCGCGCCGAGAGGTTCCGCAACCCCGGAGTCGAGACCTTCGGCGAGTTCCTCGAACGGCGCGACGCGGACGCGCGCGGCACGATCAAAAGCCCCCTGCTCGTCGAGCGGCTCGACGACGAGAGAGTCTTCCTGCCGCTCGCGCTGCTCGACGCGTGGCGGCTGGAGCTGACGCGCCGCGTCGGACTGCTCTTCGCGCCGGAGACGGCCGGCGTGCTCAAGGCGGCGATGCTGGGCAACCGCTACTGGCTCTCGCGCCCCGCGGCCGAGCGCTTCCGCGAGGGCGGCACGTTCCACGTCCTCGTCATCAGCGGGCTGCACATCACGTTCCTCGGCGCGCTCGCGTGGCGGGCGGCGGGGTTCTTCGCCCGGCGCGCGCCGTGGCGCTGGGCCGCTTCGGCGGCGTGCGTCTGGGCCTACGCCCTGGCCGTCGGCGCGGAGAGTTCGGTGGCGCGCGCGGCCCTGATGTTCACGGCCGCGGCGGGGGCGGTCGCCCTCGGCCGCCGCTCCGGCACGCTCAACGCGCTGGGCGGGGCGGCGCTCGTCCTCCTCGCCTGGCGGCCGCCGAACCTCTTCGACCCTTCGTTCCAGCTCACGTTCCTCTCGGTGCTCGCCATCGCCGGCCTCGCGTGGCCGCTGCTCTCGCGCCTGAAGGCGGCCGGCGAGTGGAGGCCGACGCGGGCCACGCCGCGCCCGCCCGCGTGCCCGCGGTGGTTCCGGGCCGCGGGCGAGGCGCTCTTCTGGCGCGAGCGCGCGTGGCGCGGCGAGCAGGCGCGCGAGGCGCACAGCTACCGTCTGTTTAAGACGCCGTGGGCGGCGCGGCTCGGACGCTGGCGGGTGCAAAGGCTTCTGCGCTACGCGTGCGGCGCCGTCGTCGTCACGCTCTGCGTGCAACTGCTCCTGCTGCCGCTCCAGGTCGTATACTTCCACCGGCTCCCGGTCGCCGCGCCCGTGCTCAACCCGCTGGTCGGAGTGCTCATGGTCTTGCTCGCGGCCGCGGCCCTCTGCGCCCTCGCCCTCGCGCCGTTGGGCGCGCAGCTCGCCGCGCCCTTCGTCGCGCTCTCCGACGCCTCCGCGCGCCTGATGACGCACGCCGTAGACCCCTTCGCCGAAGCGGGCCTCGCCTCGCTGCGCGTCCCCGAGTACGCCGGCGCGGCCTCGCTCGTCTACGCGCTCTACCTCGCCCCGCCCCTGTTCCTGATGAAGGCCCTGCTGCGCTGGGACCTGTTCGAAGAGTTTCGAGTTACGGGTTTCGAGTTTCGAGTTAAAGACGGAGCCGCGAGCGGAAGCCCGACCGTGAGGGACGGCGTTGACGATAACGTCAGCCTCGACGCCCTCCCTCACGGTCGGGCTTCCGTTCCGAGTTCGGAACTCGAAACCCGAAACTCGAAACTTGTCAGGCTCGCGTCGCTCGCCTCGGCCGTCCTGCTGGTTGTCGTCGTCGCGCATCCTTTGAGCGCGGGCCGGCCCGACGGCAGGCTGCGGATAGATTTTCTCGACGTCGGTCAGGGCGACGCGGCGCTCCTGACCGCGCCCGACGGCACGACGCTCCTCGTAGACGCCGGCGGCCGCCCGCGGTTCCGCGAGGCCGGCGGGACGGCCGCGCCGTTCGAGCCGGACGCCCGCGGCATAGGCGACCGCGTCGTGTCCGAATTCCTCTGGCGGCGCGGCCTCTCGCGCGTCAACTACGCCGTCGCCACGCACGCCCACGCCGACCACGTCGAGGGCTTCGCCGACGTGCTCGCCAACTTCAGAGTTGACGCCGCCTTCGTCGCGCGCGCGCCCGCCGGCAGCGCCGAGTTCTCACGCCTCGCCGCCTCGGCCGCGCGCGCCCGCGTGCCGCTCTACCTGACGGCGCGCGGCGACGTGCTCCGCCTCGGCGGCGTGACGGTCGAAGTCCTCTGGCCGCCCGCCGCCGAGCAAGCCCCCGAAGGGCCTTCCGGCAACGACGACTCCGTCGTGCTGCGCGTCACACACGGCCGCCGCGCGTTCCTCCTCACCGGCGACATCGAGGCCGGCGCGGAAGCGGCCCTCGTCGCCGCCGGCGACCCGCTCCACTGCGACGCCCTCAAAGTCCCGCACCACGGCTCGCGCACCTCCTCGACGCCGGCTTTCGTCTCGGCCGCCCGCCCCGCCCTCGCCGTCGTCTCCGTCGGGCAGGACTCGCCCCACGGCCACCCGCACCCCTCGGTCGTCGAACGGTGGAGGGCCGGCGGCGCGCAAGTCCTAACGACCGGCGAGCGCGGCACGATCACCGTCAGCACCGACGGCGAAGACCTCAGAGTCGAGACGTTCGTCAAATAAAGTCTGGAGTCTTAAGTCAAAGACAAGTTCTTGATTCTGACTCCGGACTCCGGACTCCGGACTCCAGACTGTTTTTGCCGCTTGTCACCCGCCGGCCGCCACTTTATATTGTCCCGGCACGCCCGAAACTGCTCCCGGTCAGGTAAGTACGCATGGACGGACAGAACGGCTCGAAGGGCGACGCGCTTTACGACGAGCGCCCGTGGGGCTCCTTCACGGTGCTCGACGAGGGGGCGACGTACAAGGTCAAGCGCATCGAGGTGCTCTCTGGCAAGCGGCTCAGCTACCAGAAGCACGCGCACCGCGCCGAGCACTGGATGATCGTCGAGGGCGCGGCCCGCGTGACGCTCGACGACCGCGAAATCCTCGTCGGCTGCGGCGAGACCGTAGACATCCCCGCCGGCTGCTGCCACCGCATCGAGAACGCCGGCCCCTCACCGCTCGTCTTCATCGAAATCATGCGCGGCGACTACCTCGGCGAGGACGACATCATCCGCCTCGAAGACGACTTCGGCCGATAACTGGGGGCTGGAGGCTAGGGACTAGGGACTTGTTAAAGGCAGACGCGAAGGCTGCTTGAAGATGAACTCTGCAAGCGGCCTCCCGCTCAACCACAAGCCCCCAGCCCCAAGCCTCCAGCCCCCAGAAGGATTCGCAGGTCGCGGACGTTTGTTCCGGTGGGGCCGGTGATGACGGCGTCGCCGAGCGCGTCGAAGAGAGTGTGGGCGTCGCTCTCGGCGAGGAACTTCTCGGGCGGGAGGCCGCGTGAGCGGGCGCGCGCGAGCGTGGTCTGGTCGGCCAGCGCGCCCGCCGCGGGGCTGTTGCCGTCAACGCCGTCCGTCCCCGCGCAGAGCGCGACCATGTTTCGCAACGCCCGCGCGCCCGCCCGCCCCGCGCCGCCCCCGCCGGGATTCCCGCCGGTAATTTTTTCAAACTCGAATGCGCAGCGCAGCGCGGTCTCGGCGTTGCGGCCGCCGACGCCGGGGCCGCGCACGGGACAGGCGAACTCGCCGCCGCTCACGAGACAGACGACGCGCCCGCCCTCGCGCCGGTAGAGCGCGGCGAGGCGCGAGACGGACTCGACCGCTCCCTCCTCCACGCGCTGCTCGACGAGGTCGCGCGCCGCCTCGACCGCGAACCCGCGTTCGCGCGCCGCGCGCGCCGCAGCCTCGCACGCGACCGCGTTGTCAAGCAGCACATGCCGGCGGCGCACGCCGCACTCCTGCGGCCGCGTCCCGCCTGCCCCGCCCGTTCCTTCGAGCGCGCGGACGACCGCGGGCGGGAGCCTTTCGGCGAGACCGTACTTCTTGACGACCTCTCCGTGAGGGATTGCGCCCGCGGCCTCGAGCGTCGGGCCGGAGGCCACGTCGGCC
>DASZKF010000545.1:0-3687 GCA_035947355.1 Pyrinomonadaceae bacterium | reverse complement strand
ACTCAGCCCCACAGGCGGCTGACCCAAACCTGAGACGCCCTCCCCCGCGGTCGGGCTCCTGACTTACCCGGCCTGCTGGCGCGCGTGATAGGAGGAGCGGGTGAGGGGGCTGGACTCGACGTGCCTGAAGCCGAGTCCCATGCCGACCTCGCGCCAGCGTGCGAACTCTTCGGGCGTGACGTAGCGCTCGACGGGCAGTCGGCGGGCGTGCGGCTGGAGGTACTGGCCGATGGTCATGATGTCGCACGAGACGGCGCGCAGGTCGCGCATCAGTTCGACCACTTCGTCGAACGTCTCGCCCAGGCCGACCATGATGCCGCTCTTAGTGAGCATCCCGCGCGCCTCGCGGTCGCGGCGCCCGGCGGCGCGCCGCAAGAGCGTCATCGTCTGCTCGTAGTTCGCGTCGGGGCGGACGCGGCGGTAGAGGCGCGCGATGGTCTCGGTGTTGTGGTTGAGCACGTCCGGCTCGGCGTCGAGCACGGCGTTCAGGGCGTCTTCGTCGCCGTTGAAGTCGGGGATGAGGACTTCGACGCGGCAGCCGGGGTTCAGGGCGCGCACCTCGCGGACGGTCTCGGCCCAGTGGGCGGCGCCGCCGTCGGGGAGGTCGTCGCGGTTGACCGAGGTGATGACGGCGTGCGCGAGGTTCAGAGTCCGGACGGCCTCGGCGACGTGGCGCGGCTCTTCGGGGTCGAGGGTGCCGGGCCTTCCCTTGCCGACGGCGCAGAAGCCGCAGTGGCGCGTGCAGATGTCGCCGCCGATCATGAAGGTCGCCGTGCGGTCGCTCCAGCACTCGAAGATGTTCGGGCAGCGCGCCTCCTGGCAGACCGTGTGCAGGTTCAGGTTCTCGATCAGCTTGAGGACGTAGTTCTGGTTGGCGGGGTCGCCGAGGCGAATCTTCAGCCACTCGGGCTTCGGCCCGCGCGGCGGCCGCCCCGCCGGGGGGTTGTTGATGACTCTCAGCTCGCGGCTCAAAACTTATGACTCCTGAGTGGTTTGACCTGAAGATATTTTAGCACACGGCGTCAGAAGGGATTAGCCACAGAGACACAGAGACACAGAGACAAGAAAAGGAAGAACAAAACGTTGCCGGAGACTTGACGTTGACCTCCAACACTCAAGTCTCCGGCAAGGGTTTTTCTTTTTTCTGCTTCTCTGTGTCTCTGTGCCTCTGTGGCTATTTCTTCTGCCCTGCGCCGACGAACGAGGCGAGGGCTTCCGGGTCGAGGTTGCCGCCGGAGAGGACGACGCCGACGCGCTCGGTGCCGGCCGGCAGTTTGTTGAAGAGGGCCGCGGCCGCGGCGACCGCGCCGGTCGGCTCGACCAGAATCTTGAGGCGGAAGAGGAGGAAGCGCAGCGTCTCGACGATCTCGTCCTCCGTGACCGTGAGCACGTCCTCGGCGTTGCGCCGGACGAAGGGGAAGGTGAGCGCGCCGGGCGTCTGCGTGCGCATGCCGTCGGCGACCGTCGCGGGCGGGGGTATCGTGACGCGCTCGCCGCGCCGGAAAGACTGCCGCGTGTCGTCGGAGAGTTCCGACTCGACGGGGAAGCAGCGCACGGCCGGCCGCAGGGCTTTCGCCGCCGTGCTCGCGCCGGCGAACAGCCCGCCGCCGCCGCAGGGCACAAGGAGCGCGTCGAGGTCGGGCACCTCCTCGAAAAGCTCCAGCCCGCACGTCCCCTGCCCGGCGATGACGAAGTAGTCGTCGAAGGGCGGGACGACGACGGAGCCCTCGCTTTCGGCCAGCCGGCGCGCGACCTGCTCGCGGTCTTCGCGCTGCCGGTCGTAGAAGACGACCCGCGCGCCGTAGCCGCGCGTCGCGTCGAGTTTGGCGCGCGGCGCGTCGTCGGGCATGACGATGGTCGCGCGCAGGCCGGCGTCGCGCGCCGCCAGCGCGACGGCCTGCGCGTGGTTGCCCGAAGAGAAGGCCACGACGCCGCGCCGCCGCTCCTCCCCGGAGAGCGAGAGAATCTTGTTGGTCGCGCCGCGAATCTTGAACGCGCCGCTGCGCTGGAAGTTCTCGCACTTGAAGAAGACGCGGCGGCCCGCCCGCCGGTCGAACGTTTGCGAGGTCAGCACCGGCGTCCGGTGCGCCCGCCCGCCGATCCGCTCGCGCGCCTCAATGATTGATTCGATGGTCAGCATAAAAAAGAAAGGCGCCGGGTGCCGGTAAAAACCTGTCTTCAACCCGGCACCCGATACCCGGCACCTGGAACCTCTTCCTCCGCAGTCATCTCGAAGACCTCGGCGAAGCGGGCGACGACGCGGTCTTCGACCTCGCGGAGCGGCGTCTCGCGGCCCAGGAGTTCCTTCATCGAGGTGACGGGCTCGCCCTCACAGGCCACGATGAGGTTGAAGAAGCTGAGGTCGGTGTTGACGTTGAGGGCGAAGCCGTGCGTCGTCACCCAGCGCGCGATGTGGACGCCGATGGCGGCGACCTTGCCGCGCGGCGTGTGGACGCCCGTCAGGCCCCGGACGCGGAAGGTCTCGATTCCGAAATCTTTCATCGCGCGCATCAAGACCTCTTCGAGGTCGCGGACGTAGCGGTGCACGTCCTCGCGGTCGGGGCTGAGGTTGACGACGGGGTAGCCGACGAGCTGGCCGAGGCCGTGGTAGGTCATCTTCCCGCCGCGGTTCGTCTCGAAGACCGAGACGCCGCGCTCCGCGAGCACCTCGGGCGCGGCGAGGATGAGCGCGGGCGTGGCGCGCCGCCCGACGGTCAGGACGTGCGGGTGCTCGACGAGCAGCAGCGTGTCGGGCTCGCGGCCCTCACGCACGGCCGCCTCCGTCTCCTTCTGGGCGTGGTAGGCCGCCCCGTATTCGAGCCGGCCGAGGCGGCGAACTCTGAGCTGTCTCGGGCGCATAAGGTCAATTAAGAATTAAGAATTAAGAATTGAAGGAGCGCCGCGACGCGGCTGCTCTCAACCCCTCGTCCTTAATTCTTAATTTTTAATTCTTAATTGTCTAGCGCGGCTTGACCTTCGGCGGCAAACGGGCAAAGCTTAGGCCGGTCGCCCCGAGACGTTATCGAAAAACATTTGCAGGAGGGAGAACGTGAAATCATTTTTCGCCACGGCTACCGTGTGCCTGTTACTGGCCTTCCCGGCCGTCTCGGCGGCGCAGACCCGCGGGCGGCGCACGACGCAGCGCCGCCGCGCCCCGGCCCCGGCGACGCGGCTCGACGAGACGCAGGTCAACGCCGTGCGCCTCCAGCTCGCCGCGCTCAACAAAGACCTGACCCGCTTCCTCTACCTCTACGGGCGACTCTCGAAAGACCTGGAGCTGACGGCCGCGCAGCCCGAGTCGGACGAGGTGCTGGCCCGCACGAAGGCGGGCCTGGTCGAGAACATCCGCGCCGTCGGCGACCGGCTCGACAAGCTGGAGGCGCAGTTCCGCTTCACCGCGGGGCTCGAACGCCAGTACCGCACGCTCGAAGGCGTCTCGCGCCAGGCCGAGACCGCCGCCCAGGAGGTCAACGCCAACCGCTTCGACCAGGCCGGCCGCACCCTCCTCACCGTCAGCACGAAGCTGACTGACACGCTCATCGAGCTGTAAAGCAGGGGCTGGGGCTAGGGGCTTGTAAAGTGAAGCCGCGTGGCGTCGTCATCGAGCGAGCGCCGGAGGCGCGGCATGAAGTAGCCCCGCCCGTCAGGGCGGGGGACACGTCGCATTAACAAAAGTCGGAGCGCCCG
>DASZKF010000544.1:0-17789 GCA_035947355.1 Pyrinomonadaceae bacterium | reverse complement strand
ATTGAGGGAAGCATCCAATCTTGCGGATGACATCCGGGCTAATTCCGCTCGCGTTGAATGAGATGTTAGACCGCCCTCGAATTGTATCATTCACCGCTGCATCTGGTTTCCTGAGCTTCGTCGCATAAGACTTGACTGCCTATTTTATGCGAAGCGTGTCTAACTATTATTGTGCCGAATGGTTCGGCCTAACTCCGCAGTGAGGTGTGGAAAGCCGAACCGTGCGGCAAAACTACGCAACAGAGAGGCAAAAGCCGAACGCCTCGGCATAACTACGTAATAGAGAGGTAAAAGCCGAACGTCTCGCCCCCGCCCGCCGCTCCGGGGTTATAATGCGCCCGCCCCCTAGCGAACTCAACAGTTTTTCTGCCCGACTCGCGCCTAGGACCACCCGTCGAGGTAGAAACTAAAGCAGGTCTCCAGCCCACGACATAAGGACGTTGGGGACACCTGAAACTAAAGAAACAACTAAGGGCCGACGATATTTGTTGGCGGCCTATCCGGTCACGCCGCGCCCCGCGTCGCCGCCTGCGTGTCGTCCGGGGCGGAACTTTCGGTTCACGTACTTCGTCTTTCACCTTCAGATTTCTTACTTTGACTTCGGGAAGGGGCCGTTAACAGTCCATGAAGAATCAACCCGGCAATCCCGGCGGCGCGCGGCCGAACGCCTTTTTACCGAGACTGCTCGCACTTCTGCTCGCGCCCCTGCTGTTTACGCACTGGGCGCACGCCCAGTCCGGGGGGGACGCGGCGCAGAAGGAGTTGTACGACCGGGTCGCGTCGCTCGACGCCGCCCTGTTCGCGGCCTACAACGCCTGCGACATAGACAAGGTCGGGACGTTCTTCGCCGAAGACCTGGAGTTCTACCACGAGAAGGGCGGGGTGACCCTCACCCGCGACGGCTCTCTGGACGTGACGAGAAAAAACCTGTGCGGCGGCGATAACCGCGTGCGGAGGGAGCTCGTCCGGGCCAGCCTGGAGGTGCGCCCCATCAAGGATTACGGCGCGGTGCAGACGGGCGAGCACCGCTTCTACCTGACGCAGAAGGGGCAGCCCGAGAAGTTGGACGGGGTGGGTAAATTCGTCATGCTCTGGCGGAATAAGGGCGGCGAGTGGCGAATCTCGCGGGTCGTCAGCTACGGCTTCAGGCCGGGCGAATAAAAGCCTCTGCGCGACGCGGCGGCGAGAGGTTGCTCGCCGCCTTTCACTTGTTTGAGATGAGCGGCAGAATAACCCTGGCCGAGAGCGAGCGGGAGGTCTTGGATTGCTACCCGGTGATGGCCGAGCTGCGCCCTCACGTCAGGCGCGAGGAGTTCGTGGCGGCCGTGAGGAGGCTGGCCGAGGTCGCCGGCTACCGGCTGGCCTACCTGACGGACGGCGGGGTCAAGGCCGTGGCCGGGTTCAGAATCTCCGAGTGGCTGGCCGGCGGCAAGTACCTTGAGATCGAAGACCTCGTCACGGCCGGCGGGGAGCGGTCGAAAGGCTACGGCGGCGAGCTGTTCGACTGGCTGGTCGGACACGCCGAGGCTCACGGCTGCCGTCAAATCCGTCTCCTGTCGCGCGTCACGAGGTACGACGCCCACCGCTTCTACCTGAACAAGCGGATGATCATCGAGGCCTACTACTTCTCGCGGCAGTTAACCTGAAGCGGCTCACGCCGGATTCCCGGTCTGCCCCGGCTGCCGCAAGCCTCTAGCGCCCCCAGCCGGACTCATCTAAAATAACCCGCCTGTCGTCGGAAGACCCGTCGGTCGGAGCGCCCAGGCGCTCCTCCCTTGCCGCCCCGAATGAAGTGACACTGACCGCCGGCACACGTCTCGGCCGTTATGAAATCCGCGCGCAGCTCGGCGTGGGCGGCCAGGGGGCCGTCTACAAGGCGGTTGACACGAAGCTCGGCCGGGTCGTCGTCATTAAAGTCCTGCCGCCGGAGCTGACCGTCAAGGAGGTCAACCTCAAGCGGTTCGAGCGCGAGGCCCGGCTCGCCTCGGCCCTCGACCACCCGAACATCTGTACCATCTTCGACTTCGGCGAGGAGGGCGGCCTGCACTTCATCGCCATGCAGTACGTCGAGGGGCGCAACGTCCGGCAGCTCGTCGCGGGCCGCCCGCTGGAGCTGGCGAGCGCGCTCTCCATCGCCGCGCAGGTGGCCGACGCGCTCGCCGCCGCGCACGCGCACGGCATCATCCACCGCGACGTGAAGGCCGGCAACGTCGTGGTGACGGACGACGGGCTGGCGAAGGTCCTCGACTTCGGACTCGCGAAGCTGATGGACGAGGGCGAGGCCGCGCCCGACGACGCCCACCTCACCGAGATCGGCGTCCCCTACGGGACGGCCACTTACGCCGCGCCCGAGCAGGCGCGCGGCCTGCGCGTGGATCACCGCGCCGACATCTTCTCGACGGGCGTCCTCCTCTACGAGCTGCTCACGGGCACTTGGCCGTTCCGCGGCAAGACGGCCTTAGACGTGCGCTTCTCCGTCCTCCACGACACGCCGACGCCGCTCGCCGAGGCCCGCCGCGACCCCGTCCCGCCGCGCCTCCAGGAAATCCTCGACCGCGCGCTCGCCAAAGAGCCGGAGGATCGTTACCAGACGATGGAGGAGCTGCGCGACGACCTGAAGGGCGTGCTGCGCGAAATCTCTTCGGGCGGCGAAGACGTGCACCTGACGAGAGGGGCCGCGCCCGTCGCGCCGCGGCACGCCGCCGGCGCGGGCAGGCTCTCGCGCGGGCTCGGCTGGCTGCGCGGCGCGAGGACGGGCGGGGCCTCGACCTCCTCGGCCGGGGGCTCGACGCCTTCGACGGCCGGGGCGCAGGGCATCCACGCGACCTCCAGCGCCGAGTACCTCGTGACGGAGATCAAGCGCCACAAGAGGGGCGCGGCCGTGGCCCTGGCGCTGGTCGTCCTGACGCTCGCGGGCGCGGCCTTCGGCGTCTATAGACTTCTCGGCCGGGGGCGGCGCGGCGCGCCCTTCCAGACGATGAACATCGCGCGGCTGACGACGACGGGCAAGGCGACCGACGTGGCGCTCTCGCCCGACGGCAAGTACGTCGTCCACGTGATGAGCGAGGCCGGGCGTCAGAGCCTCTGGGTCAGGCGGGTGGCGGTCGCGGCGAGCAACGTGAAGATCGTCGAGGAGGCCGAGGTCGTCTACCGCGGGCTGACCTTCTCGCCCGACGGCGAGTTCGTCTATTACGTCGCCGGCGGTGGCGGCGCCGCGTCGAACGCGCTTTACCAGGTGCCGGTGCTCGGTGGGCCGGCCCCGAAGAAGCTCCTGGATGAGGTTGACAGCCCCGTCACCTTCTCGCCCGACGGGCGGCGGTTCGCCTTCGTGCGCCGCAGCCAGGGCGAGGGCGAGGCCGCCCTGTTGGTAGCGAACGCCGACGGCGGCGGCGCGCGTAAGCTGGCCGCGCGAAGGCTGCCCGACTTCTTCAACTACCCGGCGTGGTCGCCCGACGGGGAGACCATCGCCTGCTCGGTCACGGGCTACACGGGCGGCTTCCACGGCAGCGTCGTCGCCGTGCGCGCGGAGGACGGGAAGGAGCGCCCCGTCTCCGAAAGGCGCTGGGCGTCGCTCGAACGTCTGGCGTGGCTGGCCGACGGGAGCGGCCTCGTCCTCATCGCGCAGGACGACCCGGCCAGCCCGGTTCAGATTTGGTGGCTCTCTTATCCGGGCGGCGAGGCCGAGAGGGTGACGCACGACCTGAATAACTACGGCGGCGTGAGCCTGACGGCCGACTCCAGCGCGCTCGCCACCGTGCAGTCCGACATGGACATCAACATCTGGGCGGCGACGGGCGGCGACGCCGGCGCGGCCAGGCAGGTGACCTCCGTGCCGAGCGGCTTCAACGATTACTGGGGCGTCTCCTGGACGCCCGACGGCCGGCTCGTCTACGGCTCGACGGCCAGCGGCAACCAGGACATCTGGGTGATGGACGCCGACGGCGGCAACCAGAGGCAGTTGACCGACGACCCCCGGCAGGACTTCGACCCGTCGGCGACGCCCGACGGCCGCTACATCCTCTTCACCTCTTTGCGCGCGGGGGCGACGAACATCTGGAGGATGAATCCGGACGGCAGCGGGCAGACGAAGCTGACCGGCGGCAAGCGCGACTTCGTCCCCTCGCCTTCGCCCGACGGCCGCTGGGTCGTCTACACGAACGGCGACTCGGAGTCTCTGACCCTCTGGAAGGTGCCGGTCGAGGGCGGCGCGCCCGTGCGGCTGACCGAGCATCAGGCCAACTGGCCGGCCGTCTCGCCCGACGGCAAGCTCATCGCCTGCTGGTACAGGGGCGAGGGGGAGAAGCTGCAAAAGCTCGCGGCCATCCCGTCCGAAGGCGGCGACCCCGTCAAGGTCTTCGACATCTCGCCGACCGTCAGCACCTGGGCCGAGGTGCGCTGGGTCGAGGGCGGCCGCGCGCTCGCTTACATAGACACGCACAACGGCGTCTCGCAGGTCTGGAGCCAGCCGCTCGAAGGCGGCCCGCCCCGGCAGTTGACCCACTTCAAGGCCGATCAGATTTTCCGCTTCGACTGGTCGAGCGACGGCAAGCGGCTCGCCTACACGCGCGGCAAAGTGACCAGCGACGTCATCCTCATCAGCAACGCCAGGTAGAGAGACGGCCGCGCGATACGGACGGCACCTCACAGACAGACGAAGGGCCGCACGCGGCCCGCTCCGGCGGCAGGGTTGTTGGTTGTCCCGCGGGGGGTAGATATGTTGACGCTTGAAACGGAACGGCTGCTCCTGCGGATGTGGCGGGAGGACGACTTCGAGAGCTACGCGCGCATCTGCGCCGACCCGGAGGTGATGCGTTACCTCGGCGGGAAGCCTTTGTCCAGGCCCGAGGCGTGGCGGCACATGGCTTACCTGGCCGGCCACTGGCACCTGCGGGGCTACGGGCACTGGGCGGTCGAGGAGAAGGCGAGCGGCGAGCTGATCGGGCGGATGGGGTTCTTCTACCCGGAAGGCTGGCCGGGCTTCGAGGTCGGCTGGACGCTGGCGAGGCAGAGCTGGGGCAAGGGCTACGCGACCGAGGGCGCGCGGCGGATGCTCGACCACGCCTTCCGCGAGATGGGGCGCGAGCACGTCATCAGCCTGATCCACCCGGAGAACGAGGCTTCGATCAGGGTGGCGGAGAAGATGGGCGAGAAGCTCGAGGGCGAGACGGAGATATTAGGGACGCCGGTGCTCATCTACGGCATCAGCCGCGAGGCCTGGCCGCCCGCCTGACGGCCGCCCGCGCATGACCGACACGGAAACCACAGCTTGAGGAGGGGTGTCGCAGCTATGACTTTGAGGGCCGTGTTACTCGCCGCCGTCTTCTCCCTCTTCGCGGCCGCCGCGCTGCCGCAAGACCCGCTCAAGGTCGCGCCCCGCGCGTACAGGCTGCAGTTCGAGAACGAGTGGGTGAAGGTGACGCGGGTGCATTACGGGCCGCACGAGAAGGTGCCGACGCACGACCACTCGCGCTGGCCCGCCGCTTACGTCTACCTCAACGACGGCGGCCCGATCATCTTCAGGCACGTCGGCTGGGAGCACCCCGTCCTGACCCGGCCGCCGACGAAGGCCGGGGCCTTCCGCCTCTCGCCGACGACGGCCGCGGGCGAAACCCACGAGGTCGAGAACCCTACGGCCACCCCGAGCGATTTTTTGCGCGTGGAGTTTAAGACGCGGCCGGCCGGCCGGAAATCCCTCCGCGGCCGTTTCTACCCGGTGCCGTACCCGGCGGGCGAGAATTTCAGCAAGGTGCAGTTCGAGAACGAGCAGATACGGGTCACGCGGCTGGTCTGCGCTCCCCGCCGCAGCCTCTCCGCGGCGGCCGGCCCGTCCGAGCCGGCCCTGCTCGTCGTCCTCTCGCCCGCGCCGGTCAAGTCCTACAGGGCCGGGGCCGAGACGGAACAGAAGGCCCTCGAACAGGGCCAGACCATCTGGCTCGCCGCCGGCCGCGGGGAGCGGCTCGAAAACACGGGCGACGCGCCGCTCGAACTCCTCCGGTTCGATTTCAGAACCGGGCCCGCCCGCCGCGCGCGTTAGGTCGCTGCTGAAAGTTGCCGGGCCGCGGCGCTAACGCCGCCGCGAGGTCGCCTAGCCGGTCGCGGGGTCGTCGGCGCGCCACGGCGCGGCCGCGCGCGGCATGAAGTTAGCCGTCTGCCGGCCGGGGCGGGGTTTCGCTTTCGGGGAGTGCCTCCTGTCTCTGCGGGCCGCGGCCCGCCGCTGGCAGCGCGCGCGCGAGCGGGCGATGCGCCGCCTCATCCACGTACTCATCTTACCCTCTACCTTCCACCGGGGAGCGAGTCGAGAAATGCCTCCACGAGGCGCGGGTCGAACTGCTTGCCGGACTCGCTGCGCAGCTCGGCGACGGCCTCCCGGCGCGAGCGCGGCGAGTTGTAGGCGCGGCGTTCGACCATCGCGTCGAACGAGTCCGTGACTTGGACGACGCGCGCCATCAAAGGGATGTCCTCGCCGCCGAGGCCGTGCGGGTAGCCGCGCCCGTCCCAGCGCTCGTGGTGGTGCTGCGTGCGGATGCGCAGCTCGGCCGGCAGGTCGTAGTAGGAGGCCAGGAGCGCCCCGAAGGTCGGGTGCAGCCGCAGCACGAACCGCTCGGCGCGCGTCGGCCGCCGGGGCCGGCTCAGGATGACCTCCGGCACCAGAATCTTTCCGATGTCGTGCAGCATCGCGGTCGCGCCCAACTGCCGGAGGCGCACGTCGTCGAAGCCGAGCGCGCGCCCGATCAGGTTCGAGTAGCGGGCGACGCGCACGCAGTGCTGGTACGTCGAGGGGCGCGTGCGCTTCAGCCGCCCGACGAGGGCGCGGACGCCGTCCGAGCGGTGCGTCGCCCCCACGGCCTTCAGCCGCGCGCAGGCCCTCTGGAGGTACTGCGCCCAGCTCTCTCCGACAAGGCGCACCGTGGCCCCGCCCGTCAGCTCCTCGAACGTCAACTCGTCATGCATCGGCAAGTGCTCCTTACGGCAAACTTCCTCGGTCGGGCCGGGCGGGTTCTCGACGGCCGGAGCGGCCGCACGACGCTCTCGGTAGTAACGCCCGATTTTTTTGTCTTGGGGGCCGACGACTGACGCTCCGCAGATGAGCATTCGGCGTGCCATGTTTCCTCAATGAAACGGTACGATTACGGACGTTAAACTGGCCTGCGCAGAGGGGTTGCGCGCGGCGGCCGGAAGGCCGCGGGGGGTGGCATTTAAAGAGGATCGGCTCAGGCTTTGGTTGAAGTCTCAGGCGTGAAAGCGGCCGCGGCGTCGGCGCGGGCGCGGCGCGCAGGGCAACCCTTTAAGGCCCGGCGCCGCACCATTTCGTGTCCGCCTCGTGACGTAAAACGCCGCGGTGAAAGGGGCCTCGCCGCTGTGCTACACTCGAAACCCGCGCGCCGCGCGCGGCCCCCTGCGATGAGCAACAAGGACAAGCCGAAGAGCGTGGACGAGAGCGTCGAGGGCGCGCTGCTCGACGCCGAGCTGTTCGTCAAGTACAAGGCCCCGCAGAAGGCCATCGCGCGGCTCCAGGAGGCAGTCGCCCACTACCCGCGCTCGGTCGTCCTGCGCGAGAAGCTGCGCGAGGTCGCCGTCACGCACGGGCAGGCCGACGAGGCCGCGCGCCAGTGCCTCACGCTCGTCAACCTCTACCTCGCGCGCGAGAACTTCGAGGCGGCGCACGAGCGGCTGCTCGAAGCCAAGCACATAGACCCGCGCATCAACATCGCCGCCGGCCTCGAAGCCATCCGCCGCGCGCGCCGCCCGGACCTGCACCCGCCCGCGCCCCCGCCGGCCCCCGCGCAGCCGGAGAAAAAGCTGGTCACGTTCGCCGGCGACCTCTCGGCCGTGAGCATCTTCGACGCCGTCCAGGTCATCGAGAACTCGCGCCTCACCGGCGCGCTCGCGCTCGACGCCCCCGACCGCAGCGGCCGCGTCCTCTTCAACGAGGGGCGGATCGTCGGGGCCGAGTGCCGCGACGCCCGCGGCGAGCTGGCCTTCCGCCTCCTCGTCGAGATCACCGCCGGGGCCTTCGACTTCGAGAAGGCGGCCGACGAGTTCCCCACCACCATCCAGGCCCTCAGCAACACCAACCTCCTCCTGGACACGCTCAGGCAGTTGGACGAAGAGAAGAACGAGCAGCAGTAGCCCCGGCAGGGGCTTAAAACGGCTTCCGGAGACGGCCGCTCAGTCCATCAGGACGCGGGTGCGGAGGGATTCGGCGAGTTCGAGGGCGGCGAGGAGGCGGAGGAACTGTTGGTAGTTGCGGCTGCGTGCGCGGACGCGCTCGCGCTCGGAGTCGGAGAGGTCGTGGCGGAGGACGAGGTCGAGGAACTCCTGGTAGTCGGCCGCGGCCGAGGGCGGGAGTTCGCGCGTGTAGGTGGTGCGCGCGGCGTCCTCGGAGGTGAAGCCGGCGAGGGCGTCGAAGAGGTGGTCGGTCGTCAGGTGCGCGCCCTGCCGCGCGAGCTTGATGGGGAGGCGCAGCTCGAAGAAGCGCAGCCCGTTGGCGGTCGTCACCGCGCGCAGGGACTTCGTGCCCTCGCCGTCGAAGGGCGAGTCCGGGTCAAGCAGCACGCGCAGCAGGCGCGGCTGCTGCTCCTCGTCCACGGTGTCTAAGGCGAGCTGCACGCGGTCGGCGAGGAACTTCTCGAACTGCGCCTCGACCGGGTAGGTGATCCGCCCGAGGCAGCCGACGGGCTCGCCCTCGCCGGCGGCCTCCTGCGGCAGCCGCGCCGGGCAGCCGGCGCAGACGCCGACCTCGTCCTGCATCCGCTCGATTTCGGCCGCGGCCCGCTCGACGAAGCGCACCTTCTCCTCCGTCGGCGCGAGGCGCTCGCCCGTCGTCAGCCGCGTGTGCAGGCTCCCCAGACGGCCCCACGCGCGCAGGTGCTCCTCGTCGAAGCGCGCGCGCAAAGAACAGGGGTACTCGACCGCGAACTCTAAAGACAAGCTCTTCTCCTTCAAGCCGCCCGCGGCCGTCGGGCCGGCGCGGGCGAAAAGTATAATAACAGAGTGGCCGGGCCTTCCGTAGCGGAACCCTAATCGGCCCGCGGCCGTTAGTGAAAGCAGTGACGCCGCCGCCGCGCCGTCGCCCCCGCGCCGGCGTCGGGCTTGAATCGAGGAGTGTAAGACGATGGCAGCCGCGGTTCTCGAAGCGCCGGGGCCGAAGACCCTCTGGCCGGGCGGGCAGATGCTCGCGTTCCGGCGCGACCCGCTCACATTCCTCGCGCGCCTCGCGCGCGAGCACGGCGACGTGGCGCGCTTCCGCATCGGGCCGCAGCGCGCCTTCCTCCTCAGCCACCCCGACCTCGTCCGCGACCTCCTCGTCACGCACCAGGAGCGCTTCCACAAGGGGCGCGCGCTGCAACGCGCCAGGCGTCTGCTCGGCCGGGGCCTCCTGACGAGCGAGGGCGACTTCCACCGCCGCCAGCGGAGGCTCGCGCAGCCGGCCTTCCACCGGCAGAGAATCAACTCCTACGCGGCGACGATGGTCGAGTACGCCGAGCGCACGTCGGGGCGCTGGCGCGACGGCCAGACGCTCGACATCTCGCAGGAGATGATGCGCCTGACGCTCGCCGTCGTCGGCAAGACGCTCTTCGACGCCGACGTGGAGACGGAGGCCGACGAGGTCGGCGAGGCGCTCACGGAGGTGATGGAGCTGTTCGGCTACCTGATGCTCCCCTATTCGGAACTGCTCGAACACCTGCCGCTCCCGGCCTCGCGCCGCTTCCGGCGCGCACGCGCCCGCCTCGACTCCGTCATCTACCGCATCATCGAAGACCGGAGGCGCGCCGCCGGCGACCGCGGCGACCTGCTCTCGATGCTCCTGCTCGCCGTGGACGAGGAGGGCGACCGGACGGGGATGACCAACGAGCAACTGCGCGACGAGGTGATGACGCTCTTCCTCGCCGGCCACGAGACGACGGCCAACCTGCTCTCCTGGGCTTGGTTCCTCCTCGCCCAACACCCCGAGGCCGAGCGCCGCCTGCACGAAGAGTTGGACGCGGTGCTCGCGGGCGGCCGCGCGCCCTCGGCGGACGACACGGCGGCGCTGCGCTACACCGAGATGGTCGTCGCCGAGACGATGCGGCTCTACCCGCCGGCCTGGACGCTGGGGAGGCTGGCGGTCGCGGATCACGAGGCGGCCGGCTACCACATCCCGCGCGGCTCACTCGTCCTCGCCAGCCAGTACGTTTGCCACCGCGACCCGCGCTACTTCCCCGACCCCGAACGCTTCGACCCCGAGCGGTTCACGCCCGAGGCCAAAGCCTCGCGCCCGCAGTTCTCCTACTTCCCCTTCGGCGGCGGCGTCCGGCGCTGCATCGGCGAGGGCTTCGCCTGGACGGAGGCCACCCTCATCCTCGCCGCGCTCGCGCGCCGCTGGCGCGTCCGCCTCCTGCCCGGCCGCCCCGTCGAGACGCAGCCCCGCATCACCCTGCGCCCAGGCAAGGGCGGCATCCCCGTCAGACTGGAAAGACGGAAATAAAGTTTCGAGTTGCGGGTTTCGGGTTGCGAGTCCGGGCTGCTCAAATTGAGCCATTCGGCGCGCGCTGAGCAAACTCGAAACCCGGAACTCGCAACTCGAAACTTCTTTTGTTATCTTGGCCGCTTCGGGAGGGCGAGACATTGGCTATCACGCCAGATTTCATCGAGGAGTTCAGGGTGATCTGCCCGGCGTGCCGGGGCAAGGTCGTGCTGAAGGAGGACGCGAGCGGCATCAAGTGCCTCGAATGCCGGCGCGTCTACCCGGTAGTCAACGACATCCCGGCGCTCGTCGTGGACGAGGCCGTGTTCGAGGATGAAGAGCCTCAGAAATCAACCTGAGACGGCCGCCGCGACGTTCGCAGCGCACGAAGCCGGCGGCGGCGTCGGGGGCGCGGCCGAGCCGCGCCCGCTCGGGCCGGCGCGCTGGGACTGGTCTGGAGTGAGCCGCGTGCTCGTCGTGCGCCTGCGCTCCATCGGCGACACGGTGCTCGCCACGCCGTCTCTGCGTGCGCTGCGCCGCTTCCTGCCCGGCGCGCGCCTCGACGTGCTGCTCGAAGACTGGGTCGCGCCGCTCCTCGAAGGCTCGGCCGACGTTGACCGCGTCATCAGTGTGAGGCGCAAGAGCAGCCCGGCGCGCTTCCAGGTCGCGCGGCAGTTGCGGGCCGAAAGCTACGACGTGGTCTACAACCTGCACGGCGGGAGCACGGCCGCGCTGCTCGCGCGCGCGACCGGCGCGCGACACCGCGTCGGCTACGCCGACTACGCGTACGCCGCGCTGCACAGCCACCTCGCGCCGCCCTCGTCCGAGCTTTGGGGGCGCGCGCAGACGCACTCGGCCGAGCAGCAGCTCGCGCTCCTGGGCTGGACGGGCGTGCCCGTCACAGACCGCCCGGCCGCGCGCCTGCCCGTCCAGGCCGGAGCCGCCGCGCGCGTCGCCGAGAGACTCCGCGCCGAGGGGATTGAAGAGGGCTACGGGTTCGCGCTCCTGCATCCGGCCGCGGCCTTCGACACGAAGACTTGGGCGGCCGAGAACTTCGCGCGCGTCGCCGAGCACCTCGCCGCGCGCGGCCAGCCCCCGGTCGCCGTCGCCGCGCCGCACGAGAAGCAGGTCGTCGAAGAGGTGCGCCGGCACGCGCGCGCGCCGCTCTCCGCTCTCACAGACCTCGACCTGCCCGAACTCTCGGCGCTCGCCGCCCGCGCCTCGCTCTTCGTCGGCAACGACAGCGGCGTGGCGCACGTCGCCGCGGCCTTCCGCGTCCCGCAGGTCGTCGTCTTCGGCTCCTCGAACGTCGCGCACTGGCGGCCGTGGACTTCCGCGCCGGCCGAGGTCGTCCGCGAGGAGATGCCCTGCGCGCCCTGCCCCGGCTACACCTGCGCCGAGTTCGACGCGCCCGAATGCATCCGCCGCGTCCCCGTCGAGCGCGTCGTCGAAGCGGTGCAGAGGGTGCTGGGTTCCGGGTGATTGGTGTCGGGTTAAGGAAATTGTCTTTCACCAGCACCTGGCACCCGGAACCCGGCACCCGTCCTTGGCTACTTCTTTTATGGATCAGTTGACGACAGCGCGCGCGGCCGAGCTGGTCGGGCGGATGGAGGGGCGGAGGGTCGTCGTCTACGGCGACGTGATGCTCGACGAGTTCGTGTGGGGCGACGTGACGCGCATCTCGCCGGAGGCTCCCGTCCCGGTCGTGGACATCAGGCGCGAGTCGGTGCACCTCGGCGGGGCCGCCAACGTGGTGGCGAACCTGCGCGCTTTGGGCGCGCGGGCCGACGTGGTGGGCGTCGTCGGCGACGACCGGGCGGGCGAGCGCGTGCGCGCCGAGCTGCGCGAGGCCGGGGCCGAGGCCGCCGGAGAGAGCCTGATTACCGACGACGCCCGCCCGACCACGATCAAGACGCGCATCATCGCGCACAACCAGCTCGTCGTGCGCGCCGACCGCGAGCGGCGCGCGCCCGTGGGCGGTGAGGCCGCCGAGCGCATGGTCGAAGTCCTGAAGAGGCTCTTGCGCGGCGCGGACGCCCTCGTCGTCTCGGACTACGACAAGGGCGCGGTCACGCCGCGCGTGCTCGCCGAAGTCCTGCCGCTGGCGCGCGAGTGGAGCGTGCCCGCGCTCGTTGACCCGAAGATACGCAACTTCGACTCGTACCGCCCGGCGACGCTCGTCACGCCGAACCACCACGAGGCCCTGCGGCTGACGGGCGGCGAGGACGACACCGACGAGGGGATGGCCGCGGCGGCCCGCGCCATCCGCGCGCGGCTCGGCTGCGAGTCGGTGCTCATCACGCGCGGCGAGCGCGGCATGGTGCTCCTCGAAGGCGAAGGCGAGCCCGTCTACGTCTCGACGGCCGCGCGCGAGGTCTACGACGTGACGGGCGCGGGCGACACCGTCATCGCCACGCTCGCCGCCGCGCTCGCCGCCGGCGCGTTCCTGCCCGAGGCGGCCGACCTCGCCAACCACGCCGCCGGCATCGTCGTCGGCAAGGTCGGCACCGCAACGGCCGACGCCTCCGAACTCCTCGCCTCCTTCGGCCGCGAGGCAAAATAGGAACGCCGTATTAACCACCGCAGACACGGAGGCACGGTTAAATTATGGAACTAAAACTGTGCCTCCGTGTCTCAGTGGTTAACACATGTCCGGCCTTCGGAACAGACTCGGGGCGTGCGGCCTCGCGGGGCTGCCCGCGCGCACGACGCGAGTGAGGCGCACGGCGCGTCGTGCGCGCGGGCGTTGCTCGAAGCGCCGCGCGCCGACGGGGCCTCGCGCGTGCAGGTCTTGGTTCCGGAGCGCGCCGCCGAAGAGCCGCGCCACCCGCCGCTCACGCCCGACGAGGAGGCTCTCAACCGCCGCCCGCTCAAACTCCCGCTCGGCAACCCCCGCATCTTGGTGAGGAAGGGCGAGCGCCGGCTCGAACTCTTCGAGGGCGGCGAGCGCGTCCGCGTCTTCCGCGCGGGGTTAGGGTTCGCGCCCGAGGGGGACAAGGAGAGGCAGGGCGACGGGCGCACGCCCGAGGGGGAGTTCTACGTCTGCATGAAGAACGGGCGGAGCAGCTTCCACGTCTCGCTCGGCCTCAACTACCCGGACGCCGACGCCGCCGAGCGCGCCCTGCGCGACGGCCTCATCACGCGCGCCCAGCATGAGCGCATCGTCCGCGCGAACCGGGAAGGGCGCTGCCCGCCGTGGAACACGCGCCTCGGCGGCGAAATCTTCATCCACGGCGGCGGCACCGGCTCCGACTGGACGTTCGGCTGCGTCGCCCTCGAAAACGAGCACGTCGAAGAACTCTTCAAACACGTCCCCACCGGCACGCCCGTCCGCATCGAACCCTAAGTCGTTGAAAGACCGGCGGGAACGCCGCCCGCTACCGTCCCTGAAGCCCGCGCGGAACGTTTCTGCGGGCCTGCGAAAACGTTCTGCACGTTCGCAGAACCGTTTTGCAGACGTGCAGAACGGATTTGCAGCCTCGCAACACGGGTCGCGGCCTCGCAGAACCGTTCTGCGCGCTTGCAGAACTCCCGCCGCCGGCCCGCCTCATTTGCCGAACGGGGCCGGCTTCGTACACACTACGCGCGTGACCACTTCTGCCGAAAACCGCTCGCCGCTCATGACATCGAGGGAAAAAGGGAAGAGGCCCGCTTCGGGCTTCGTCACGTGGCTTTTGCTCTGCGCGCTGCTCCTGTGCGCGGCTCCCGCGCCGGCGTTGCGCGCGCAGGAACAGCGGCGCGACCGCCGCGTCGCCAGCCCGCGCCCGACGCCCACCCCGACTCCGCAGGCGACGCCGATGCAGACGCCCGCGCCGCCGCGCCCCACGCCGACCCCCGCGCGGCCGGTCGCGACGCCGACGCCGGGGCTCACCCCTGCCGACGAGCAGGCCGCGCCGACGCCGACCCCGGCCGCCCGCCCCCTGCCCGCGCCGCGCACGACCGAGGAGCTGGCCGCGCGCATCCGCGAGCTCATCCGCCGGCCCGAGTTCGCCTCGTCGCAGTTGGCCCTGAAGGTCGCGTCGCTCGACACGGGCCGCGTCCTCTTCGAGGAGAACGCGCAGAAGTGGATGCAGCCGGCCTCGAACCTGAAGCTCTTCACCGTCGCCGCCGCGCTCGACCGCTTCGGCCCCGAATACCGCTTCGTCACCTCGGTCTACGCGGCCGCCCGCCCCGACGCGGCCGGCACCGTGCGCGGCGACCTCGTCGTCTACGGCCGCGGCGACCCGACCTTCGCCACGCGCTTCAACCCAGAGGGCGACAGAGACTATTACCGCGCCGTTGACGAGCTGGCGGCGCGCGTCGCCGCCGCGGGCCTGCGGCGAGTCGAGGGCGACCTGGTCGGCGACGAGAGTTACTTCGCGGGGCTGCCGCTCGCCTTCGGCTGGGAGTGGGACGACCTCCAGTGGTGGTACGGCGCGGAGGTCAGCGCCCTTTCGGTCAACGACAACTCGGTGGACTTGACCGTCCGGCCCGGCGCGCGCGTCGGCGACCCGTGCCAGATCAGCCTCGGCCCCGTGACGCCGCTCGTCACCGTCGTAGACCGCACGCGCACGACCCCGCGGGGGACGAAGCGCGAGCTGGACGTGCATCGCCCGCTCGGGCAGAACGTTTTGGAGGTCTCGGGGAGCCTCCCGCTCGACGACCGCGGCTACACCGCGAGCGTCGCCGTCTCGCACCCGGCCCTGATGTTCGCCACCATGTTCCGCCAGGCGCTCGAACGCCGCGGCGTCACCTTCACGGGACGGACGCGCACCGTCAACTGGCGCGAGCGCGAGCGCGCCCCGCTCGACGTTTCGACGCTCGTCGAAATCGCCACGCGGCAGTCGCCGCCGCTCTCCGTCATCGCCGCGCAGACGATGAAGCCGAGCCAGAACCTCTACACCGAACTCCTGCTGCGCGCGCTCGGCAAGGCGACAACGACCGACCCGAAGCTGTCGAGCGCCGAGGCCGGCGTCGCCGCCGTCAAAAACTTCCTGCGCGGCGCGGGCGTCGAGGAGAGCCAGCTCAACATGCTCGACGGCTCCGGCCTCTCGCGCGGCAACCTCGTGACGGCCGAGGCGACCGTCCGCCTGCTCGCCTACATGAACCGCCACCGCCACGGCGCGGCCTTCCGCGCGGCGCTGCCCGTGGCCGCCGTCGACGGGACGCTGCGCAGCCGCATGCGCGGCACCCCGGCCGCGAGCAACGTCCGCGCCAAGACCGGCACCCTGAGCAGCTCGACGACCCTCTCCGGCTACCTCTTCACCGCCGCCGGCGAGCGGCTCGTCTTCTCGCTCATGATCAACAACCCGCCGCGCGACACGGACCCCCGCACCGCCTTCACCGACGCCGTCGCGGTGCTCCTCGCGTCCTTCGCCGGGCGGTCGTAAGTTTCAAGTTCCAGGTTCAAAGTTTCAGGTTCGCCGCTTAACCCTGAGCCTTTCAACCGACGCCACTCAAACTTGGAACCTGAAACCTGGAACTTGAAACTCTGAATGCTATGCGTTTCACGAAATTCCACGGCTACGGCAACGATTACCTCGTGTTCGAGGCGGGCGGGCTTGAGGGCGCGGGGTGGCGGGGCGGGTTCGAGCGCGCCGGCGAGAGGAACCCGTTCGGCGACTTCGTGCGCCGCGTGTGCGACCGGCATTACGGGGCGGGGGCCGACGGGGTGGCCGTCGTCGAGCGCCCGGACGAGGCCGGCGACGCCGACTTCCGCCTGCGCATCTTCAACCCGGACGGCGGCGAGGCCGCGATGTCGGGCAACGGCTCGCGCTGCGCCGCCGCGTACCTGCATTACGCCGGCCTTTGGTCGGGCGAGGAGCTGCGCTTCGCGACGCGCGCCGGCGTCAAGCTTTACCGCCTGCGCGGGCGCGACGGGCCGGGCACGTTTCGCTTCGAGGCCGAGATCGGCCGGCCGCGCTTCGACAGCGCCTCGGTGCCCGTCCTGACGCTCGAACCGCTCGGAGAGGTGCGCGACTACCCGCTCGCCCTGCCCGACGGCGAGACCGTCAAGGTCACAGCCCTCCAGATGTGCAACCCGAACTGCTGCGTCTTCGTGGAAGACCTGGATGGCACGGACTGGCGGCGGCTCGGCCGGGTGATCGAATCGCACGCGCTGTTCCCCGAGCGCACCAACGTCGAGTTCGTGCGCGTACGCGACCGCGCACACGTCGAGGCGCGCGTCTGGGAGCGCGGGGCCGGCGAGACGCTCTCTTCGGGGACGGGCGCGTGCGCCGCCGCGGTCGCCTCGATCATCAACGGCCTCGCCGACCGCCGCGTCCGCGTCGAGATGCCCGGCGGCCCCCTCGAAGTCCACTGGCGCGACGACGGCGAAGTCCTCCTCACCGGCACCGCCGAGGTCGTCTACTCGGGCGAATGGCTGAAGGGGGAATGATGAATGCGGAATGATGAATGATGAATGTGACGCGCGTTGAGTTTCACCCTTCGAGCGGCCTTGTATTCATCATTCCGCATTCATCATTTCTCTTTTCTGTGGCCTAGACAACTCTTTGTGACATATGTTACTTTTTCATGCGTGACAAGCGGACGATGAGTTCGCTTGTCATTCTTTTTGGTCGGTGTCCTTTCAGCGCTCCGCATCAAGGATGTGTTCCCCACTCCGGCTGACTCTCAACTCCTAGAGCCGGAGGTCGAGGAAGGGAGTGCAAACAACCGTACTCGCGCGCCGCTGAAAGGCCCAAAATTTTCGGGAGGAGAACCGAAGAATGAGTAAACCCCTTTTGGGGGGAGGTGTGGCCGCGGCCGCGCTTCTCTCCACTTGGTTGCTCTTTTCAGCGCAACCTTCAGCCGCAGAACCCCTCGCAGTGGCCTCGCAGGAAATACCAACGCAACAGAAAGGCGAAGTCTCCGGGTCTCAGAATCCGGGCACCGGTCTGTCTCAAGGAGACGGTTCGGAAGAAGCTAAACTAAACACGGCCGAGACGTCTGACACGCGGGCGAAGGAGAACCTGCCGGAGGTCGAACCCGACGCGCGGCCGGCCGAGCCGCCGGCCCGTTTCACGGCCACGGCCTACTCCTTACGCGGCCGCACGGCGAGCGGCAAGCCCGTCCGCCGCGGCCTCATCGCCGCCGACCGCCGCGTGCTCCCCATCGGGACGCGCGTGCGCCTCGACGCCGGCCCCTACAGCGGCGAGTACGTCGTCGCCGACACGGGCGGCGCCGTCCGGGGCCGCAAGATAGACATCTGGGTCCCGAGCACCGGCGAGGCCGTACGCTTCGGCCGCCGCTCCGTCAAACTCACTGTCCTGACGCGCGTCCGACCTCGCCCCGCCGCCCGCAAAAGGGCGCGCTGATCCTACAACTGAATAAAAACAGGCGAATCACGCCGAGCCGCCGGGGG
>DASZKF010000543.1:0-2841 GCA_035947355.1 Pyrinomonadaceae bacterium | reverse complement strand
GCTGTTGGTGCGCGGGGGGCGCGTCGTGCGCGCGGGGGCGCGCGCGGAGGTCGAGCCCCTGGCCGACGCCGGGACGGAAGTTCTGGACGCGGCCGGTCGCGTCTTGATGCCCGGCTTCGTGGACGCGCACGCGCACCCGGTCTTCGCCGGCAACCGCGCGGACGAGTTCGAGCAGCGGGCCGGGGGCGTGAGCTACCAGGAGATCGCCGCGGCCGGCGGCGGCATCCGCTCGACCGTGCGGCGCACGCGCGCGGCCACGGAGGACGAGCTGTTCGAGGCGGCGCGGCGGCGCGAGCGCTGGTTCCTGGGCGGCGGCACGACGACCGTCGAGGCCAAGTCGGGCTACGGCCTCTCGGTCGAGGACGAGTTGAAGATGCTGCGCGCCGTGCGGCGGCTGGACGCGGCGGGCCGCCTCTCCTACGCCGCGACCTTCCTCGGCGCGCACGAGGTCCCGGACGAGTACCGCGGGCGGCGCGGCGAGTACGTCGAGCTGGTCGTCAACGAAATGCTGCCGCGCGTCGCGGCCGAGGGGCTGGCCGAGTTCTGCGACGTGTTCTGCGAGGAGCGCGTCTTCACGGTCGAAGAGTCGCGGCGCATACTCGAAGCCGCGCGCTCGCACGGGCTGTCCCTGCGCGTCCACGCCGACCAGCTCTCGCTCTCGGGCGGGGCGATGCTGGCGGCCGAGCTGGGGGCGAAGACGGCCGACCACCTCGAACACGCGGACGCGCGCGGCGTCGCGGCGCTCAAGGCCGCCGGCGTGCAGCCGGTGCTTTTGCCCGGCTCGGTCTACGCGCTCGGCTCGCGGCGCTACCCCGAGGCGCGCGCCATGATAGACGCCGGCCTGCCGGTCGTCCTCGCCACGGACTTCAACCCCGGCTCTTCGCCGACGCCCTCGATGCCGATGATCCTCTCGCTCGCCGCGACGCACATGCGGATGACGCCGGCCGAGGCCGTCACGGCCGCGACCGTCAACGCCGCCTACAGCCTCGGCCGCGGCCGCGTCGCGGGGTCGCTCGAGCCGGGCAGGCGCGCAGACTTCTGCCTGCACGACTGCGAGGACTACCGCGAGCTGGCCTACTTCTTCGGCGTCGAGCACGCCGCGGCGGTCTACGTCGGCGGGCGCGAGGCGTACCGGCGCGCCGGTTAAAGTGAAGCCACAAGATAGGGCGCTAAAATAACGGTTGACGCACAACTTATTGTCGTCTATCATGCGCCCCAACACTGGAAAGGAGGTGATCCAAAGAGTATGAGTTCTAATCACAGTGAGGTGGCTGAAGCCCGCTGAGACAGGGTTGATGCACGAGCACCCGAAGTGCCAACCTATGGTTTTACACCCTGAAGGGTCGGGCAGGCGCGGCTTGACGGCCGCGGCGGCAGGCCGGATTCAGCGAGGCTAATCCAGACAGTCCACCGAACCATAGGCGTCGAAGGGGCCGCCCGCGGGGCGGCCCTTTCGTTCAGAGGGGGAGGGAAAAGTAGAAGGCGCGCCGGAATCACGGTCGCGCCTTCTACTTTTCGGATTCGTGGCGGAACGCCTTACGAGTTCCTGTTACCGTTGGCGTTGGTGTTGCCGCCGCCCCGGTTCATGTTCCCGTTCATGTTGGTGCCGCCGCCGGCGTTGGTGTTGCCGTTGCGGTTGGCGTTGGCGTTCATGTTCCCGTTCATGTTCCCGGCGTTGGCGTTCATGTTGCCGGTATTCGTGTTCAGGTTCATGGGCGTCGCCACGTTCGCGTTCATGTTGGCGTTCGCGTTCATGTTGGCGTTGGCGTTGCCGTTGTTGGTGTTCGTGCCGCCGTCGCAGGCCGCGCCCACGCTGGCGACGGCGACCAACGCCAAAGTTGCCAGAGTCCTTCGCATAGGTTGTTCTCCTGTCAATACTTTAAGTTGAGGTACCTCAAACGGGGGAAACTATACTGAAAACGGCGGTTGCTGTCTAGCCGCCTCCGTACAAAAAATAGCTCGTCAACGGCCGGCGCTGGTGTATAATCAGGCCGTCCCTGAGCCGCGGAACCTGGCGGCGTCTGAAGCGCCGCCGTGCCAGGCGGCGCGGCCCGCGGACAAATTGCCGGAAGTGCTAAGAAGGAAGGCGAGGCCCGAAAGGCGAACGGGCCTCGCCTTTTCGCGTCCGGGAAAAAGAGTTAGCCACGGAGGCACGAAGGCAAATGCTGAATGCGGAATGATGGATGATGAATGTGACGAGGCCGGCTTGGTTATATTCATCATTCATCATTCCGCATTCGTCATTTCTTTTTCACGGCTTCGTCGGCGTCGCGCCGTCGGTGCGCTCGGAGGGGAGCAGGCGCGAGGGGTCGGGGCGGTCGGGCGAGGTGTGCGCGTGGACGGCCTTCCAGGCCGCGCCGATCTTCTGGAAGACGAGCGTCAGTCGCCCCGTTGCGCGCTCGGGCTGCCCGTCGGCCGCCTGCGTCTGCTCCCAGAGGCAGGTGACGACCGCGGCGCCCGGCCCGAGCATCTTCACGTTCACGTCGCGCACGTCGAGCTTCACGTCCTTGACGCGCGCGTAGAGGCTCTCGCGGTTGCTGCGCGCCTGCTCCCAGGTCTTCGTCACCGTCCCGTTGTTGTTGAAGAGGACGAGGCGCGGCGACTCCCAGTAGACGCCCATCACGGCCTCGGCGTCGGCGCGGCGGATGCCGTCAACGAGCGTGTCGAAGGCTTCGCGCACGCCCTTCTCGGCGGCGGCCTCGGCCGAAGACTGCCGGCCCCTCGGCGCCGCCGCGCCGCGCGCGGGCGCGGGCGTCGCGGGCCGCGAGGTCTCCTCCGAAGGGGGCGTCGGCGCGGGCGACTGCGCCGGCGCGGCCGGGCGAGCGGGGCCGCCCGCGCCCG
>DASZKF010000542.1:0-3225 GCA_035947355.1 Pyrinomonadaceae bacterium | reverse complement strand
CGCGACGCGCGGCCCCGCGGCACCGCCCGCCCCCGTCCCGCGGGCGGGCGTGCTGAGAGATGCGCCACCTCTAACGCACCTCTCTCCCTAATCCCAGACTAACGAGCAGCAGGGAGTTGGTGAGCAAGGTCGAGGCCGCCTACACCGGCCTGATGCGCACCATGCTCGACGAGGCCAAAGAAGGCCCGCGGCTGTTCAGCTTCGAGCCGGTCGAGCCCGGCTTCTTCGA
Source organism: Pyrinomonadaceae bacterium (assembly GCA_035947355.1). Taxonomy (GTDB): domain Bacteria; phylum Acidobacteriota; class Blastocatellia; order Pyrinomonadales; family Pyrinomonadaceae; genus QHXN01. The sequence goes on along the minus strand of DASZKF010000542.1, from coordinate 2,996 downwards.
GCGGCCGAAGTGGATCAGCGAGAAGTTCCGCGTCACTCTATGGTGCGAACATTCGCGCCGGCCGCGCCCGGCGAAATTTCGAGTTAAGGCCGCGTTCAGAAGCCCGACCGTGAGGGAGGGCGTTGAGCTTTACGCGAGCGCCAACGCCCTCCCTCACGGTCGGGCTTCCGTTTTTAACTCGAAACCCGAAACTCGAAACCCGAAACTTTTACTGCTTGCGCCACTCGACGGGGAAGAGCGCGCCGGCCTTCTCCGGGTCGAGCTTGAGGCCGACGAGCGAGGCGGCGTGGGCGAGCACGGGGTCGCGCTTCGCGGCTAAGTCTTCGGCCGACGGCAGTCGCACCTCGTCCGGCGTCACGCCGACCTTCTCCAGGCTCTTGCCGTCGGCCATGACGATGTCGGCGTCCGTCACGCTGACGCCGTAGAAGATGGCGATGTCGGTGCCCAACTGGTGCCCGTGGCCGCGGCTCCGCATGACCTTGCCCGCGCTCCGGTCGCCGACCACGGTGCCGCGCTTCTCCAGCTGCACGACGCGCGCCAGCAGCTCGGCCGCCGAGCCCGACCGGCTGTCGAGGAGCACGACGAGCTTGCCGCCGAAGGCGCCCGCGCCGACCGTCCTGGCGACCAGGGGCTTCGCCTCCTTGCGCCGCCGCAGCTCGCCGACCTGCACGTCCTGCTTGAAGAGGTGGCCGACCATCCGGAGCAGCGTCTCTTCGAAGCCGCCGCTGTTGCCGCGCAGGTCGAGGACGAGCGCCTGGTGCTTTTTCACCTTGCCCATGGCGTCGTCAACCTGCTCCTTCGAGAGGTCGAACCGCGGCATCTTCCAGATCATCACGCCCTCGGCCTCGACGTAGCGGTGGCGGTTGTGGCGCTCGTCGTTCTCGGCCTCGCGGATGAGGTCGAAGAGGTCGCTGCCGCTCGTCAGGTCGGTGACGAGCTTGCGGCGCTTGACCTCCGCCATCAGCTCGAGCTGGCGCGGCTGCCCGCCCGGCGACTGCACGACGACGCGCATGCCGCTCTGCGGCCTCAGCACGTCGAAGAGGTACTGGAACTTCCAGTGGTTGTTGCGGGTGATGCCGTAGCCGGCGGCTTCGAGCACGAGGTCGCCGACCTTGAGGCCCTTGGCCTCGGCGTCGCTGCCAGGCCGGACGGCCGTGACGTAGCAGTTGTCGCCGAACGTCTGCATCCGCCAGCCGTAGTCAACGCGCACGGTGCGGCCGGGCGGGATGAAGAAGGTGTGCGAGTCGTCGAGCTCGATGAGCACCTGCGCGATGATGGCGAACATCTCGCCGCGGTCGTTCGAGCCCTTCAACATCTCGTCGGCCTGCTTGAACCGCTCGTCGAGGTTCATCCCGCGGAACGTCGGGTCGTAGTAATTCTTCTTGAGGTCATCCTTGATGATCGAGAGCATGGTGCGGCTGCGCTCGCGGTCGAGGCCAAGCGACTGCGACCGCGCCTCCGGCGCGCCGCAGACCAGGGCGCAGACGAACGTGAGGAGGCCGAGGGCGGCGCGACGGGTGCGGCGGGGCTGCTTTTCTGTCAACATGAGAGAGGGCTCCTTGCTCAGCGTCTCGGACGGGCGTTTGGTCGTGAAGGCTGACGGCGTGAAGGCCGCCGGAGGCTGACTGTGACGGGGCGAGGTTAGCAAAAAACCGGCCGGGCGGTAAAGAGTTTTGCGGCCCGAAATTGACGCGCCCCCGGGCCTCGGATACACTCGCGGTTTCATCTAAAGGGCAGATTTTTCGCGGGGAGGAACTGTTAAAGAAAATGGCTCAAGACATCTTCATTCTGGGCGGGAAGCGGACGCCGATGTGCCAGTACGTCGGGGCTCTGAAGGACGTGAAGGCGATTGACCTCGGCGCGGCGGCCGGGCGCGGCGCGCTCGAAGCCGCGGGCGTGGCGGCCGAGGAGGTTGACCACACCGTCTTCGGCAACGCTTTGCAGACTTCGGGCGACGCCATCTACGGCGCGCGCCACGTCGCGCTGAAGGCGGGCGTGCCGCACGACCGCCCCGCCTTGACCGTCAACCGCCTCTGCGGCAGCGGCATCCAGTCAATCGTCTCCGGCGCGCACATGATCCTCCTGGGCGAGGCGCGCACGGCGCTCGTCGGCGGCATGGAGTCCATGTCCATGGCCCCGCACGTCATCTACGGCGCGCGCGCGGGCTTCGGCCTCGGGCAGGGCAAGCTCGAAGACTCTTTGATGGTCGCGCTCCTCGACACCTACTGCAACACGACGATGGCCGGCACGGCCGAGAACCTCGCCCGCCGCTACGAAATCTCGCGCGAGGAGCAGGACGAGTACGCGCTGCGCTCGCAGCAGGAGGCGGCGCGCGCGCAGGCCGCCGGCGTCTTCGCCGAGGAGATCGTCCCCGTCGAGGTCAGGACGCGCAAGGGCGCGAAGGTCGTAGACCGCGACGACCACCTGCGCCCCGACACGACGCTCGAAGTGCTCTCCAGGCTCCCGACCGCGTTCAGCAAGGACGGCTTCGTGACGGCCGGCAACGCCTCCGGCATCGTGGACGGCGCGGCGGCGCTCGTCATCGCCGGCGGCGAATACGTCCGCGAGCGCGGCGTCAAGCCCCTGGGCCGCGTCGTCTCCTGGGCCTACGCCGGGGTCGAGCCGGACGTGATGGGCATCGGCCCCGTCCCGGCCGTGCGGAAGGCTTTGGAGAAGGCGAACCTGAAGCTCGAAGAGATTGACCTGGTCGAGGTCAACGAGGCGTTCGCCTGCCAGTACCTCGCGGTGGAGAAGGAGCTGGGGCTCGACCGCGCGAGGACGAACGTCAACGGCGGGGCCATCGCGCTCGGCCACCCGCTCGGCGCTTCGGGGACGCGCCTCGTCCTCACGGCGCTCCTGGAGTTGCACCGCCGCGGCGGCCGCTACGGCCTGGCCTCGGCCTGCATCGGCGGCGGCCAGGGCATCGCCATCATCTTCGAGCGCGTGTGAGTTTCGGGTTCGGAACGGAAGCCCGACCGTGAGGGAGGGCGTTGAGC
>DASZKF010000541.1:0-4711 GCA_035947355.1 Pyrinomonadaceae bacterium | reverse complement strand
GTCATCAGTCATCAGTTTATTGTCTTCTACTGACGACTGATGACTGACGACTGACGACTGATAACTTCCAATCGCAAATCAAAAATCTAAAATGATGAGTGGCAGAGGGGGCGGTGGCGGACGCTTGCGCGTGCTGCACGTCGGCAAGTTCTACCCGCCGCACAAGGGCGGGATGGAGACGCACCTGCGCGACCTTTGCGAGCGGCTGCAAGCCCGTTGCGAGGTCGAGGCGGTCGTCGCGGGCGAGGGGAGGCGGGGGTCGGAGGAGGTCGTCGCGGGCGTGCGCGTCACGCGGCTGGGGACGCCCGTGAGCCTCGGGGCCGCGCCCGTCTGCCCCGGCCTGACGCGGAGGATACGCGACTCGCGCGCGCACGTCGTACACCTGCACTTCCCGCACCCGACGGCCGTCCTCGCGTACCTCGCGAGCGGCCGGCGCGGCCCGCTCGTCGTCACCTACCACAGCGACATCGTCCGCCAGCGCCTGCTCGGCCGCGCCTTCCGCCCGGCCCTCTACCGCCTGCTCGGCCGCGCGAGCGCCGTCATCGCCACCTCGCCCGACTACGTCGAAAGCTCCGCGGTGCTGCGCGACTTCCGCGCTCTCTGCCGCGTCATCCCGCTCGGCATCGCGGCCGAGCGGTTCGAGCGGCCCGACGCGGAGGCCGTCCGCCGCGTCCGCGACGAGCACGGGCCGCGCATCGTGCTCGGCGTCGGCCGCCTGATTTACTACAAGGGCTTCGAGCACCTCGTGCGGGCGATGCGCGGAGTCGAGGCGCGGCTCCTCGTCGTCGGCTGCGGGCCTTTGCGCGCGCGGCTCGAGCGCGAGCGCGACCGGCTCGGCCTGCGAGAACGCGTGCGCCTCCTGGGCGAGGTCGAGGACGTGACGCCATACTTCCAGGCGGCCGACGTCTTCGCGCTGCCCTCGACGGCGCGCAGCGAGGCGTTCGGCATCGTGCAGCTCGAAGCAATGGCCGCGGGCGTGCCCGTCGTCAACACGCGGCTCGACTCGGGCGTGCCCTTCGTCTCCGTGGACGGCGAGACCGGCCTGACCGTCCCGCCCGCAGACCCCGCGGCCCTCGCCTCGGCCCTCAACCGCCTGCTCCGGGACGACGCGCTGCGCGCGCGCCTCGGCGCGGCCGCACGCCGGCGCGTCCGCGAGAAGTTCACCGCCAACGCGATGGCCGACGAGACGATGCGCCTCTACGAAGAAATAGTCCGGAGTCTAAAGTCTGGAGTCTGGAGTCAGAACCATTCTCCCGTTTCTTGACTCCAGACTTATAGACTCCAGACTCCAGACTTAATGTGTGATCCGTTTGGAAGTAAGGCGGGAAAAAATTGAGCGGGTGCGGCGCGTGCTCGACCGCGGCGTCTTCGCGCTGCTGTTGGCGCTGACGGCGCTGGTGGCCGTGCCTTACGGGTCGGTCGACCCGTGGTGGGAGGGCGCGTTCGCGGCGGCGACGTTCGCGCTCGGGGCGCTGTGGATGGTCGAGGGCGCGCTCGGCGGGCGCTGGCTCGTCGCGGAGCACCGGGTGCTCGCGCCGCTCGCGGCCCTTTCGGCCTTCGCCGCCGCGCAGGCCGTGCCCTGGGGCCGCTCGGAGGTGGCGGGCGTCGAGGTGTGGCGGACGCTCAGCGCCGACCCGTTCGAGACGGCGCGCGCGGCCGCGAAGCTCTCGGCCGTGACGCTCGCCTGCGCGCTCTATCTGCGCTACGCGTCGAGCGAGCGGCGGCTGCGCGCGCTCGCCTACGCGCTCGTCTTCGTCGGGGTCGCGAGCGCGCTCTTCGGCATCGTCCGGCAGACGACCGAGGGCGAGGCCGTCCGGTTCATCTCGACGCGCCTCGCCGCGAACGTCGGCGGCTACGGGCAGTTCTTCAGCCGCAACCACTTCGCCTTCCACGCGGAGATGGCGCTCGGCGCGGCCGCCGGCCTGCTGCTCGGCGCGCGGCGCGAGCGCGCGCCCGTCTACCTCGCGCTCGCGCTCCCGCCGTGGGTCGCACTCGTGCTCTCGAACTCGCGCGCCGGCATCCTCGGAATGTTCGCGCTCGTCGTCACGGCCGCGTGGCTCCACTTCGCGCGCGCCCGGCGGCGACGCGAAGAGCCGAGAGAGGCGGGCGGGTCACTCGCGCGGGCTTGGCGGCGGGCGACGGAGACGACGGCGCTGAGGGTCGCGCTGGTCGGGGCGTTGCTGCTCCTGGCGCTGTTGGGCGCGGCGTGGGTCGGGGGCGAGCGGCTCGCGACGCGCCTCGAAGAGCTGCCGGGCGACCTGAGCGCCGAACGTTCGAAGGCGCGCTGGGGCGACCGGCGCGGGGAGATTTGGGGCGCGACCCTGCGGCTCGTCGGCGAGCACCCGCTGGCCGGCGTCGGCTTCGGGGCGTACCGCGCCGCCGTGACGCGCCACCACGATGCCTCGGGCGAGATGTCTCTCGAACAGGCGCACAACGACTACCTCGAACTGGCGGCGAGCGGCGGCCTCTTCGGCGTCGCGCTCGCCGCCTGGTTCGCCGTCCTCTTCCTACGGCGCGCGCGCGAGCGCCTGCGCGGGCGCGGCGGGCGGCGGCGCGCGCTGTGCGCGGGGGCGCTGGCGGGCCTCGCGGCCGTCGCGCTCCACAGCCTCTTCGACTTCGGCCTGCACGTCACGACCAACGCCTTCTTCTGCGCCGCGCTCGCGGCCCTCGCCTGCGCGCACGTCCCCGCCGAGGAGAGGGTGAGGGTGCGGCGGCGCCGCCGCGCCGAGGCCGCCACGGTCGCATGACTGACGCGAAACGAAAATCTCTGCCGCTGCTCTGCGCCGCCGCCTGCTTCGCGCTCTGCTGCGGGGCCGCGTGGTTCTCGGTGCGCGCGGGCCTCTCGCGGTTGCTCACGGAGACCGCGCCCGCGCTCCGCTTCGCCGGCGCGGGGCGCGAGGCCGCGCGGCTCGCCGAAGAGGCCGCGGCCCTCAGCCCGCTCGACCCCGAGGCCCGGCTCGCGCGTGCCCTCGCGCTCGCGGCCGCCGGCGACACGCGTGGCGCGGTCGGAGAGTCGGAGCGGGCGGCCAGCTTGCGGCCCGGCTATTACCTTTCGTGGCTGCGGCTCGGGCGCGCGCGCGAGCAGGCGGGTGACGCCGAGGGCGCGGCCGCGGCCTACAGAGAGGCGGCGCGGCTCGCTCCCGCTTACGCCGAGCCGCGCTGGCAGCTCGGCAACATGCTCCTGCGCGGCGGGCGCTACGAGGAGGCTTTCGCCGAGCTGCGCCGCGCGGCCGCGAGCCGGCCCGCCCTCTTCCCTTACACGGCCGAGCTGGCGTGGCGCGTCTACGGCGAGGACGCGCGGGCCGTGGCCGAGGCGGTCGGGCCTTCGGACGACGCGGCACGCGTCGCGCTCGCGCGCTTCTTCGCGAGGCGAGGGAAGGGGACCGAGGCCGTCGAACAGTTCCGGGTTGCCGGGCCGGCCGCGGGCGAGACAGAGCGGCGCGAGCTGGTCGCCGAACTCATCTCGGTGCGCCGCTTCCGAGAGGCTTACGAGGTCTGGTCTGAAGACGCGGGCGGCGCGGGGGCGGGCGGCGTGGGCTCCGTCATAGACGGCGGCTTTGAGGGCAGGGCGGTCGCGGCCCGGCAAGGCTTCGGGTGGCGCTTCGCGCGCGACGCGGCCGGCGTCTCGGCCTCGCTCGACGTGACGGGGCCGCGCGAGGGCGCGCGCAGCCTGCTCCTCGAATTCGGCGGCGCGCCGGATGCGAATGCGAGGCTCGCCTCGCAACTCGTCATCGTCGAGCCGGGCGCGCGCTACCGCCTCGGCTTCGCCGCGCGCGCCGAGAAGCTCGTAAGCGGCGGCCCCTTGCTCGTCGCCGTCGTCGAGGCCGGCGAGGAAGGGCGCACGCTCGCCGAGTCGCAGCCGCTGCCGGCAGACACCGGCGGCTGGGCCGACCTCGCCTTCGAGTTCGAAGTGCCGCCGCAGTCGGACGCCGTGGTCGTCGTCATCCGGCGGCGACCCTGCCCCGCCGCCCCGTGTCCCGTCTTCGGGCGAGCGTGGTTCGACGCGTTCTCTTTAGGCAGGGTCGGTTGAGCGGGAAGGAATTTTTCGGCGCGGCAGTTCAGAGCGGTTTACATATGATGGGAAGAGAACTCGCACGGACGTTAGGCAGGGCGGCCGGCCTGTGCCTCTTGCTGGCGGTCGCGGCGGCGGGCGCCCCGGCCGAAGGGCCGCCGCGCGACATACTCGGCGTGCGGCTCGGGATGCCGGCGGCCGAGGCCCGCCGTCTCTTAGACCGCGCGGGGCGGCGGCAGCAGTCCGAGCGCATGAAGCACGAGGTCTGGGAGGTGCGCGACGCGCGCGTCTCGCACGTCGGCGTGAGGTTCCGCGACGGCCGCGTGCGCTGGGTGTTCGCCGTGGCGCGCGCCGACGCGCCGCGGAGGCTGCGCTACGCCGACATCGCCGACCCGTCCCGCGCCGAGCACAAGACCGACGGGACGAACCACACTTTCATCTGGCGGGTGCCGGCGCGCGGCCGGCGTCCCGGTCACGTCGTCGTCGCCGGCGGCACAGACCCGCAGTACCTCACCTCCTACCGACTGCTTCACTCCTTCTCAGATCAGTAGCCTCGCGGTATACCTCGCCGCGCCGAGGCAATAGAGAGCGCCGCGAGGCGCGGCAGGGAGTAGCCCCGCCCGTGAGGGCGGGGTTTCGCGTGATGAGATAACGTCGAAGCCCCGGAGGGGCGGCACACCGGATGTCGGGGCGTGCCGC
>DASZKF010000540.1:0-3786 GCA_035947355.1 Pyrinomonadaceae bacterium | reverse complement strand
GGGAAGATGAAGGCCGAGGCCAGCAGAAACGGCCACGAGTAGAACCAGGGCGTCGGCCGGGGAACTTCTTCGAGCATGGCATGTCGCTCCTGTCAAAAAAAAGTTTCGAGTCGAAGGATTTTTGATTTTGGATTTTAGATTTAGTCGTCAGTCGTCAGTCATCAGTTGTCAGCAAAGACAATAACTGATAACTATCAATCGCAAATCAAAAATCAAAAATCTAAAATTCAAAACCCTCACCAGCCGCGGTGAATCTCCCAGCGGTCTACGACGCGGTCGCCTTCGAGGACGTGGTAGTGCGCGTGCTGGGCGGCGGTGAGGCAGGAGTGGTTGGCGAGGACGCGGACGCGCGTGCCGACGCGGAGGCGGTCGAGTGTCGTCTCGTCGGGGACGGGGACGGAGCCGTGCTCCTGCGAGAGGGACTCGACTCTGAGGCCCGTGTCGCGCCCCCCGAGGTCGAGGACGCGGCCGAAGCCGCACGCGGGGTCGAGGTCGAACGCGCCGCGGTCTTTCGACAGCGCGATGGCCCCGGCGTCGAGGACGACCTTGCGGCGCGCGCGGTCGCGGTGGACGACCGAGGCCAGGACGCTCAGCGCGCAGTCCTCGAAGGCGCAGCTGCCGAGCGTCGCCTGGAAGGCGTCGAAGAAGATGTAGTTGCCGGGCCGCGCCTCGTCCACGCCGTCGAGGTGTTCGACGCGCGTCGCGGTCGGCGTCGAGCCGACGCTGACGCAGGGAACCTCGATGCCGTCGGCGCGCAGCGCGTCGGCGAACTCCTTCATCAGGTCGCGCTCGCGGCGGGCGATGTCGGCGACCTCTTCGGGCGAGCGCGCGGCGTAGGAGTGGCCGGCGTGCGTGAGGATGCCTGCGAAGCGAAGGTTGCTGGCCCCGCCGATGAGGCGCGGAATCTCGAAGGCCGCCGGGTCTTCGGGCTCGACGCCGCAGCGGTGGTAGCCGCAATCAACTTTGAGGAAGAGGTCGAGCTTAACCCCGGCGCGCCGCGCGGCCTCGGCGAGCGGGCCGGGAATCTCCGCGTCGTCGGTGATGAGTGACAGGCGCACGCCGCGCCCCGACATCTCGACGGCCTCGGCGAACTTGCCCGGCTCGACGGGGACGGCGTAGGTGATGTCGGTGAAGCCGTGCGCGGCGAAGGCGCGGGCCTCGGCGAGCGTCGAGACGGTGATGCCGCCGTCGTGCCCCGCGGTCTGGATGCGCGCCACCTCCACGCACTTGTGCGTCTTGACGTGCGGCCGCAGCGACACGCCCATCCCCGCCATGCGCGCCGACATCCGCTCAGCATTCCGCCGCACCCGCCCAACGTCGAGGAGGAGCGAAGGCGTCTTGAGGTCATAAATCTCCATCAGGCGAAAGCTTCACACACCCCGGCCCGCGCGGGCAAGCCCGCACAGAGTTTCTGGTTGCGGGTTTCGGGTTTCGAGTTCGGGCGGCGCGCGTTGCACCTTTCAGCTCACGCAGAACAAACCCGAAACTCGAAACCCGCAACCCGAAACTTTATTGAATGGTGATGAAGACGCCGGCGCGGCTGGGGTTGCCGTCGCGGGTGGTGATGACGACCGGGGCCTGGCCGGTCACGCCGTCGGGGATGACGAGGTTGATCTGGTCGAGGCCGGGGAAGCCGCCCGAAGGGCCGGCGTACTGAACCACGGCCGCCTTCGGGCCGACCCGCGCCGTGACGGGCAGCGAGTTGCGCCAGCCCGTGCCGAGGAGCGCGACGACGGACGGCTCGTTGTTCGTGCGCGCGGGGAAGGGGGCCGCCGTGTAGAAGTTGCCGGAGGCCAGGAGGGCGACGGCCTCGCCCGTCCCGGTCTGCGCGTGTGTGAAAAGGCCGGGGGTCGTGTTGACGACGAGCGCGTCCTCGGCCGCCATCACGTCGCCCGAGACGCTGACGACGACCGTGGCGACGCCCACGCCCAACTCCTTCGGCACGTAGATGTGCACCTGCGAGTCGTTGAAGGAGAGCACGTCGGCCGCCACGCCTTCGAGCGTGACGCTGACGCCGCGCGCCAGAGCCTCCTCGCGCGTCGCGCCGCTCCGGCCGCGGGTGAGGTTCGCGCCGCGAATCGTGGCGAGACCGCCGCGCGGCGCGCCGCCCACGAGGCTCGCGCTATTCGCCAGGGACAGGCGGCCGACGGGCGGGAGCACGGTCTCGACGCCGAAGGAGAGGCCCGAGTAGGCTTGGGTGAACTCGTCGTCGGCGAGCACGAAGGCCGAGCCGTCGCGGAGGATGCCGTTGAGCGCCGGGTCCGGGAACGCCTGGACGTGCGGGATGCCGCCGTTGCCGCCGTCGGCCGGCCTGTCTGACTCGCCCGTCGCGTCCTGGATGAGGTAGACCGTCCCGTCGCGGCCGACCGTCAGGCCGTGCAGCACGAGGTTGTTGTCAATCGAGAGACCTTCGACGCGTATGTCGTCGGCGTCGGCAAAGCCGTCGCGATCCCCGTCGTAGACGGCGAGGAGATAAGTGTCGTTGCCGACGCCGTGCGTGAAGACGACGCCGCGCGAGTTCGCGGCCACGTCGAGCGGCGCGTCTTCGGCGAAGGGGAAGGAGTGGTAGGGCGCGGCGGCGAGCGTGTCGGGGACGAGGTCGCCGTCAGTGTCGCGGACGACGCGCAGCTCGTTCGAGGCGAAGTCGGCGATGAGGAGGTCGCCCGACGGGAGCAGCGCCATGCCGTTCGCGTTGAAAAGGCGGTCGTCGCCGACGCGCACGAGCCGGCGCGAGCGCGAGGCGTCGAAGCCGCCGGTGAAGGGGTCCCGGACGAGCAGGACGACGCCGGGCGAGGGCTCGTTGTTCGGGTCTCCGGGGTCTTCGCTGTTGAAGTAGCCGCTCGAAGAGACGACGACGAACTCGCGCCCGCCGCGCGAGGTGCCCGAGACGACCGAGACGGCCGACGGCAGCCCGAAGTCGCGGCCTAGGTCGAAGGTCAGCGAAGAGTCGCGGACGTAGTCGCCGTTGGTGTCGAAGGCGACGACGAGGACGCCCGTCGCCACGTCGTCCGAAGGCGAAGGGGTGCCGCGCTCGTCAACCGCCGTGAAGGCTTCGTAACGCGCGCCGGAGCGGCCGAGGGCGATGTCGTAGGAGCCGCCGGCCGCGTCGAACGTGCGCCGACGGTCGGCGACGAGGTCCCGGTCGTCGTCAACGAACTGCTCGACGGTGCCGGCGTCGCTCGTCAGGCTCAGTTGCGAGACGTGCAGGACGCGGCTGAGCGGCGTCCCGAGCACGAGGCTCGAAGGGGCCGCGCGCAGGGCCTCCGCGCCGGCCTTCTCCTCCGGGGTGCGCGGGGCGGGGGCGGGGCGCGCGCGCCTCCAGCGGCCCGTGTCTCCCTGCGACGGGCGCGGGCGGCGGGCCGGCGCTTCCGACAGACGGCGCTGCGGCAGGTAGGCGCCCTTGCGCGCGGGCGCGGCCGTCTGCGGCTGGCGCGAGCGGAGCGCGCGGCGCGTGTCGGGGCGGAAGTTTTTAGCGACGGTCTTTTGCGCGCCGACCTCGGCGAACGGCGTCGAGACGAGACAGACGGCAAGGGCCAAAGCAGCGAAGAGAAACGGGCGTCGGGCGCGGTCGCGAGTCATCGCAAAATCCTTCCGTCGGATTGTGCGGGAGAGGAAACTTTAAGTTTCGGGTTGCGGGTTTCGAGTTTCGAGTTTGTTCTGCGTGAGTTGAATGGCGCGACTTGCGCCGCCCGAACTCGAAACCCGCAACCCGAAACTTAAAGTTTCCTCTCCCGCACAATCCGACGGAAGGATTTTGCGATGACTCGCGACCGCGCCCGACGCCCG
>DASZKF010000539.1:0-4158 GCA_035947355.1 Pyrinomonadaceae bacterium | reverse complement strand
GGCCGCGCCGCGCTCGACGAGGACTTAGGCGGCGCGGTGGGCGACGGCCCGCGGCGCGGCCGAGAGGATGAGGCCCAGCAGCCGCTCGGACGTGGCGGCCGCGCCGGCCGCATCGGATGCGACGGGCGGGCCGGACGAGTCCGGCGGCAGGGCGCGCAACACCTCCAGCCCCTTCAGTTGTTTCGCCTCGTCGCCGGAGATGAGGTACTCGTCGGCGAGCGCGAGCGTCTCGGCGGCCGAGCCGTAGCGCGGGACCCACGCCAGAACCTCCTCGCCGCCCTGGTGGATCAGGCTGTGGAAGAGGAAGTCCCGCTCGGAGCGGTTGAGCATGCTGAGGCGCCCCGCGGCCCACTCCTTGACGGTCTGGAGGCGCAGCCCGTCGAAGAGGTAGCTGTCGTCGCGCCCGTTCTGCTCCCAGTCCTCGGCGGCGTCGGTCAGGCGCCGGTGCGTACGCAGCCCCGGCCGGTCACTCTCGATCCACTCGCGCAACAGCTCCCAGTTGCGGATCAGCGCCTCGTGGGCGACCTCGACGACCTGCGACTCCCCCGCGCCCGGCGCCCCCTCGGTCGTGAGCAGGCGCGCGTCGGCGAGCGTGCGGATGACCCTGCGCGCCGTCTCCTGCTCGCCGGCGGCCGGCAGCAACTCTTCGAGCGGCACGCGCCGGCGCGTGTCCTGCGAGTGCTCGCCGACCTTGGTGAGGCGAAGGAGGACCTGGCGGCACGCGGCCTTCTCCGCCTCCGAGAAGGACTGGTAAATCTGGTCGGCCTGCCGCTTGAGCGCGCCGGCCACCCCGCCGATCTCCTGGTAGGCCGCGTGGGTGAGGGCGCGCCCGCTGCGCCGCTCCCACAGCTCGAGCAGTGCGTACTGCAAGAGCGGCAGGCCGCCGGGCTGCCCCTTCACCTCCTCGAGGAGCTTCTGGGCCAGCCCCGGCTGGAGTTCGCCGCCGGCCAGTTGCGCGGGGCGCTCGATTGCGCGGCGCAGCTCTTCGTCGGTCATCGGCCCGACCAGCACTTGCTGGTCGGAGATGGCTGCGGCGAGCGCCGGGTGGGCGGCGCAGTCGCCGAGGAAGTCCGTGCGCAAGGTGATGATGACGAGCGCCTGCCCGCCCGCGACGCGCGAGGCGTAGAGCAGGTTGTCGAGGAAGGCGTGGCGCTGGCGCCTGTCGCGGCAGAGCGTGAACAACTCTTCGAACTGGTCGACGAGCAGGACGAGCCGGGCCTCGGGCGGCGCGGCGCGCAGGGCCGCGCGCGCCGTCACGTGCAGCATCCGCTCGTCGGTCGCCAGGTCGTCCAACAGACTTTTGAGCGCCGAGGGGTGCTGCGCCGCGCCGGAGGGCTCGGCGAGCGCCAGGGCCAGGCTCTCCAGGGGGTTCGGGCCGGGGCGGCAGACGACCGCCGGCCAGGTCTCGCTGCCGCGGATGTGCCCCTTCTTCAGGGCGGCGAGGAGCCCGGCGCGCGCGAGCGAGGACTTGCCGCTGCCCGACGGCCCGACGAGGGCGAGGAAGCGGTTCTCGCCGCGCGGCGTGGGGCGCAGGCTGTCGAGCAGCCACTCGGTCTGCGCTTCGCGCCCGAAGTAATAAGCCTCGTCGCCGACGTCGAAGAACTTCAGCCCGCGGTAGGGCGTGCCCGCGAGGGCGGCCCCGCCGGGGCCCGGCCCGGGCTCGACGCCGCGGATGCCGGCGAGGAGCCGTTGTAAGGCGCCCTCGTCATCGAGCGACTCGCGGAACTCGACCCAAGTGGAGGCGGTGAGGAAGGCCGGGAGCTGACTGCGCTTGCCGCGCTCGGCGCCGGGCAATAGCACGGGGATGACGCCGAAACGCCCGCGGCCCTCCAGCCCGCCCGCGGTCACGCGCCGGTCGATGGCGGCCGCCATCTCTTCGTGCTGCCAGGGGCCGAGGCCGCTGGGGCCGACGAAGACGGCGCACGAGCTGCAGCGCCCGAGCGCCTCCGCGATGGCCTTCTGCCAAGGGTCGCCGGGGATCAGGTTCCAGCTATCGAGCCAGGGCCGGACGCCCTTGTCCACCAGCCGGCGCGCGAGCCGCTCGACATCGGCCTCGTCGGCGCGGTTGTACGAGAGGAAGACATCGAACCGGGGGGCGTCTCTGTGCTCTTCGCTCATAGGTCCGCGGGGTGAAGGTGCGGCGACAAAACGGTATACTCGGGGGCGCGGCGCGCGCGGGCGCGGGGCCGCCGCCGAGCGGCGACAATAACACATTCTCGCGCCCCTTTAAGAAATCGCTGAGGAGTGTTTAAGGCAAAATGGGCGGGAGAGGCGGATGCCCGATGGGCAAGCACCCGTGGCTGGCGACGTTTCTGGCGCTGGCCTTCGTCCTCGTCTTCCTGGCGAGCAAGCTGGGGCTCCTGTGAGGCCGAAACCGCGCGGGCGCGGGCGACGTATGAAGGGTGGAAATTCCTGACGGGGGTTTGGCCCATGTACTGTCCCCAATGCGGGTCTAACCAAAGCGACGAGGTGAAGTTCTGCAAGGCGTGCGGCGCGAACCTCCACTCGGTGCGCCAAGCCGTCGCCGCGCGCGAGGCCGAGGAGAAGTTCGACTGGAGTAAGACGTGGGTCGCGGAGATGCTCCTCTCCGAGAGCGAGCGGAAGAAGCGCGGGCAGGAAATTGAGCGCGAGAGCGGCGCCACGCCGGAGGTGAAGCGCTACAACGAGATCAAGTCCGGCGTCATCACCGCGTGCGTCGGCATCGGCGTGACGATCTTTCTGTACGTCTTCATGCAGGGCCTCATCCTCAGCGGCCAGGTGCCGCCGCACGAGGCCGAGATCGTCCGCCGGCTGTGGGCCATCGGGGTGATCCCCTTCATGGTCGGCATCGGACTCTTGATTAACGGCCTCTTCGTGAGCAAGAGGCTGGTCGAGGCCGCCAGGCGCGAGCAGCAGGCGGCGGCGACCGAGTTGGGCGCGGCCCCGCCGCGTCAGGGCCTGCGGGCCGCCGACACCTCGGAGTTCATCCCCTCGGACTTCAGCGTCACCGAAGGCACGACCAAACACCTCAACGTCCCCGCCGCGAAGCCCTCCGAGAAATGATGAGTGCGGAATGCGGAATGATGAATTAGTCGGCAGTCGGCAGTTATCAGTAAGACATCGCTTCTACTGATAACTGAAAACTGACGACTGACAACTCGTCTTTAATTCATCATTCATCATTCCGCATTCATCACTTCCCTCACGGCGTCTGCTGCTGCTCCTGCTCGGCGGCCTGCTGGCGGAGCTGGTCTATGATGGAGCGGATGGCGCTGGCGTGGCTGCCCTCGGGCGCGAGTTGCAGGTACTTGTCGTAGGCGTCGGCCGCATCCTTCCAGCGTTCGAGCTTCTCTAAATTCCGGCCGACCAATTCGTAGAGCACCGGCTCGGAGTCGGAGAGCTGCGCGATGGCCCTGCGGAAGGCGGCGACGGCCTCCTCGTGGCGGCCCTTGTCTTCGTGCACCAGCCCGACGCCGGTGTGCGCCTCGGGGTTGAAGCCGCGCGACTCGCGCAGCGCCCGCGCAAAGGCTTCGAGCGCGGCGTCGTAGTCGGCCAGCTCGCGCAGCACGCGCCCCTCGACGACCGAGGCTTCGGCGTAGCCGGGGCGGTCGCGGCGGGCCTGCTCGACCTCCGCGAGCGCGCCGTCGTAGTCGTCGCGCGCGAGCAGGGCGCGGGCCAGCCCGACGTGCGCGGCCGCGAAGCGCGGTCGCAGCTTGAGGGCCTGGCGGTAAAGCTCCGCTGCCTTCTCCGCGCCTCCGCCCTTCTCGCGCGCCTCCTCGGCCTGCTGGAAGAGCAGCTCGGCCTCGTCGGCGGTGGGCTTAAGCGTGACGCTGATCGTGCCGCGCGCGGAGGGCAGGAGAGTCTGCGTGTGCTCGGCGAAGCCGGCGGCGCGGACGCGCAGCGCGCGGCGGCCGGGCGCGAGTTTCAACTGCAACAGTCCCTCCTCGTTCGTCACGCCGCGCCGCACCTCGTCCACCCAGACGACGGCTTTGGGCTGCGTCTTGATGGTCACGGCGCGGGCCGAAGCCTGCGCGGCGGGCCTCGGCGTTCTGGCCCGCCGCTGTGCTGAAGCCGGAGGCGCGGCGACGAGCAGGAGGAGGGCGAGGATTGAGAGGTGGCGGACGGCAGGTTTAACACAGAGGACACAGAGGGCACACAGAGGGCACGGAGGAGGACAAC
>DASZKF010000538.1:0-1820 GCA_035947355.1 Pyrinomonadaceae bacterium | reverse complement strand
GGGGCGGAAGAAACACTTCCGCCCCTCCGGGGCTTCATTAATTTACGCTGCTCTTTACCCAGGACGTAAGCCCTGGGCTTTATGCTGACGCCGCCTCCGGCGGCTCCCTACTGACTACTTCACAGTTACGGCCAGGGGTAGCCGCCGCGGTTGCGGCCGTAGTAGCCGTCGTCGCGTCGGCCGTTGCGGTAGTAGCCGTCGTCGTAGTCGTAGTCGCGCAGGCGCAGGCCGTAGATGTCCGCGACGGTGCGGAGGTCGGTGCGGATCTGCGCCCAGTCGTTCGAGGCGCGCGAGTCGAGCCGGATGCGGCGCAGGCTGCGCTCGACGCGCGAGGCGGCCTGGAGGAGTTGGCGGGCCTCGTCCTGGCTGCGGTAGAGGTCGCGGCTGTCGCCGGCCTCGTCCTTGAAACGGTCGGCGGCCTGGCGGAAGACGCGCGCCGTCTCGTTGATGCGATCCTCGCGCGGCGTGTCGTCGTAGCGGCTGCGGTCCAAGGCGCTGTCCAGGTGGCGCTGGAAGCTGCGGCTGCGGTCGTTCAGGCGGTGGGCCGCGTCGCGCAGGGCGCGGCGCTCGTAGTCGTCGAGGCGGCCGTCGCGGCGGCGGCGGTAAGCGTCGTCGCGGCGGCGGCGGTAGTTTTCGTCGCGCTCGGCGCGGTCTCGCGCGCGGTCGCGCAGCACGTCCCAGATGGACTGTGCGCTGGCGGCGGCGGGCATGAGCAGGAGAGTCAGGGCGACGGCGGCGAAGGCGGGGACGTTAAAACGTCTTTCGGTCATGGTGCTTGTCTCCTTCGAACTCTGTAAGGGGGCAGGGCGGCCGCCAGCGCGAGGGGCGTGTGGCTGCGGCCGGCCCTTGCTCTTTGCCGCCTCGTCCGGGGATGCAATGCGTGCGGCAATAATCCGCGACGCGGAGGGGCAAGCTTTGTGCCGCGTGCGGCGGGCGGGGATTCGGGGCCGGAACCGGAGGAAAGTGAGGGTGCGGCACGGCCGCGGCGACGGCGGGCCGCGACCCAAAACGTGCAGGCCGCGACGCAAATCGTAGGCGAAAGTTTCGAGTTTCGGGTTTCGAGTTCGGGCAGGTCACGTCCGAGTCTTCAACGCGCGCAGAACAAACCCGAAACTCGAAACTCGAAACTGTTTCACATGACGAGTTGTGAGAGGTGTGTGCGGAGGCGTTCTTCGAGGAGTTCGGTGCGCGCGCCGGTCTTCTCTAGGACGAACCAGCGCGGCGACTCGCCGTCGGGGACGAGGAGGAGTTCTTCGCCGGCTCCGCGGCGGCCGAAGTGGCCGACGAGGGCCGAGGCCAGGCCGCCGCCGCGGACGACGCCGTCGCGCGGCGCGCGCGGCCACCCGGCCTCGACCGTCAGCGCGCGCACGCCTCGCGAGAGCACCAGCCGCGTGCCGACCATCGTCGAGTTGCCGACCCGGAAGCGGTGCGCGTCCGTGCGCGCCAAGGCGAGACCCGCGCCCGCGCGGTTGGCCTCGCCGGCGAGCGCCGTGAGCGTCCCGATCAGCCACTCGACGCCGGCCGCGCGCAGGCGGTCGTTGGCCGCGCGCAGGTCGAGGTAGTCGAGCACGTCGCCGCGGCCCTCGGCCCGCGCGCGACGGCGCGCGTCGTCCACACGTCGTTCGTAGTCCTCTTCAAAACCGCTCAAGGCACCGGCCCCCTCCGCCGCCGAAACCGCCGGCGCGCGCCTCGCGCCGCCGCGCGCGGCGATGTTATCATGCCGCCCACAGGTCAAACGAACGCTCGACGCCAATCCACTCCCCGACAGGTTCCGTTGAGAGACATGCGTAACTCTTCTCCGCCGCGCCGCCCCGCCTTCG
>DASZKF010000537.1:0-2810 GCA_035947355.1 Pyrinomonadaceae bacterium | reverse complement strand
ACTTCTGCCTCTTGCCTTTTGCCTTTTGCCTTTTGCCTTTAAAATCTTCCCATGCCGGAGCGCGATTACGGGTTCGAGGAGGAGGTCGCCACCGAGAGCCGGGAGAAGCTGAAGAAGCCCCCGCTCTACCGCGTGCTGCTGCATAACGACGACTTCACGACGATGGAGTTCGTCGTCCACGTCCTCCAGACGGTCTTCCAGAAGGGCGAGGGCGAAGCGTTCCGCATCATGTGGGCCGTGCACACGCAGGGCGTCGGCGTCGCCGGCGTCTACACCTACGAGGTCGCCGAGATGAAGGTCGAGAAGGTGACGCAGATGGCCCGCGCCCAGGAGTACCCGCTGCTCTGCACGATGGAGGAGGAGCCGGGGGAGTAAAAAGTTTCAAGTTCCAAGTTTCAGGTTTCAAGTTCGCGCGGGCTGAGGCATCTAACTCACGTTCGCGAACTTGGAACCTGAAACTTGGAACTTGAAACTCTGCTTTTCGATGATTACCAAGGAACTGCAAGAGACCCTGAACTTCGCGGCGATGGAGGCGATCAAGCGGCGGCACGAGTACGTGACGCTCGAACACCTCCTCTACGCGCTCGCCCACGACAAGACGGCCTCGGCCGTGCTGCGCCACTGCGGCGGGCGCGTCGAGACGCTGGTCGGGGAGCTGGAGGAGTTCTTCGACGAGAAGCTCGAAGCCGTGCCCGCTTCGAGCGACACGCTGCCCGAGTACACGGCCGCCTTCCAGCGGGTCGTCGAGTACGCGCTCCTGCAGGCCGAAGGCTCGGGGCAGCGCGAGGTGGACGGCGGCAACGTCCTCGCCGCCCTCTTCCAGTCGCCCAACTCGCACGCCGTTTACCTGCTCAAGAAGCAGGGCGTCTCGCGCCTCGACGTGCTCAACTACCTCGCGCACGGCATCTCGAAGGGCGAGGCGGGCGGCCCGCGCCTCGTGCCGGAGGCCGGCGACGAGGAGGAGGAGGCCGAGGCCGCGCCGCGCGACCCGCTCGCCGCCTTCGCCACCAACCTCGTCGAGCGCGCCGCCCGTGGCAAGATAGACCCGCTCATCGGCCGCGACGCCGAGGTCGCGCGCACCATCCAGGTGCTCTGCCGCCGCCGCAAGAACAACCCGATCTACGTCGGCGACCCCGGCGTCGGGAAGACCGCGATCGCCGAGGGCCTCGCCCTGAAGATTCACAAGGGCGAGGTGCCCGACGCGCTGAAGGGCGCCGAGGTCTACTCGCTCGACATGGGCGCGCTCCTGGCCGGGACGAAGTACCGCGGCGAGTTCGAGCAGCGCCTGAAGGCCGTCATCGCCGCGCTGCGGAAGAAGGAGAACGTCGTCCTCTTCATAGACGAGATACACACCATCGTCGGCGCGGGCGCGGTTTCGGGCGGCTCGATGGACGCCTCGAACATCATCAAGCCGGTGCTCGCCTCGGGCGAGATCCGCTGCATCGGCTCGACGACTTATCCGGAGTACAAGGCCGCCTTCGAGCGCGACCGCGCGCTCGCACGCCGCTTCCAGAAGATCGAGGTCGGCGAGCCGAGTTTGGATGAGACGATCAAGATTCTCGAAGGGCTGAAGAGTTACTACGAGGAGCACCACGGCGTCCGCTACACGGCCGAGGCTTTGAGCGCCGCCGCGGAGCTGGCCGCCAAGCACATCCACGACCGCTTCCTGCCCGACAAGGCGATAGACGTGATTGACGAGGTCGGGGCGATGGTCAAGCTGATGCCGGCCGCGGAGCGCCCGGCCGAGGTCGGCGTCGGCGAAATCGAGCTGGTCGTCGCGCGGATGGCGAAGATTCCGCCGCGCACCGTCGCCGGCTCGGAGAAGGATCGTTTGCAGAATCTTGAGCAGGCCCTGCGCTCGGTCATCTTCGGGCAGGATCACGCCGTCGCGCAGATCGTCAACGCCATCAAGCTCTCGCGCTCAGGGTTAGGACACCCCGACAAGCCCATCGGCTCGTTCCTCTTCTCCGGCCCCACGGGCGTCGGCAAGACGGAGCTGGCGAAGCAGCTCGCCGTCGCCCTGGGCGTCGCTTTTCTCCGCTTCGACATGAGCGAGTACATGGAGCCGCACACGGTCTCGCGCCTGATCGGCGCGCCGCCCGGCTACGTCGGCTTCGACCAAGGCGGCCTGCTGACCGATGCCATCAATAAGACGCCTTACGCCGTGCTCGTCCTCGACGAGATCGAGAAGGCGCACCCGAACCTCTTCAACATCCTCCTCCAGGTGATGGATCACGCGACCTTAACGGACAACAACGGCAAGCGCGCCGACTTCCACAACGTCGTCCTCATCATGACGACCAACGCCGGCGCGCGCGAACTCTCCGGCGCGCGGGTCGGCTTCCGCCAGCAGGCCGAGGGGCTTTCACTCGGCAAGGGGCGCGGGGCCATCGAGCGCACCTTCAGCCCCGAGTTCCGCAACCGCCTCGACGCTTGGATCGCCTTCGGCCCGCTCTCGTTTGAGACCATCGTGCGCGTCGTGGACAAGTTCGCCGGCGAGGTGCGCGCCCAGCTCTTCGAGAAGAACGTCGCGCTGGAGCTGACCGACGCCGCGCGCCGCTGGCTCGCCGAGCACGGCTACGACCAGCAGATGGGCGCGCGCCCGATGGCGCGGCTCATTCAGGAGAAGATCAAAGCCCCGCTGGCCGAAGAAATCCTCTTCGGCAGACTCCAATCCGGCGGGACGGCCACGGTAGACGAGCAGGGCGGCGAACTCACACTCCGGTTCACGCCGACATAAGCCCGACCGTGAGGGAGGGCGTCTCAAGTTTCGTTAGACGATTCTGTAACGGGGCTTGAGACGCCCTCCC
>DASZKF010000536.1:0-6560 GCA_035947355.1 Pyrinomonadaceae bacterium | reverse complement strand
CCGGCTCGACGGCGTCGAGCCAGGTCTGCACGCCGCCGACGAGGTCGGCCCCGGCGACGCCGTCGGCCGTCTCGACGTCGAGGACGGGCGGGAGGTCGCCGGGCTGGAGCTGCACGGTCGAGAGGAAGTGCGCGGCCTGCTGGGCGGCGTCCTGCGCGGGGCGGAAGAAGTGGTACGCGCCGCGCAAGAGGCCGGCCGCCTTCATCCCCGCCCAGTTGGCGTGGAAGAAGGGGTCTGTGACGCCGGCGCCCTCGGTCGCCTTGGCGAAGGCGAAGGCGCAGCCGGCGGCCTTCACCGCCTCCCAGTTGACGCCGCCCTGGTAGTGCGAAACGTCTATGCCCAAGAGTCTCGACGGCGGGTTGGCAGACATGGGTTCCTCCTGAACAGTTCAAAGTTGCAAGTTCAAAGTTGCAAGTTAAGAGTTCATCTTTAACTTGAAACTTTGAACTTGCAACTTTGAACTGCTTCTTAGGCGGCCGGTGTGGTCTCGGACTGGCTGCTGATCTGGTAGATGGCCTCCATGACGGCCGAGCGCACCTCGGTCGGCAAACTCCCGCGCACCGCCAGGCGGCGGAAGGCCGGCAGAATCTCCTTCTGCCCCGAAAGCGCGAGCAGCTTGACGACGGCCAGGCGCACCTCGCTGTTCGGGTGGCCCTCGATGGCGCGCACGAGCGGCGCGACCTCGCCGGCCTTCGCCATCAGGAAGAGCAGCGAGAACGCCTCGTAGGTCTTCTCGCGGCTCTCGCCGGTGAGTTGGGAGATGGAGTCGGAGGCGAGGCCCGACGCGGCGATGGCCGCGCCGATGTTGCGCCGCCGCTCGGGGCCGGACTCGCGCAGCGCGCGCGTGAACGACTCGGCGCGGTCGCCCGGCATCTCGTAGAGGGCGCGGGCGGCCGCCGCGCGCACCTCCTGCGACTCGTCGTCGAAGGCGGCGCAGACCTGATGGAAGGCTTCGCCCGTGTCGACGCGGCCCAGCTCGGCGACGGCCGCGGCGCGCTCGCCCGGCTCGGGGCTGGCGAGCCGCTGCTGGATGCTGGCCGGGACGCTCGAATACTCGTTGAACGGCGCGACGCCTTTCTCCTCGACCTCCCGCGCGGCGCTCGGGACGGTGACGACTTCGGCCGCGGCTTCGATCGCCCGCGGCTCTTCGACCGTGGCCTCGACCGGAGCGGCTTCGGCGGGATATTCGACTGCCGAAGGCTCGAAGGCCGAGGGCTCGAAAGCAAACGACCCCGGCGACTGTTCGGCCGCGGGCGGCGGGGCGGCCGAACTCAACTCGCTCACGTCGAGTTCGACCCACTCCTCGGCACGCGCGGCGCGCGGCTCTTCCGAAACCCCTTCGGTCGCGGCCGGCGCGTCGAACAGCGACACAGGCTCTTCCGCCACCGCCGCGCCGGCGTCCGCGGACGCCGCGCCCTCCTCGGACAGCGCAGGC
The DNA here is from genome assembly GCA_035947355.1 of Pyrinomonadaceae bacterium. Taxonomy (GTDB): domain Bacteria; phylum Acidobacteriota; class Blastocatellia; order Pyrinomonadales; family Pyrinomonadaceae; genus QHXN01. Next base: position 5,125 of record DASZKF010000536.1, on the reverse strand, counting down.
TCCCCGGCCGACGGCGCGAATGCCTCGACCGAAGGCTCCGCGTAAGACTCGGCCGAAGGCCAGGAAAACTCTTCGGCAGCAGTCGCGCTCGACACCGGCGCAGGCTCGGCGGCCTCGGCGGGTTCCGCGACGAAAGACTCTGCGACGAAAGGCTGTGCGGCCTCTTCGGCCGGAGGCGCGACCGCCTCGGCGACCTCTTCGGCGGCCGGCTCAGTCTCCAACAGGCCGGCGGGCGGGGCGGACTCCGCCGTCACGACTTCCTCGACTTCGACGCGACCGGCCTCTGCGGGCGAAGCCTCGCGCGCCTCCTCGGCGACGAGAGATTCGGCCGCGGGCGACGCTTCCTCTAACTCCGCGGCAGGCGCGGCCTCGACCGGCTCAACCTCCGCGAAGGGCCTCGCGGCCTCGACGGTCGGCGTCTCCCCTACCGCCTCTTCGACACCCGCAGCCTCTTCGACCTCGGCGCTCTCTTCGACGGCGGCGGGGCTTTCCAACGCGGCCGACTGCCCGGCAGAGGAAGAGAACCAGGCCGACTCGACTTCGGCCGTCACGGCCTCCGCCCCGGCCTCAGCTCCGGCCTCGGCCCCGACAGGCGCGACCCCGGCGGCCGGCTCCTCCACGAACAGGCTCGGCTCTTCGGCGGGCGCGGCCTCGGCGTGTTGAGTTTCGGCGACATACTCTTCGGCCGTCTCGACCGGAGCCTCGCCGACGGCGGGCGCTTCGACGGTCGCGCTCTCTTCAACCGTCACGGCCTCGGGTTCGAAGACGGCCTCGGCCGGCGGCTCGGCGACGGCCTCCGCGGCCGCGCTCGCTCCGACGGTTTCGGCGGCTCCGACGGGTTCGATTGCAGTCTCGGCGGGCGGGGCTTCGACCGAAGGCGCGACCGCAGTCTCGGCCGCGGCCTCCTCGACTGCCGCGGCCTCCCCGGCCGGCACAGCTTCGGCCGTAGTCTCTGCCGGCTCCGTGACGGGGACGGGCGCGGTGACTTCGGTCGTCTTTTCGACGACGCCTTCGCGGCAGGTCTGTATGGCGTGCTCGACGAGCTTGCGGTTGACCTTCGTCTTCGACTTCTTCTCGCGCCGCAGGAGCGCTTCGAGCGGGGCGACGGCCGAAGGGTCGCGCAAGGCTGCGAGCGATTCGACCGCCGCGCGGCGCACCTCGACCGCGGAATCTTCGAGCGCGCCGACGAGGTGCGGCGTCGCCGTGCGGTCGCCGACCAGCCCCAGGGCGCGCGCCGCCGAGGCGCGTTCGGCCGCCGCCTCGGCCGCGCGCAGGTCTTCGGCCTTCTCTTCGAAATAGCCGTGCTCGACGAAGGCCGCCCGCGCGCGCGCGCGCCGCTCGGCGTTGCGCCCGGCGAGCGCCGACAGAAGCTCCGCGGCGACCATCTGCCGCGCCATCGCGTCGCGCGTCGCGATGACGCCGCGGTCGTAAGCCTCGCCTCCGAGCAGCCGCTTCGTCTCCTCGCGCGCGGCGTCGGGGTCGAGCGAGACGACCGGAGCGATCTCCTTCGTCTCGACCTCCGGCACGGGGGCCGAGAACGCCTCGATGCCCTTCACCTCCTCCGCCGGCTCGGCCGTCACATCTTCGGCCCGTGCCTCGCCTGCCGCGGTCGCACCTGCGACGGGCGCGACACCGAGCGTCTCGGCGGCCGGGGATTCGACCGCCGGCGCTCCGGCGTGCGCCTCAACAACGGAAGGCTCCCCGGCAGAGATTTCTTCAACCGCCGGCTCCGCGGCCTTGACCTCCTCGGCCGCCTCGGGAGTTACGACGGCGGCCGTCTCGGCGGAGACCGCCCCTGCGGTAACGACGGGCGTCGTCTTTTGCGCGGCGGCGGTCGGCTTCTCTTCCGTGACGACTTCCGCGGGCCGCGCCTTCCTAGACTTCTTTGCGGCCTTCTTCGACTCTCTGGCCGCGGCCGTCGCGGCGGCGAGTGAAGCGGCCACGGCCGCGCCGGTCTCCGCGCTCGGCGCGCCCGCTTCCTTGAGCCGCGGCGCGCGAGGCTCTTTGAGTTCGGCCGGCGCTTCGCCGTCGCGCGCGCCCGCGGACGAGCGGCGCGCGGCGATGAGCAGACCCGTGCCGATCAATAGCAGCGCGGCGACGAGCACCATCGTCCAGTTGCGCAGCAGGAACGCGCCGACCGAAGCGCCCGAACCCGCCCCGCCGGGGGCCGTGCTCGTCGTCGTGGTGCCGGGCGCGGCCGGGGCGGGCGGCTGCGCCTGCGCGACCTCCTGCGGCGCGGGCTGTGCCTCCGCGGGCGGAGTCTGCTCGACCGGCGTGGGCGACTGTTCGGAAGGCGCGGGCTGCAAAGCCGAATCCGCCGGGCGCGCGGCGACCGTCGCGGGCGCTTGCGCGGCTTCGGTCTGTTCTGTGGTCGTGGTCGCGCGGCGGTCGGCGGCGGCGTTCTGTTCGGCGGCCGGCGTTGCGGTCTGAGCCGGAGGCTGCGCGGCCTGAGTCTGGGTCGGGGTCTCGGACGGCTGCGGCTGCGCCTGCGCGGCCTCGCCCTCGGGCGCTTCGAAGATCACTTCGAGGCGGTTGAACCTCTGCTCGACGCGCGGCCTCGCGCCGGGGCGGACGCGGTAGGAGAGGACGACGTTCTTGCCGCGGCGCTGCACCTGGAGGTCGGAGAAGCCCTTGCCGGCCGCGCGCGCGGCGGTCTCGGCGTTGGCGTTCGGAAGCTCGACGTAGAAGCGGTCGCCGCTGCGGTAGGCCGAGTAGTCGTTGAGCGGGTTGTCGGACGTGATCGTCATCCGCGACCCGCGCGACGTGTCCGAGCCGCGCCCGATGATGACGTGCTTCGGGCGATCCTGCTGCGGCGCGGGCGCCGAGGTCTGCGGGGCGGGCGACGCCGCCCGCTGCCCGCGCCGGCGCGCCCTCTGGGCGTGGGCCGGGTCGCCGGGGACGGCGCAGACGGCGGCGAAGAGCAGCGTCAGGCAGAACGCCGCGAAGACTTTCAATCGCATGGGGCCTCTTTTTCGTGAGCCGGACTTCTGGGGCATGGCACGCTGTCCAAGAGAAAGAGATGCAGGGCGTCGGCGGTCGTCATTATGCTATAGCGGCGTCGCGGTTGTCACCAATTTAGAACGGTTTCGAGTTACGGGTTTCGAGTTTCGAGTTCGGCCAACGCGCGTTGGGCTTTCCAACTCACGCCGAACAAACTCGAAACTCGTAACTCGTAACTCGAAACTTTAGGCCGGCTGGCCGGCGCGCTCGACGGCCTCGCGCAGCGCGGCGCGGACGCGTTCGGGGACGCCGCCGCTCTCGGCCAGGTGCGTGAGGCACCCCGAAAGGCCGGCGTCGCGCGCCTGCCCGAGCAGCCCGACGCAGGCGAGCCGCACGTCTATGTCGCGGTGGCACTCGACGGCGTCCAAGAGCGGCTGCACCTCGCCCGCCTTGACGACGAGCGAGAGCAGCGAGAACGCCTCGTAGCCCTGGCGGCGGTCTTCGCTGGCGAGCCGGTTGATGGCCTGCGCGGCGAGCCCCGCCGAGACGCACGCCCGCGCCACCTCCGCGAGCGTCCGCCCGTCGGCCGCCTCGAAGACGCGCACGTAGGCGTCGGCGCGGTCGAAGCTCAGCCGCGAGAGGGCGCGCGCCGCCGCGGCCCGCACCTCGCGCGCGCTGTCGGCCATCGCCACGATGACCGGCACGAAGACCGACTCGTGGTTGATAAGGCCGAGGCTGGTGACGGCCGCCGCGCGCACCGACGCCTCGGCGTCGAGCGTCGCCAGCCCCGAGAGCGTGTCGACGGCGCGGCGCACCTGGAACTGCGCCAGCGCCTGCGCGGCGTGTGCGCGCGCGCCCGCGTCCTCGCTCGACGCGCCGGCCAGGGCCAGCGTCAGCGACTCGTCTTCGAGCCACTCGGGCAACTCCTCGTAACCGCACACCGGCACGATCACGCGCACGTCGCCCGTGAACTCCTCGAAGCCGCCTCCGGCCGAGGCCGCGGCGGCGTCGAAGGGCGTCTCCCAGCCGACCTCCAGAGACTCGACCGAGCAGGCCGTGAGCGCCGGCCCGATGACCGAGGCCGGGAGTTCCGGGTGGCGGTGCGCCGCGTGGAGCAGCGCGCCGAGGGCCGAGGGCAGGCCGAGCTGCCCGATGCTCTGCACGGACGCCATGCGCACGACCGGGTCTGCGTCGTAGAGCGCCTCGGTGAGGAACGGCAGCGCCTGCGCCGAGCGCATCTCGCCGAGCGTGCGGGCCGCGCTCGCGCGCTCGAAGCTCTCCGCGCCGAGCAGGAGCGCCGCGCACTCGCGCGCCACGAAGCCGTAATCTTCGAGCGCCGTCCGCGCGCGACGCCGCCCGTCCTCGTCCGTCTCGGGCGCGCGCAGGGCCTTCTGGAGCGAGGTGGCGACGGCGCGCCGGTCGTCGGCCGCGCGCGCGGCGATGACCTCCGTGCTGTGCGGCCGGCCCTGGACGAGCAGCGCGACCTCCTGGTCAATGCGGTACGCGCCGAACTGCACGGCGGGCAGCGCGGGGTTGGTGGCCCCGTCGCCCTTCGCGTCGAGCGACTTCAGCTCGCGCGAAGCCTGGTCTTCCGCGCCCGGGCCCAGGCGGCGGCGGTCGAACGGTACGGTGACGTTTGCCTTCCGGCGGTCGCCCTTGAACTGCTGGAACGGGGCGTCAGCCGCGAGGTGATCGGCCGCGTTCGCCGCGGCTTCTTTCGCCCGCCCCTGCCTGGCGGCAGGCGGCCGAGTCTCGACGCTGTCGTCTTTACCGCCGCGACGGCGGCGGAGGATGAACACGGCGGCCGCGCCGACGAGCACGAGGCCGAGCAGCGCGAGGAGCGAAGGCAGTGAGAAGATGTAGGAGCCGAGGCTCGCGCCCGACTGCAAGCTCGCGGGCGCGGCCGGCACCTCGGCCGTCGGGAGCTGCGCCGGCTCCGGCTTCTCCTCCGCGACCGGCGGGGGCGGAACGTCGCCGCCCGGACCGGCCGCCGCCGGCTGCCCGACGGGCGCGGGGGCGGCCTTCGGCGAGGCCCCGGCCAAGGCGCCCGCGTCCGCCAGAGGCTCGCCGGGCCGAGGCCGCTCGGGCCGCGAACGCGGCACCGCCGTCTCGGCGTAGGCCGGCGCTTCGAAGTCCTGCCGCCGCGCCGCCGACCGAGCCGCGGCAGGAAGCGCGCGCGGCCCGG
>DASZKF010000535.1:0-1715 GCA_035947355.1 Pyrinomonadaceae bacterium | reverse complement strand
GCCGGCGGGCGCGGCCCGCCTCTAAACGGTCGCATGTAAATGCAAGCCGCCGGCAGTCGGAGTTATTCGTTGGTGCCGGAAGAGCCCTGGCTGCCCACCTGCGGCGCGCCCTGGATGATGCCGCGGCTGACGAGCACCTTGACCTCGACGCGGCGGTTCTCGACGCGCCCCTCGCGGGTCGTGTTGTCGGCCACCGGCTTCATCTCGCCGTAGCCGAACGGCGTGACGATGCGGCGCAGCGGGATTTCGTGGTTCTCGATAAGGTAGCGGATGACGGCGTCGGCCCGGCGCTGCGAGAGGCGGCGGTTCGCCTCCGTCGAGCCGTCGGCGCTCGCGTAGCCGCTCACTTCGAGGACGTAGCCCTTAGCCTGGAGGGCCTGCTGCGCGATCTGGTCGAGCTGCGCTTTGGCGTCCTTCGAGAGCGCGGAGCTGCCGACCTTGAAGAGGACGCTGGCGCTCTGCTGCGCCTCGTAGTCGTCGAGGGCCGAGATGCGCTCGTTCGTGGCGTTGACGCCCGCCACGGCCGCGTCGGCCGTCTCCTGCGCCGCCTTCGCCCCGCCTCTCGCCGCGTTCGAGACGGCGGCGAGTTCGTCCAGCTGCCCCGAGAGGCGCTGCGCGTTCTGCTCTACCTGGCCGATCCTGTTCTCGGCCGCGCCGACGCGGTTCTCGACCGGGACGACGTTGGCCTCGACGGTGCGGGCCGTCCGCAGGTCGCGGTCGTCGAAGCGAATCTTCTCGGCGACGAGGTTGGTGCCGTCGCCGCGCCCCTCGACTTCAAGGTTGAGGCCGCGCAGGATGGCGGTCACGCCCTGATTCTTACCGCCGCCGAAGAAGCCGCCCTTCGTCTTGACGCTCGTGCGGTCGGTCAAGGTCACGGTGACCTTCTGGCCGGTCTGATCCTGGACGACGAAGGTGTCGGCGTCGCGGCGCGTCACCACGCCCTTGAGCTTCATCTTCTGGCCGGAGGCGACCGTGGTCGCGTTCGACTGTGTCGCGTTCGGCTGTTGGGAAGTGTTCGCGGCCTCCTGCGTGGAAGTGTTGGCGGCCTCCTGCGCGAAGGCGGCCGGGGCGAGCGCCAGAAGAAGCGTGAGCGAGGCGCACAGATTCCGAAGGTTCCTGAAGTTGGACATCAATCCTCTTTCCCTTTCACAAGAAGTTTTGGTTGAATCGACTGCGACCCCGTCGGAGTACACGCGTCGGTGGCGTGCGAGGTTCGAGTCCGTAGAGAAGTGCGGCAGTGATTCGTCGGGCGCGAAGATAACCCGCGGGCCGTGCGCGGTGGGTTGCGAACTTCTTGTGAATCGGGGGCCGTATCGTTGCGCGCCGGGGCCGCTCGAGAGGCGGGCGAGCGCCCGACCGGCCGTGCGTTTAAAGAGACGGCGGCCGCGGGCGAGTCCCTCCGGCGCGTCGGAAAAGTAAAGCCGGAGCGCCAAACCCCGACAGTAGGGCGCCCCGGCTTTCTTGTGAAGGGAGGAGGTGTCCCTCCCCCTCGGGCCGACATCCTAACGGCCCGAGGGGGCCGAGTGGTTGCGGCTTCGTTGCGGTGGCGTTGCGATGGGTGAATAACCCCGACCCCGGCTCACGGCCGCGGTTCACGGTCTCGCCGCTTGCATCGAATCCGTACCAGGGGTCTCCCCGAAGCGGTCGGGATGTAAAACTATGATGCGGCCGCCCGCGACCCCGCGGCCGGCGGCGGGCGGCTGTCTGATCCGAGC
>DASZKF010000534.1:0-2968 GCA_035947355.1 Pyrinomonadaceae bacterium | reverse complement strand
TCCCTCACGGTCGGGCTTCCGCTTTATTGAATCAAATCCTGGGTCGTACGTCCGTATGCAAATTTTCCGGCGGGCCGTGCAACCGGCCACGGGGACTCCGCATCTTTAGTCCGCACCGTCATTCTGACAAGGGCAGGGGTTCCCTCCAAACTTCTGCGGGTAGTTCCGACCATAAATAGTTCGCCATCTTCACGGACACCGGCGCGCCCATTTTCGGCGGCCACGGTGTCGGTCTGAGTGGAGCGGTCTGCTCACTGAACGGGGCGTCCGCTTGCGTCCGAAGCCCTGCCCGCCGGCCCCTCCGGGGCCTGACGGGTTAACCGCAGCGACCGATAACTTATCTTTAAGGAGTTTTACCTTCGCATGAAGAGATTCTTCAGCCTGATTCTCACCGCCTTCATGGCCCTCACCCTGAGCCTCGTGGCGGTCAGCGCGCAGAACAAGTCCACGGAGGCCGACGCCGACATCCCGCCCATGTCGCAGGGCAAGGTCGAAAAGCGCACCTACATGCGGCTGCGCTCCGAGCACATCGCCAAGCTCCGCGGCCTCGACAGGAACAACCTCGACAAGAGCTTCAAGGCCCGCGCCCGCGCCCTCGAAAAGCTGGAGCAGCAGGAGCGCGAGAAGCGGCAGAAGGAGACGGGCGGGGCCGCCCCCGTCGCCGACTCCAGCGCCGCCGCCGACTCCACCATGCAGGCCACCGAGGCCGGGACGATGTCGGCCGCCGCCGTCACCACCAACTGGACGCCCATCGGCCCCGCGCCCATCCCGAACGGCCAGACCTTCACGGTCAGCAACTCGGTCTCGGGCCGCGTCACGGCCATCGCCATCAACCCCTCGAACCCGAACGTCGTCTACGTCGGCACGGCGCTGGGCGGCGTCTTCCGCTCGCTCAACGGCGGCGGCTCCTGGACGCCGATCACGGACGGCGCGCTCTCGCTCGCGGTCGGCGCCATCGCCATTGACCCGTCGAACCCCTCGCGCGTCTACGTCGGAACGGGCGAGGCCAACTACGGCCAGCGCAACTACTTCGGCGTCGGCGTCTACCGCATTGAGAACGCCGAGTCGGAGGAGCCGACCCGCACGATGACGCGCCTCTACCTGAACGACGCGGGCGCGGACGTCTTCACCGGCCGCGCGATCAGCAAAATCCTCGTCGCGCCGAACAACCCGGACGTGATCTTCGTCTCGACGGCCTCGGGCGTCGGCGGCGTCGGCAGCGACCAGGCGCTGAACCTCCCGGCCCGCGGCATCTACCGCTCGACGAACGCGACGACCGCCGCGCCGACCTTCACCAAGCTCGACGCCTTCGCGGCCAACGGCGCGAACCTCTCCGTGCCGGACATGATCTTCGACCCGGCCGACCAGACCTTCAACACGATTCTGTATTCCATCTTCGGCACGGCCGACCAGGGCATCTACCGCATGACCGGCGCGCAGGGCACGACCTCGTACGCCAAGCTGCTCGCCGTGAGCACGACCGTGGCCTCGCGCATCAACCTCGCGGCCAACGCGAACGGCTCGATTCTGCTCGCCACGTCCGAGGAGGTCAGCGGGACGCTTCGGAAGTCCACCAACGGCGGCGCGACGTGGACGACGATGACGGCCGCGAACGGCTTCTGCGGCGGCCAGTGCTGGTACGACTCGCCCGTCGCCATCAACGCCAGCAACCAAATCTTCATCGGCGGCAACACCGACGGCACGCAGAGCGCCATCCTCAAGAAGTCAACCGACGGCGGCGCGACCTTCGTGAAGGTACAGGCCGGCCTGCACGCCGACACGCACGCCATCACGTTCGACCCGTCGAACCCGAACGTCGTCTGGACGGGCAACGACGGCGGCGTCTTCAAGAACACGGCCGGCGGCACCGGCACGTGGCAGAGCCTCAACGGCGGCCTCAACGGCGGCTCGCCGATTAACTCGATGCAGTACATGAGCGTCGCCGTCCACCCGACCGACCCTTACTTCACCATCGGCGGCACGCAGGACAACGGCACGCACCGCATCCGCACCGACGGCTCGTGGACGCGCACCGACTACGGCGACGGCGGCTTCGCCCTCATTGACCAGAGCTCGACGAGCCTGACCTCCGTGCGCCAGTACCACACCTACTGGAACGCGGTCGGGTCGGGCGGCATCATGGGCTTCGGCATCACGACCAACCCGGCGGCCTTCGAGAACTGGTCGTTCTACGGCTGCGGCGGCTTCAGCAACGGCATCCGCTGCACCGACACGGCCGTCCTCTTCTACGCGCCGATGGCGCTCGGCCCCGGCGCCCCGAACACCGTCTACTACGGCTCCGACCGCCTCTACCGCTCGTCGAACGGCGGGACGCGCATGTCGGTCGTCAGCCAGGTGTTCACTTCGGGCGTGCCCGTCTCGGCCATCGGCATCTCGCCGCAGAACGACGCCGTCCGCATCGTCGGCCTCGACGACGGCAAGGTCTTCCGGACGACGACCGGCTCCTCGACGCTGACGAACGTGACGCCCTTCGGCAACACGAAGTACGTCGCGCGCGCGGTGATCGACCCGAACAACCAGAACACGGCTTACGTCGCGGTCGGCGGCTACTACGGCTCGGACAACGGCCAGCACGTCTTCAAGACGACGAACCTCAACGCGGCGACCCCGACCTGGACGGTCGCCGGCAACGGCATCCCCGACGTGCCCGTCAACGGCTTCGTCGTCCACAAGGCGACCGGCCACCTCTACGCCGGCACCGACATCGGCGTCTACCGCTCGACCGACGGCGGCGCGACCTGGCAGTCCTTCAGCACCGGCCTCCCGCGCGTCCCCGTCTTCGACATGGCCGTCACCAACGGCGGCGTCCTCCGCATCGCCACGCACGGCCGCGGCATGTGGGAGATTCAACTGTAAGACGATAGTCTGAACATCACAGTCAGAAGCCCGACCGTGAGGGAGGGCGTCCTCAAGACACTTCGGCATTCTGCTTCGGTGACTTGAGGAC
>DASZKF010000533.1:0-5563 GCA_035947355.1 Pyrinomonadaceae bacterium | reverse complement strand
GAAGCCCGACCGTGAGGCTCACGGTCGGGCTTCCGCCTGTCCGTTCAGCGCGCTTGGGGCGGGGCCTACTGTCTACTGTCTACTGTCTACTTCTTCCCCAGCACCTCGCGGAAGAACTCGACGGCGCGGGGGTCGGCCGAGTCGGCGAGCTGGCGGATGGCCTCCTTGCGGACTTCGGGGTCGGGGTGCGTGCGGGCGACCTTGAGGAGCATGGGGACGGCCTGGTCGGCGGGGCGCTCGCTGATGGCGCGCACGGCCTGCACCTGCACCTCGGTCGGCTCGCCGGAGCGCTCGACCGTGCTTCCGAGCACCTGGAGGCTGCGCTCGCCCGCCATCTCCCCGAGCATGTGCAGGGCCGAGCGTCGCAGCTCCTCGTTGCCGCCGCGGCTCGCGACCTCGAAGAGTTTGTCTTCGGCGCGGCGGTTCTCCGTCTCGGCCAGCGCGTGCAGAATCTGCCGCTTCACTTCCGTGTCCGGCTCGGCGTCGAAGATGCGGATCAGCTCGTCAACGGCCGCGTCCGTCTTCTGCTCGGCGAGCCAGTGCAGGGCCTGGCGGCGCACGTCCTCCTGCTCGCGCGTGTCGCGCGCGGCGGCCATCAGGCGGGCCTGCGCGCGCGGCGTCTTCATCTCGGCGAAGGCGTGGAGGATGGTGCGGCGCACGTCCTCGGTGCGGTCGGACTCGAAGATTCTGGTCAGCTCGTCGAAGGCGGCCTCCGTGTCGCGCTCGGCGATCTGGTGCAGGGCCTGTCGGCGGAGGTCTTCCGGCTCGGCCGGGCTGCGCGCGATCTCGCCTATCTTGGCCTCGGCCCGCGGGTCTTTGATCTCTGCGAGCGAGTGGATGACGGCGCGGCGCACGTCCTCGTCGCGCTCGGCCCCGTAAATCCTGATGAGGTCTTCGACGGCCGAGGCGGCCCCGGTGTCGGCGAGCTGGTGGACGGCCGTCTTGCGCGACTCGGCGTCGCGGTCGGTCTGCGCCACGCGCAGCAGGAAGGCGTAGGCGGCCGGCTTGTTCTCGTTGTCGGCGACGGCGTGGATGACGGCGCGCTTCACGTCCTCGGGCAGCGAGGTCGTGTAGAGCGACTGCAAGGTGCTCAGGGCCTCCTGGTCGCGGCTCGCGCCGATGGCGTGGGCGGCGGCGCTCCGAAGGTCTTCGGTCTCCTTGCCGTCGCGCACGATGGAGGCGAGGTAGGCCGTCTGGCCGCCGCCCTGGCCGAGCCAGAAGACGGCCGTCGAGCGGATGTTCTCGGCCCGCGAGGTGCGCACCAGGTCTTTGAGGAGTTCGGGGACGCGCGCGTCGTCGTGCAGCGCGAGGGCGAGCGCCGCGCGCTCCTGAACGTCCGCCTTCTGTCCCGAACCGACGAGGCCGCGCAGGAAGTTGAGGCTCTCCTCGTTCGACGCCCGGCCCGCCCAGTAGACGGGGTGGCCCGCGTACTCGCGCTCGCGGCGCAGGTTGTAGACCTCCATCCGCGTGAAGCCTTCGCGGCCCGGCTCGCGCAGGAGGAAGACGCCGAGGTCGCGCGTCTCGACCCTCATCCCGTTCGAGGTGCCGACGAAGACGTGCGTCCCGCCCGAAGACATCATCGAGCCGTGGAACTCTCCGCCGCCGGGGTCAACGGCGACGCCCGGCCGCACGTCGAAGGCGTAGGCCGTCCAGTAAGGCTTCCCCGAATCCTTCGCGAGGCGGGCGGCCGCCTCCAGTTTCGCCTTCAGGTCCGCGCCCTCGACGGGCGTGAACTTCGTCGTCTGCATGGCGCTCTCGGTCTGCGCCGCGGCGTCGAAGTAGAGCGTGGTCGGCGCCGCCGCGCACGCCGCGTTGGGCGGGAAGAGCGCGAGGGCCAGCGTGATGAGGGCGGACGATTTAGACATAGACGTATCCTCCGGGCAGTAGTCAGTAGTCAGTAGGAGAGCGAGTCAGAAGCCCGACCGTTAGGGAGGGCGTTGAGCTTTACGCCGGCGATGACGCCCTCCCTCACGGTCGGGCTTCTGACTGTTTGCCAGCGTCAGCATCCTCGGCGCGGGGCGCTACTGGATACTGACTACTGTCTACTGACTACTTGCTTTTCATGGTTTCAGAAGCTCTTCGAGAAACTTCGTCGCTTCGGGGTCGTCGGACTCGCCGAGCAGGTTGACGGCGTCCTTGCGCAGCTCGACGTTGGGCTCGCGGCGCGCCACGTCGAGGAGCTTGCGCAGGGCGGCCTTCGTCTTCGTGTCGGCGAGCGCGCGCAGGATGTCGGACTTGACCTCGGCGTCCGGCTCCGAGTCGTAGAGGCCGATGAGCAGCTCGGCCGTGCCCGGCTCCCCGTGGTCGTTGTCGGCGAGGAGGCGGACGGCCGTCTGCCGCAGCTCGCGGTCGCCCGTGCGAGCGCGCGCGATCTCGACGAGGCGGGCGCGGGCGCGCGGGCTCTCGTGGTTGCCGAGCGCGTGCAGCGCCGCCCGCCTGACCTCCGGGTCGGGCTCGGCCTCGTAAATCTTGAACAGCTCGTCAACGGCCGCCTCGCCCTTGCGGTCTCCGAGCCGGCGGACGGCGTGCTGGCGCAGCTCCGGGTCGCCCGCGCCGCCGCGCGCCAGCTCGACCAGCCTGGCGAAGCCGCGCGGGTCTTCCACGTCGGCGAGCGCGTTGATGATCTGCTCCCTGACCTCGCGGTTCGTGTCGGCCGCGTAGATGCTCATGAGGTCTTCGAGCGCGCCGGCGTCCTCGCGCTCGGCGATGACGCGGACGGCCGTCTGCCGCAGCTCGGCGCTCTCCGACTGGCTGCGCGCCACCGCGAGCAGCTTCGCGCGGGCGAGCGGGCCGGCCGAGTCCTCGAAGGTGCGCAGGATGGAAGCCTTCACTTCGGGGTCGCGCTCGGCGTCGTAGAGCTTGATGAGGTCTTCGACCACGGACTCGCCGCCGGCGTCGGCCAGCATGCGGGCGGCGTGCTGGCGCAGCTCCGGGTCGGGCTGGTTGCGCGCGATGTCGAGCAGGACGGGGACGGCCTGCCGCTCGCCGTGCGAGCCGAGCAGCGAGAGGGCGGCCTCCTTGAAGCTGCGGCTGGCGGTCGAGCCGGGCTTGAGCGCGTCGGCGACGTAGGCCATCGCCCGCTCCGGGTTCGCCTCGAAGAGGCTCTGGAGGGCGACGATCCTGATCTCCTCGTCGTCGCGGCTGAGCGACTCGTCTATGAGGCGGCGGTTGCCGGTCTGTGGGGCCAACTCGGTGAGCATCGCCGTCGCCTCCTCGGCCCAGTTCGATCGGGGGAACTCGGCGAGCAGACGCGTCAGGCGGTCGGACGCCTCGCGGAAACGGCCCTGCTGCTTGAGGGCGTAGGCGAGCCAGTAGAGCGCCACGTCCACGTCCTTGTCCTTCGGGTAGGTCTCGATGAACTCGTTGAACTTGGCGGCGGCCTTCGCCCACTCCTCGCCGTCGAGCAGGTCGCGCCCCTCGCGCAGCAGCTTCATCGAGGGCGAGTTCGAGGTCTGCACGAACTGGTTGAACTTCCGGAACTCCTGCCCGCCCGCGCGAGCCATAAAGAAGCTTCCGGGCTGCGCGCCCGCGAAGAGCGCGACGACGATGGCGCCCGCCAGCGCGAGCGCCGGCCGCGCCGCCCTTCCGATTCCGACCGTGTCTTGATTTACGTTTGCCATGATGAATCTCAGGAAGACAGTAGACAGTAGTCAGTAGTCAGTAGAAAAAGCATCGCTATCGGATCGTCCGTGTGTCAGCGTCAGCGCCCGCTAAAGAGCCTACTGGCTACTGTCTACTGGCTACTGTCTACTCGTATTTCGCCACCCCGGCCTGGAGGGCGACGACGAGGTTCTTCTTCCGCACGCGTTCGCGGATCGAATCTACGTCCTCGCTGGCAGGCTTGTCCGGGAGGTTGGCGATGTCGAGCAGGATCGGCTCCAGGCGGTCGAGCACGCCGGCCACCACGGGGTCGCCCTTGCTGGCGGCCTCGCGCCGCAGGACGATGTTGCGGTACAGGAGCCGCCGCGAGCGCTCCCGCTCGTAGGCAAGGTCGTCGCTCCCGCGCGCGTTACGGAAAGAGCGCAGGAGCAGTTGCGCCTGCTCGACGTGGCGCGAGGTGTCGAGCGCCGCGCGCTCGACCTCGAAGCGCTCGGCCCTCGCCGGCGGCGTCGCGCTCGCGGGCGCGGCGACGGCCGCCGCGCTATGAACAACTTCGGGCGGCCTGGTCGGGGGGTTCGTCGTCGCCGCGATTGTTTGCGACCCGTTCTGCGCCGCGGGGCGCGGCCTTGTCGGACGCGCACGCGGCCTCTCCCTCGACGGCCCGCCGGCCGCGGCCGTAGCCCCTCCGCCCGAAGGTCTGTCAGGGGTCTTCGCCGCGCCGGGTCTCGCTTCGGGGGTCGAAGGTGTCGGGCTCGTCGTCACCGCCGCCCTGTCGTCGGGTGTGTTCGCGGCGGGAGTTTGAACGACGGTCTGAGCCTCTTCGCGCGAGTTGATGTAGACGGCAAAGCCGATGGCCGCGGCCAGCACGAAGAGCGCGAGTGAGGCGGCCGCCGCGGGCCTCAGACGCACGACGCCGAGCGCCGCCGCGAGCCTTTCCCAGCCGGCCCGCGGCGCGACGCCGCCCCGCGACGCCGCCTCCTTCGAGGCGAGGATCGCTGCGAGCGCGCGGCGCTGCGCCGAGGGGTTCACGTCCGCGGGGTAGGAGCCGAGCTGCCGCCTGAAGAAAAGGAACTCGCTCCGCGCGTCGCGGCACTCCGGGCAGCCGGCCAGGTGAGCCTCGGCGGCCGCGGCCTCCGCCGGCGGCAACTCGCCGTCCACCAGTAGCGAAATCTTTTCCGTCCAGTCGCAGCTCATAAGAAGAAGTAGTCAGTAGTCAGTAGTCAGTAGACAGTAGGAAGACAGCCGCTAGTTAATCGTTCGAGTGTCAGCGTCAGCATCAATAACGCGGGGCGCTACTGGCTACTGACTACTGCTTTCTCCCTTTTCCCCCAGCGGTCGCGCAGCGTGCTGCGGGCGCGGAAGATGTCAACTTTGACTTTCGCCTCGGAGACGCCGAGCACGTCGGCGATCTCGCGGTAGCTCATCTCCTCCTGCTCGCGCAGGAGGAGCGCGGCGCGCTGCTGTTCGGGGAGGCGTCCGAGCATCTCCAGGATCATCCCCCGGCGCTCCTCGGCCTCGTACTCGCGCTCGGGGCTGGGCGTCTGCGGGCCGAAGGCGGCGACGACCCTCTCGAAGAGGCGGCGGCGCGTCCGCCCCCGATTCAGTTCGTTGAGGGCGAGGTTGCGCGCCACGCGGAAGAGCCAGAAACGGGCCTCGCCGCCCGGCAGGCTGCCCAGACCTTTGTGGTAGAGGCGCATGAAACTCTCCTGCGCCACGTCCTCGGCCGCGGCCCTCCCGCCGCCCAGAAAGCACTCCAGGAACCGGCACAGGCTCGGGTACAGCTCGTCGAAAAACCTCGCGAACTCGTCGTCTTCGCTCTTCATCACGCGCGCGCTTCACACCATAAAACAGGCGTGCGCCGGGAAAGTTACAAAAAAAAGTTTCGGGTTGCGAGTTTCGGGTTTCGGGTTCGGAACGGAAGCCCGACCGTGAGGGAGGGCGTTGAGCCTGACGTTAGACTCAA
>DASZKF010000532.1:0-15121 GCA_035947355.1 Pyrinomonadaceae bacterium | reverse complement strand
GGCACGGCCCGCCTCTAAACGGGCGCTGGTAAGCGCAAACGCAAACCGCCCTAGTAACTCAGGCCGTGGCCGAAGCGGAAGAGCGGGTCGTAAGGCCGGTCGCCGACGTTGATCGGTATCTGCGCGTTCGTGCGCGGCCAGGAGAAGGAGAGCTTCCCCGTCGGCTTGTAGTCGCCGAAGAGCACGTCGGCCACGCCCTGCCCCTCGGTGCCGGGGAGCCACGCCGCGACGACGGCGTCGCACTTGGCGAGGATGGGTTCGAGGATGAGCGGGCGGCCCGAGACGATGACGGCGACGACGGGGAGGCCGGCCCGCTTCAGGTTCTCGACGGCCGCCACGTCCTCGGCCGCCAGCGAAAGCTCTTCCCGGTCGCCGACCCCTTCGGCGTAAGGCGTCTCGCCGATGACGACGACGGCGGCGTCCGCGCCCGCGGCGCCCGTCCCGTCCTTCGAGTGGGTGACTTTCGTGTCCTTCGAGACCGTATCCCGGACGGCCTGAAGTATCGTCGTCCCGCCCGTCGTCACGCCGCCGCTCTGGCCCTGCCACGTGATGGTCCAGCCGCCGCACTGGTTGCCGATGTCGTCGGCGCTCTTGCCGGCGACGTGTATGTGCCGGGCCGTCTTCCTCAAGGGGAGCGCGCGGCGGCCGTTCTTCAGGAGCACGAGCGAGGCGCGCACGCACTCGCGCGCGGCCTGCCGGTGCGCGGCCGAGCCGAAGGCCCCGTGGAGCTTGCGGTCGGCGAGCTGCGAGCGGTTCTTGTCCATCAGACCCATCGCGAACTTGACGCGGAGGATGCGCAGGACGGCGTCGTCTATGCGCGACTGCGGCACCGCGCCCTCCTTGACGTTGGCGACCAGGAGGTCGAAGAACTCTCGGTAACGCTGCGGCACCATCACCATGTCCATGCCGGCGTTGATCGAGACGGCGACGGCCTGCTTGTAGTCCTTGGTGATCTGGTCAATGGCGTTGTAGTCGGAGATGAGGAAGCCCTCGAAGCCTAGCTCGCGCTTGAGCACGTCGGTCAGGAGGTACTTGTCGCCCGAGACCTTCTTGCCGTTCCAGCTGCTGTAAGACGGCATGATTGAGCCGACGCCGGCCCGGATGGTCGAGGGGTAGCCGGGCATGTGTATGCGGCGCAGGTCGCGCTCGCTCATGCGCGTGTCGCCCTGGTCGAGCAGGGGCTTCTTGCCCTCGGCCACGCCGAAGGTGCCCGTCCCCATCGCCGTGCCGCCGTCGCCGACGTAGTGCTTGGCGCAGGCCAGGACGCTCAGAGGGTTGGAGAGGTCGTTACCCTGGAGGCCGCGCACGGCCGCCGCGCCCAGGGCGGCGGCCACGTCGGGCGACTCGGAGAAGCCCTCGTAGGTGCGGCCCCAGCGCTCGTCGCGCGGGACGGCGACGCACGGGGCGAACGTCCACTGGATGCCGGTGGCGCGCACCTCACGGGCCGTCACGCGCGCGGCCTGTTCGACGAGCCGCGCGTCGCGCGTGCAGCCGAGGCCGATGTTGTGCGGGAAGACGACGGCCCCGAGGACGTTGTTGTGGCCGTGGACGGCGTCCACGCCGTAGAGGATCGGGATGCCGAGCCGCGACTTCATGGCGACGGTCTGGTAGCGGTCGTACATCTCCGTCCAGGCCGCGAGGCTGTTGTCGGCCGCGCCGCCCGCCCGCGGGTCGGAGTTGCCGCCGGAGAGGAGCGAGCCGACGAAGTAGTTGCGGATGTCGTCGAGCTCCTTCAGGGCGTCCTGCTCGGGCTGGGTCATCTGCCCGACCTTCTCTTCGAGCGTCATCCGTGCGAGCACCTCGCGGGCCTGGGCGTCGTAGGAGGCGAGCGGGCGCTGCGCCGGCGCAGCTTCAGCGCCCAGGGCGGTGACGAGCGACGGCGCGGAGAGCGTCGCCGCCCCCGCGGCGGCGGTCGCGCCGATGAACTCGCGGCGGCTGATCTTCTTTGTCATTGTCGGCTGTGGCTCCTTCGGTGTGATTTAAGCTCTGCTCTTACTCCGGCCGAAACTCGTTCCCCTTCCGCGCGGCCTAAGGGGCCGGGAAGCGTTTGATCTGCCACCTGACGCGGCCCCGCAGCGGGTCGGCCCTGAGCGCGTACGTCCCCCGCCCCGCTTCCAGCCGCAGCGTCTCGACGCCGCCGCGGGGGAGCGTGAACAGCCCCTCGGCCGCGGCGTCGTCGGTGCTGAAGACGCGCAACTCGACGTTGGCCCAGTCTATCTCGTCCGTGCTCTGCGCGACTCGGACGTGCGGGATGACCGCGTGGTCTCTGACGAGGAGGACGACGGGAATCTGCCCGGCCTCTATGTCGTGCCACTGCGCGCCGCGGTAAGCCTTGCCCGTCTGGTAGTCAATCCAGGCTCCGGGCGGGAGGTAGACGGCGCGCCCCTCCGAGCCCTCGTCCATCAGAGGGGCGACGAGCAGGTCTGAGCCGAACATGTACTCGTCTTCTATCGCCCACGAAGTCGGGTCTCCGGGGAACTCGAAGAAGAGGGTGCGCAGCACGGGGAAACCTCGCGCCGAAGAGTCCTTGGCCTGCGCCAGGATGTAAGGCATGAGCGAGTACTTGAGGCCGAGGGCGCGGCGGAAGTCTTCCGTCAGGGCCTCGTCGTACTCCCAGGGCTCGCGCGGCGGCTCGCCGTGCGCGCGGGTGTGCGAGGTGAGCACGGCCCAGGCCAGCCAGCGGCGGTAGAGGTCGCGCGGGGCGCGGCGGACGAAGCCGCCCGCGTCGTGGCTCCAGTAGGTGAAGCCCGAGAGGCCGAAGGAGAGGCCGCCGCGGAGCTGCGCGGCCATCGCCGAGTCGGTGTTCTCGGCGTCGCCGCCCCAGTGCAGAGGGTAGCGCTGGCTGCCGGCCCAGGCGCTCCTGGCCCAGATGATGTTCTCGCCCGTCACCTCGCGGGTGATGTCGGCGACGGCCTTGTTGTAGCGCAGCGGGTACAGGTTGTGCTCGTAGAGGCCCGTGCGGCCCGAGGCGTACAGCCCCGTGGGCGGCGCGCCCTCGCCGAAGTCAACTTTGATCGCGCCGACGCCCATCTTCAAAAGGGCCGCGAGCTTCGACTGATACCACCTGACCGCCTCGGGGTTCGACATGTCGAGCACGGCGTCCTCGAAGGGCGCGCCCCCGGACTCGCTGCGGACGTGATAGTTCTTCGAGACGATTTCGCGGAACAGCTCGTTCTTCGGCGTGAAGTAGGTGTACTGCCAGAGGCTGACGCGGAAGCCCTGCTTCCTCAGGTCCGAGATCATCCGCGCCGGGTCGCGGAAGCGCGTCCGCGAGAACTCGAAGTTGCTCCGCCAGTCGGTCTCGAACCAGCCGGTGTCGAGGTGAATCACGTCCGCGGGGACGCGGTGCCGCCGCAGCTTCGCCGCCACGTCGCGCACCTCGTCCTCGGCCTTGTAGGTGATCCGGCTCATCCAGAAGCCAAACGACCAGAGCGGCGGGACGGGGCTCCGGCCGGTCAGGGCCGTGTACTCGGAGAGGATGTCTTTCGGCCCGCCGAGGAAGACGAAGATGTCGAGCTGCTCGTCGGCGGTGTAGACGGCGTTGTGCTGGTCGAAGGTCTTTCCGAAGTCGAAGGTGACGGGCGTCGAGGTGTGGAAGAACATGCCGTAGCCGCGGCTCGAGAGGAAGAAAGGGACGGGCTTGTACATGAGCTCGTTCTGCGCGCCCATCGCGTCGCGCGTCCAGGCGTTGACCTTCTGCCCGCGCTTGTCGAGGCGCGTGAACGACTCGCCGGTGCCGAAAATCTTCTCGTCGTGCGCGAGCTGGAAGGTCGCGGCCGTGCGGTGCGCGAGGTCCGTGGCGCGGCGGACGAAGGAGAAAGGGACGGGCGTGAAATAGGTCGCCGGGTCGCCGAAGTTCTGCGTGCGCGTGAGCAGCCGCCCGTCCTTGTCGTAAAACTCGACGTGCCAGGGCTCTTTGACGATGCGGACGCGGCCGGCGGCGCTCGTGTAGGTTACGTCCTTGTCCGTCTGCTCGACGCGCCAGGAGGCGTCGCGCGCGGGCGTGCCGGCGAGCATCAGCGACTGGCCGTCGCCGAAGGGGCCGGGGCGCGTCGCGAAGCGCAGGCGCACCGTGCGCGGGCTGACGAAGGTGACGGAGAAAGGGAGCGCGGGGTCCTGGTCGTACTCCGTTCCTGGGAACTCGGTTCCCTTGCCCCGCCCTAGCGTCACGTCAATCTTGTTGAAGGAGAGGGTCGTGCCGCGCAAGTACCTGTCCCACTGGAGCGTGCCCGCGCCTGTGGCCGGGTCGAAGGCCGTCACCTTGCTCCCGACGAAGTAGACGTTCTCCATCCGCTGGAAGTCCTGGCCGACATCAACCGGGTCGTTTAGGACCTGCGCGCGCGCGGCCGCCGGCGCGAGCCAGAGCAGCAGCGCGAGCATCGCGAAATGGCACGTCCGCGCGGGACGGCGGCGCCGGCGCAGGCCCGTTTCGTGTCTCAACTCTCTTCCCTCCGTCTTCGCCCGTTGACTCATAAGCTCAGTTGCAGCCGCGTGACCGACGCGGGCGCGAAGCGGTAGACGAGCGGCGCGCGGCCGCCCGCCGCCGCGACCCGCTCGTCGCGCGGCTCCAGCCCGCGCGGGTTCCGGAAGGTGTTGTGCGCGCGCAGGTCTGCGGACGCGAGCACGCGGGCCGCGGCCGCGCGGACGCTCGCGCCGCGCACGACGACCTCCGCCTCGCGCGGCTCCACGGCGTGCGGGTTGACGACCGTCAGCGTCAGAGTCCTTTCGCGCAGGGAGGCCGAGCCGTTCAGACCCCAGAAGGAGTCCGGCTTGCCGAGGCGCGTCACCGCCACCTCGGGCGCGTCGAAGACTGCGCGCACGGCTCGCGCGCCCTGGTGCGGGGCGTACATCTCGAAGACGTGGAAGTTCGGCGTGACGACGAACTCCTCCTCGTGCGCGAGGAAGAGCGCGTGCAGGCAGTTGACGAGCTGCGCGACGTTGCCCATCAGGACCTTGTCGGCGTGCCGGTTGAAGGCGTCGAGCGTAATCCCTGTGATGAGCGCGTCGCGCAGCGTCGGCGTCTGCCCGAGCTGGTGCGTCGGGTGAGCCTCCGTGCCCGGCTTGTACCAGGCGCCCCACTCGTCCACGCAGAGTTTCACTCTGTGCTCGCGGTCGAACTCGCCCATCACGGCCCAGTGCTCGCGGATGTGCCGTTCGACCTTGTCGGCCTCGCGCAGAAGCTCGTACCACTCTTCGAGGTTGAAGTCGAGGGCGTCGCCCTTGGCCTTCTCCCAGTCGTCCGACGCGCCGCGGCTCGCGTTCCACGAGTAATGGTGCAGGCCCCAGCCGTAGAGCGAGCCGAAGGAACCGCCCTTCTCGGCCATCTTCGAGAAGAAGCCACGCGTCCAGGCGAGGTCGCCGCTGCCCGGCCCGGCGGCGATGAAGCGCAGGCCCAAGCCGTAGCCGGGGACGGCGGCCGTGTAGCGCCGGAACTCCATCGCGTACTCGTCGGGCGTGAAGTTGCCGCCGCAGCCCCAGGACTCGTTGCCGACGCCCCAGAAGCGGACGCCGAAAGGCTCGCGGCTCCCGGCCTCGCCGCCCGCGCGCAGGTCGGCGAGCGTCGTCGCCCCGGCGGGCGAGTTGCAGTAGTCAACCCACTCGTAGAAGCTCTGCGCCGGCAGCCCCCGCAGGTTGACGGCGAGGTAAGGTTGCGCCCCGACGAGACGGCAGAAGTGCATGAACTCGTTCGTGCCGAACTGGTTCGGCTCCGAAGGCCCCCAGAAGTTAGTCCGGCGGGGCCGGCGCGCCCGAGGCCCTACGCCGTCGCGCCAGTCGTAGCTGTCCGCGAAGCAGCCGCCGGGGTAGCGTATGACCGGGGGCCTGACGCGGCGCAGGTGCTCGACGAGCGCCGCGCGCACCCCGCCCGCGTTCGGCACCTTCGACCCTTCGCCGACCCATATGCCGTCGTAGACGACGCCGCCCAGGTGCTCTACGAAGTGGCCGTAGATGTCCGGGTTGATGACGCCGACGACTTCGTCCGGGAGAACTTCGATTCTAGCCTTCACACCCTGCCGCCCTCGGGCGGACACCGCGCACGCCCCGGCCGCCAGCGCGCCGCCGAGGAACCGCCTGCGTCCGTTGTCTGCCACGGCCTCCGTCATCCTCTCTCGCTAACGCCAGACCAGCACGTCGGCCGGCTTCAGCGGCCGCGCGCCGAGAAGAACCTGCGCCCCCGCCGGCAGGGGGATGTCCGCCGGGCTCGAAGAGTAGTTGACCGCGACCCAGAAGCCATCGCGCCAGTCAACGTAGACGCCGGCCGGGTAATCCTCGGTCGCGACGCCGGCCCGCCTGTAGACCTCGCGGAGCACCTCCCTTTCGAGCCGCCCGTCTCTGGTCTGGACGCCGACGTAGGTGACGCTCCCCTTGCCCAGTCGCCGGTAGGTCACGGCCGCCTGGCCCGCGTAGAACTGGTTGGAATATTTCGCGAGACTCTCCGTCCCCGCGGAGGGCTTCAGCACGTCGGCCCAGACGTTCCACAGGTGCGGCTCGCCGTCCATCGTCACCTCGCCGCGGCCGTCTTCCAGGAGGAGGTCGAAGAAAGAGACCTCCGCGCCGATCAGTTTATAGATCGGCTCGGCCCAGCGCGCCTCCCAGAGTTGGCCGTTTCGCCTCTTCTGCCCGGTGCGCGCGGTCAGGACGAGGTGGCCGCCCCGCTCGGCGTAGCGCTCCCACCTGCGGACGAGTTCTTCGTCAACCAACTGGTAGGCGGGCGCGACCAGGAAGGGGTAGGCCGAGAAGTCCTGCCCCTCGGAGACGAAGTCGAGCGGCGCGCCGAACGTCTTGACGATTTCGAGGTAGCGGAGCGTGTGGCCCCAGGTGTCCCAGAGGCTCGTCTGCTTCTGGTTGTCTATGTTCCAGAGGTTCTCGTGGTTCCAGAGCAGGCCCGCGCGGCGCGCGAGGTAGGCGGGCGGGGCCTGGGCCTTCGCGTCGTACTTCGCGCGCAGGGCCTTCACCTCGGAGGCGACCCGGCTGTACTCGTGCCCGCCCGGCGAGGGCGTCACGCCGTCGGTTCCGACGATGCCGGCGTGGTACTGCTCGCTGCCGTAGAGCGGCTGGCGGTAGCGGTAGGTGCAGGCGAACGCGCAGCCGCCCGCGAAGGCGTGCCAGAGCCACATCCGCACGACGCCGGGCGCGGGCTGCGGGTTGATGTGCGCCCAGTTGACCTGCCCCGGCTGCAACTCCATGACGCCCGTCGCGCCCTTGATGTTTTTATAGAACGCGTTGGCGAAGGCGATGCCGTGCTGCCACCCCAGGCGGAAGCCCTCTTCGCCCAGGCCCCGCCCGCCGCCGACCGGGTACATCGTGTAAGAGACGAAGTCCAGCTCGTCGGAGCGGCGCGGGTCGGCGCTCCCGATGTTCGAGATGTAGTTGGTCGTGATCCACTGCGAGGGCGCGGCGTGGCGTCGAAGGAGGCGGGTCTGCCAGTTTAAAAACTTCGCCGTCTGGTCGGCGGTGAAGCGTCGGAAGTCGAGGACGGCGTGCGGGCTGACGCCGTAAAGGAAGTTCGGCTTGGGCGGGAGGACTTGCGCGAAGCTGTTGTACCGGAGGCTCCAGAAGGCCGCGCCCCACTCGCGGTTGAGGTTTTCGACAGTCCGGTACTTTGCCCTGAGCCACTGGCGGAAGGCCGTCTGCGCCGAGGGGCTGTAGTCGGGCTGCGCCATCGGCTCGTTGTCGAGCTGCCAGCCCCAGACCGCCGGGTGCCTGCCGTAGCGTTTCGCCAGCTCCATGACGACGCGCCCGCTCAGTCGCAAATAATCCGGGTCGGCCAGAGCGTTGTTACCGCGCGAGCCGTGCTCGCGGCGGCGGCCGTCCGGGCCGACGAGGTAGGCGTGCGGGTACTTCTCGAACATCCAGGCGGGCGGCGTCGGCGTCGGCGTGCAGAGGATGACCTTGAGGTCGTGGCGGGCGGCCGTTGCGACGGCGCGGTCGAGCCAGGCGAAGTCGAACTTCCCCTCCTCCGGCTCCATGAAGGCCCACGCGAACTCGCCCATGTGGACGAACTCGAAGCCCATCCGCTCGATGTTCGCGAAGTCCCTCTCCCACTGACTCTCCGGCCAGTGCTCCGGGTAGTAATAGACGCCGACGCGCATCAGGTCGCGCGCCGGGAAGAAGCGCGCGGCCGGCGGCGCGGCCTGCGCGCGCGCGGCCGGCGGCGCTGCGCTGATGGTAACGACGAGCGCCAGCGCGAGCCGTGCGAGTGTGCGGAGTCTCTTCGTCATGCTCCTTCGTGCTCGGCCTTTTCCTCTAGCGTCGGAGGCGCAAACTCACAGGGACCTCAAGGTCTTCGTTCAGTCGCGTCGCCCGCCCGCGCCTCAGGCTCAGCGTGATGACCCTCTTGCCGTAACGCACCTGGCAGCGCGTGCCGCCGGTGCTGCGGACGGTGGCGCCGGCGAGTCTGCCCCGAGCCCAGGCAATGTCCACCTCGAAGCCGCCGCGCGCGCGCAGACCCCGGACGCTCCCCGCGGGCCAGGCCGAGGGCAGCGCCGGCAGCAGGTGCAGTTCGGCGGCGTGCGACTGCAAGAGCATCTCGGCCAGCCCCGCGGTCGCGCCGAAGTTCCCGTCTATCTGGAAGGGCGGGTGCGCGTCGAAGAGGTTGCGGTAGACGCCGCCCCCGCCGCTGTGGCGGACGGCCTCGGTGTAGACGGGCGTCAGGGCCTTCTGCAAAAGCCGGTAGGCGCGCTCGCCGTCGCCGAGCCGCGCCCAGAAGTTGATCTTCCAGGCGAGGCTCCAGCCCATGCCGGCGTCGCCGCGCAGTTCGAGCGTGCGGCGCGCGGCGCGGAAGAGTTCGGGCGTCTCGCGCGCGTTGATCTGGTTCGACGGGTGCAGGCCGTAGAGGTGCGAGACGTGGCGGTGGTTCGGCTCCGGCGCTTCCGTGTCCCAGTCTTCGAGCCACTCCTGCAACTGCCCGGCCCGGCCGACTCGCATCGGCGGCAGCCGCTTGAGCGCCGCGGAAAGCTGCGCGCGAAACTGGACGTCTGTGCCGAGAATTTCGGACGCTTTAATGCAGTTGGTGAACAGGTCGCGGATGATCTGCGAGTCCATCGTCGGCCCGGCGCAGACGGCGACGCCGCCGGGGTGTTTGTTCTCGGGCGAGAGTGAAGGGTTCGTGACGAGCCATTTCGTCTTCGGCTCCTCGACCAGCGTGTCGAGGAAGAACTGCGACGCGCCCTTCATCACGGGGTAGACCCGTGCCAGGTAACTCCGGTCGGGGTTGAACTCGTAGTGCTCCCAGAGGTGCTGGCAGAGCCACGCGCCGCCCGTCGGCCAGAAGCCCCAGAGCGGGCCGTCTATCGGGGCCGTCTGCCGCCAGAGGTCTGTGTTGTGGTGGCAGACCCAGCCGCGCGCGCCCCAGTGGACGCGGGCCGTGCGCGCGCCGTTCTCGACCAGCTCCGCGACCATCCTCAGCAGGGGCTCGTGACACTCGGCGAGGTTCGTCACCTCGGCCGGCCAGTAGTTCATCTCCGTGTTGACGTTGACCGTGTACTTCGACTCCCAGGGGGGCGTCATGTGCTCGTTCCAGATGCCTTGCAGGTTGGCGGGCTGCGTGCCGGGGCGCGAGCTGGAGATGAGAAGATAACGGCCGTACTGAAAATAGAGCGCGGCGAGCTGCGGGTCTTCTTCGAGCTTGTAGCGCGCGGCCCGACGGTCGGTGGGGAGCGAGGCGACCGTCCCGGCCGTCCGCCCGAGGTCTAAATGGACGCGCCGGAACAGACGGCGGTGCGCGGCCGCGTGCTCGTCGCGCAGCCGCTCGAAGGGTCGCGCGGACGCGCGGGTGATGTGAGACCTCGTCAACGCCTCGGGGTCGCCGCTCACGTCCTTGTAACTCCGGTAGCTCGTCGCGGCGGCGACGAGGACGGTCGCCGAGTCGGCCCCGCTCACCGTCAAAGAATCTTTCGCGGCGCTCGTCTCTCCCCCCTGGGCGAACACGCGCGCGCGGGCCTGGAACCTGAGCGCGCCTTTGACGCCGAAGGCTTCGCCGTTGCGGCCGTCGAGGGTGAGCGTGTCCGGCGGCTCCGCGGCGACCCTGGCCCGTTGGGGCGTGGACATTCCGAGGGTGAAGCCGACCGCGCCGGGACGGTCGGCGGTCAGACGGACTACTAACACCTGCGCGGCCGGGCTGGAGAAGATTTCACGCGTGAAGCGAACCCCGCCCCGCGTGTAAGTGACGCGCGCGACGGCCGAGTCGAGGTCGAGTTCGCGGCGGTAGCCGGCCGCCTCGTCGTGGCCGGGGAATTTGAGAAGCAGGTCGCCGACCGGCTGGTAGGGCATCTGCTTGACGGGCCGCGCCATCATCCTCTTCTCGATGAGGTCGTGCGCCTCCCGGTAGCGGCCCTCGAAGATGAGCCGCCGGGCCTCGGGCAGGGCCGCGAGGGCCTCCGGGTTGTTCGGGTCGTAGGGGCCTCCGCCGTAGAGCGTGTCCTCGTTCAGTTGCAGCCGCTCCTCCCCGGTGCCGCCGAAGACCATCGCGCCCAGGCGGCCGTTGCCCACGGGCAGCGCCTCCGTCCATTCGCGCGCCGGCCCGTCGTACCAGAGGACGAGGTCGCGCGGCGCGGCATCTCTGACCGACCCCGCGCGGCCGGCGAAGGCTAACGCGGCGGAGAACGCACGGGGCACGCCCGCGCACGCCAGTGCGGCCCGCCGCAGGAAGCCCCGGCGTTTGACGAGGCGGCTCATCCGTTCGAGGCCAGACCCTCGGAGTCCCGGCCGAACCTGCGGGCGCGGGCCGTCACGCTTCCCGCCTCTGCCGGCTCTCGACAACCGGGGCCGCTTGTTGTTAATTTCGGGCTCAAGTTTCCGGCGACAAACGGCACTTCGAAAGCGCGGCCGCGACGACACGAGGGCGTCAGCTTCGGGCGGGCGCGAACCGGAGCGGGCACTTTGTTGCAAGGATAAACAAAAGGTTTTCTATACTCGGCCACGCCGCTTGTCAAGAATTTTCTCCCGCCCGAGGAGCCACGGATGAGAAGACTCTGCGCCGTCCTGATTCTCCAACTGCTGTTAGCCGCGCAGCCCGCGCGCCCCGCGCAGGAAGAGGCCCGCGGCCGCGCCGGCCCGCCCGAATGGGAAGACCCGCGCGTCTTCGGCGTCAACCGCGAGCCGCCGCACGCCACGCTCGTGCCGTACCCGGACGAGCCGGCGGCGCGCCGCGGCGCCCTCGCCTTCGCTCCGGGAGCCCCGCGCTCCGAAGGCTCGCCGTTCGTCCTCTCGCTTAACGGCGTGTGGAAGTTCCACTGGGTGAAGGAGCCTTCGTCGCGCCCGGTTGACTTCTACAAGCCCGGGTTCGACGTTTCCGGGTGGAAGGAGATTCGGGTGCCGTCGAACTGGGAGATGGAGGGCTACGGCACGCCGATCTTTCTCAACATCGTCTACCCCTTCAAGCGCGACGCGCCACGCGTCACGGGCGAGCCGCCGAAGGACTGGACGACCTTCGAGGAGCGGAACCCGGTCGGCTCCTACCGCCGCACCTTCACCGTCCCGGCCGCCTGGGCCGGGCGCGAGACCTTCCTCGTGCTTCGCGGCGTCAACTCGGCCTGCTACGTCTGGGTCAACGGGCAGAGGGTCGGCTACAGCGAGGACAGCCGCCTGCCGGCCGAGTTCAACGTGACGAAGTACGTCCGGCCCGGCGAGAACACCCTGGCCGTCGAGGTCTACCGCTTCTCGGACGGCAGCTACCTCGAAGACCAGGACTTCTGGCGGCTGAGCGGCATCTTCCGCGACGTGGAGCTGGTCTCGCGCGCGCCCCTGCACGTCCGCGACTTCTACGCGCGCACGCACCTCGACGCCGAGTACCGCGACGCGCGGCTCGCCGTCAGCGCGAAGGTGCGCAACGCGGCCGGGGCCGACCGGCGGTTCACGCTGGAGGCCGGGCTGTTCGACGCGAGGGGCGCGGCCGTCGGCGCCCCTTTCGCCTCCGGAGGGACGGCCCCGGCCGGCGGCGAGGTCTCGCTCGACCTCGAGAGGGCGGTGGCGAACCCTTCGAAGTGGTCGGCCGAGGAGCCGAACCTCTACACGCTCGTCCTCACGCTCAGAGACGGCGGCGGCCGCGTCCTCGAATCAGTCCCCTGGCGGCTCGGCTTCCGCACCACCGAAATCAAGGGCGGGCAGATTCTCGTCAACGGCCGGCCCGTCATCATCAAGGGCGTCAACCGCCACGAGCACGACCCCGTGCTCGGCCACGTCACCACGCGCGAGAGGATGATCCAGGACATCCTCCTGATGAAGCGTTACAACATCAACGCGGTGCGGACGAGCCACTACCCGAACGCCGAACGATGGTACGCGCTCTGCGACGAGTACGGCCTCTACGTGCAGGACGAGGCCAACATCGAGTCGCACGGCTACGGCGCGAACGAGCGCCAGCGCGTCTCCGACTCCGAAGACTTCACCGAGGCGCACGTCGAACGCGTCCGGCGCATGGTCGAGCGCGACAAGAACCACGCGAGCATCTTCCTCTTCTCCCTGGGCAACGAGGCCGGCTGGGGCCGCAACCTCGCCGCGGCGCGCTCGTGGGTGAAAACAAACTACCCGGAGTTGATCCTGGTCTACGAGTCGGGCGCGGGCGTCCACAGCGACGCCTTCAACCCGATGTACACGAAGCCGCAGGAGATCGTCCCGTACTACGAGGCGAAGGGCGAGGGCAGGCCCTTCTACCTCGTCGAGTACGCCCACGCGCTCGGCAACAGCGTCGGGAATTTGCAGGAGTACTGGGACGTGATCGAGTCGCGGCCCAACTTCCACGGCGGGTTCATCTGGGACTGGGTAGACCAGACGTTCCTCAAGAAGGCGGCCGACGGCCGCGAGTTCTGGGCCTACGGCGGCGACTACGGCGACCGGCCAAACGACGGCAATGGCGGCGACGGCCTCGTCTTCGCCGACCGGCGCGTGCAGCCCGAACTCGAAGAGGTCAAGAAGGTCTACCAGTTCGTCAAGGTCGAGTCGGTAGACCTCGCGGCCGGCCGCGTCCGCGTGCGCAACAAGCACATCTTCCGCGACCTCTCGTTCGCCGAAGGCTCCTGGGAGCTGGCCGAGAACGGCACGATCATCGAGCGCGGCAAACTCCCGCGCCTCGCCACCGCGGCCGGGCAGGCCGAGGAGGTCACGCTCGGCCTGCGTCGCGTCTCCCCGAGGCCCGGCGCGGAGTATTTCCTCAAAGTGAGCTTCGCGCTCGCGGCCGACACCACCTGGGCGGAGAGGGGACACGTCGTCGCGTGGGATCAGATGTATTACGGCCCGCCGCAACCGGCCGAGCGCGACGCGGCGGCCGGGGCGGCCGAACTCACCGTCTCGGAGACGGAGGACGCCGTCACGCTGCGCGGCCCGCACTTTTCGGCGAGGGTCGGCAAGACGAGCGGCGCGCTCGAAGCCTACGAGGTGGACGGCCTCGGCCTGCTCGCCGGCCCGCTCGCCCCGAACTTCTGGCGCGCGCCGACCGACAACGACCGCGGCAACCAGATGGCGAAGCGGCTCGGCGTCTGGCGCGGGGCGGCCGCCGGGCGCGAGGTCACGCGCCTCTTCGTTCAGCGGCTCGCGCCCGACGCGGCGCGCGTCGTCATCGAGGCGAGCCTCGCGGCCGGGAGTTCGCGGGTGTTGACGGACTTCACGGTCTACGGCGACGGGACGATCGAAGTCAGCAACGCGTTCAGGCCGAGCGGCGACGTGCCGGAGATTCCGCGCGTCGGGATGCAGGCGCTCATCCCCGGCGAGCTCCGCAACGTGGAGTGGTACGGGCGCGGGCCGCAGGAGACTTACTGGGACAGGAAGACGGGGGCCGCCTTCGGCCGGTACCGCTCGACCGTTGACGAACTCTGGACGCCTTACGTCGAGCCGCAGGAGACGGGCAACCGCACGGACGTGCGCTGGGTCTCGTTCACGAACGGGGCGGGCGCGGGGCTCCGGGTCGTGGGGCTGCCCGAGCTCCACTTCAGCGCGTGGCCCTTCCGCGCGTCGGAGCTGGAGCGCGCGAAGCACGCGGCCGAGATTCAGATGTCGAAGGAGATCACGGTCAACCTCGACCACCTCCAGATGGGCGTCGGCGGCGACGACAGTTGGGGCGCGCAGCCGCACCCGCAGTACCGCATCCACGTCATGCATTACGACTACAGGTTCCGCCTCGAGCCCGTGCGCGGGAAGGCCGACGCGCGCGGTGTGAGCCGCCGGCGACGCGGACTCACGACGCCGCGGGGCGGCGGGCGGGCGCCGACGCGATGAACCGTCGCTCGTTCCTGGGGGCCGCCCTCTGCGGCGCGTTCGCCGCCTCGCGCCCCGCGGGGCCGGGTCACGCACTCGCGCCCCACGACCGGCGCAGGCTCTCGCGCGTCGGCCTCCAGCTCTACACGGTGCGCGCGGAGTTGGCGGCCGACTTCGAAGGCACGCTCGCGCGGGTCGCCGCGCTCGGCTTCCGCGAGGTCGAGTTCGCGGGCTACCACGGCCGCGCGCCCTCGGAGATCAGAGCCGCGCTGCGGCGCCACGGCCTCCTCGCGCCTTCGGCGCACGTCACGACGGCCGGGCTGCGCGACGGCCTCGGGAGTGCCGTCGAGGCCGCGCTGGTTCTCGGCCACCGCTACCTCGTGTGCGGCTACGTGCCCGAAGAGGAGCGCCGCTCGCTCGACGACTACCGCCGCCTCGCCGAACTGCTCGACCGCGCCGGCGAGCGCACGCGCCGGGCCGGCCTACAGCTCTGCTACCACAACCACGACTTCGAGTTCGAGGCCGTGGGCGGGCAGGCCCCTTACGACCTGCTGCTGGCGCGGGCCGACGCGCGGCTCGTGAAGATGCAGCTCGACCTGTACTGGATCGCGAAGGCCGGGCGCAGCCCGCTCGAATACTTCTCGAAACACGCGGGCCGCTTCCCATCGCTCCACGTCAAGGACATGGACGCCACCCCGCGGCGCTCCTTCACGGAGGTCGGGCGCGGGGTGATAGATTTCAAGGCCGTCTTCGCCGCGGCCGCGCGCGCCGGCGTCAGGCACTACTTCGTCGAGCAGGACGAGACGCCCGGCTCGCCCTTCGAGAGCGCCCGCGTCAGCCTGGACTACCTGCGGCGGCTGAGGTTCTGAGTCCCAGGCCGGCACAGAATAAGACTGGCGCGCGGAGCGGGTGCCCCGCTCGCCAGTCTCCGTGT
>DASZKF010000531.1:0-7831 GCA_035947355.1 Pyrinomonadaceae bacterium | reverse complement strand
GGTAAGTTTTGTGTCGCGGGTTGCGGCGGCCCGAAACTTAACGCGTCCCGCTGTCGGCCGCGGCCCCTTTGGGGGCGGCGTCCCGGCGGCGCAGGCTCGCTTTGGCCCAGAGCGGCCAGTGGTCGGAGAGGTCTACCCGCGTGGCGATGCCGAAGTCGCCGTGGTCGAAGCCGCGCAGCCAGACCCAGTCGAGCTTGAAGTCGAAGAAGAAGACCTTGAAGGTGGCGCGGTCGTCGGGGAAGGGCGTGGTGAAGCCGGCCTCCGTGAAGAGCCTTCGCGCGGCCCGGACGTCTTTGCCCTTGATCGTGTTGAAGTCGCCGACGATGACGGCGTGCGGAATCCTTTGGTGGCGGGCGAGGTCTTCGAGCACGGCGCGCCAGTGCTCGACCTTCTTCGCCAGAGGCATCCGCGTCTCGGCGTGGACGGAGTAGGCGCGCACCTGCGTCCGGCCGGCGTGCACGGTCGCGCCGACGGCGACCCGCCGCCGCCCGCCCGGCCCCTCGTGCGGCAGCACGAGGCGCACCACGTCGGTCAGGGGGTGCGGGCTGAGGAGCGCGACGCCCGTCTCCTCCTCGCCCTCCCGGACGGGCGGCGCGGCCCACGCGTAGTGCATCCGCAAGGCGTCGGCGATGACGCGCGCCGTGTTGACATTCTTAGTGCGCTTCTTGTCGCGGTCGACCTCTTGCAGTCCGATGATGGTCGCGCCGCCAAGCTCCGGGTCGGCGCGCAGCAGCTTAATCACTTCCTGCAAATCTTCGCCGCCGCGCCAGCGTATGTTGTAGGAGATGACCTTCAGCTCGGCCGCCGCGCCCGCCTGCTTCTCGACCGCCGCCGGGCGGCCCGTCTCGAGCAGCTCCCGCCCGCCCGACTCCTGCGTCCGCGCCGCCGGAGGCCAGGCGAGCAGAAGGCAGAAGGCAGTCGGCAGGAGGCAGCGGAAGAACCTGTCTGCCAGGAACCTCCGCGGCGAGAGCGCGAACGTTCGTGATGCGAAGCCCACTGCCTTCTGCCTACTGCCTTCTGCCTTCATCGGTTTCTTCATCGCTCTCCTCATCACTGTGCGAAGGGCGCGTCGCCGGCGAGGAAGCGGGCGGCGCGGGGCAGGACGCGGTAGCGGCACCCGGCAGTTTCGAGCACCTCGCCGTCCGTGTTCACCTTGATGGTGCGGTCGAAAAGCAAGTCCACCTCGCGGGCGCGGAAGTAGGCGACGCGCTCGTCCTCGATGTGGCCGCCGCCGGGCACGCTCCCGAGCAGGCGGATGAACTCCAGCGTCGGCATCGCCTCGACGACGCACACGTCCAGCGCGCCGTCGTTGATCAGCGCGCCGGGCGCGATGGGCTGCCCGCCGCCGACGAGCCGCGAGTTGCAGACGGCGAACATCTGCACGCCCGCCTCGCGCGTCACCTCGCGCCCGCCCTCCAGCCGCGCCCGCACGCGCGCGCCGACCGGCTCGTAGTCGAGAAGCACCTGCGCCCCGCCGATGATGTAGGCGAACTTGCCGGCGACCGTCTTCAACTGCGGGTTGACGGCGTCGGAGACCTCGGCGATGAAGCCGCCGGCCGAGACGTTGACGAAGTGGCGGTCGTTGAGGAGCCCCACGTCGGCCCGGACCGTGCGCCCGGCGAGCATCGTCTCGACGGCCGCCTCCACGTCCTCCGGCAGGCCGAGCGCGGCGGCGAAGTCGTTGCCCGTCCCCAGCGGGACGACGCCGAAAGTGACCCGGCCGAGCGCGCCGTCCACCGACGCCACGCCGTTGAGGACTTCGTTGAGCGTGCCGTCGCCGCCCGCGACGAACAGGCAGTCATAACCCTCCTCGGCCGACCGCCGCGCGAGGTTCAGGGCGTCGCCGGCCGCCACCGTCATCACGATGTCGAGCTCGCCGAACGCCGCGCGCAGCCGCTCGTTCATCGCCGGCAGGTAGTCGGGCGCGGCGTCGGCGCCGGAGACGGGGTTGACGATCAGTCGGGCCTTCATCTCGGTTTAATGATGAATGCGGAATGATGAATGATGAATGTGACGCACGCTGAATTTCATCATCCGAGCTGCCTTATATTCATCATTCCGCATTCCGCATTCATCATTTCGTGATCTCCAGTCTGAGCCCGTCTTCGGCCGCGACCGTGTCGCCGTCCCAGAGTTTCTTGGCCTCGGCGGCGATGTCTATGCCGTCCCACTCGGGGTAGAGGTGGGCGAGCATGACGCGGGCGGGGCGCGCGAGTCGCGCCAGTCGCATCGCGTCTTCGAGTTCGAGGTGCGTCTCGACCGGCTTCGAGCGGAAGAAGGAGCACTCCATGAGGAAGAGGTCGGTGCCGCGCGCGAAGCCGGCGAGCGCCTCGGTGAAGCCGGTGTCGGAGGTGTAGACGAGCGAGGCGCCGCCCGGGTCGGTGAGCCGGACGGCGAGGCTCTCGCTCGTGTGCGGCGTCGAGAAGGTCTCGGCCCCGAGGCCGGGCAAGACCTCGAACTCCGTGCGCGGCGAGACCTCGCGGACTTCGAGCGGGAAGGGCTGCTCGAAGAGGCCGTAGGAGTTCGACTCGTCGAAGCGGCGGAGGAGTTTCCCCAAGCCCCGCGGGCCGTAGACGTGGAGCGGCTTCGAGCGCTTCTGCGTCTGCGGGGCGTACTTCGTGCCGAAGAGGAAGGGGGCGAGGCCGCCGACGTGGTCGAGGTGGAAGTGGCTGACCCAGACGGCGTCGAGGTTCGCCCAGTCGCAGCCCTCCTGCGGCATGCGGTGGACGGCCGGCGCGCTGATGTCGAGCAGCAGCGCCCCCGCGCCGGCCTCCAGCCAGTGCGCCGACGACGAGCGCCGCGGGTGCGGCACAGACGTGCCCGAGCCTAAGACGGTGAGCCTCATCGCCTCCTGCCACCTCTTTACTGCGGGTTGCTGCGGGGGGAGTCCACAGGCTACCAATTCCCGCGCGCGCCCGTCAATGCACGGTCTCGGACAATAGCCACAGGGGCACAGAGACACAGAGATAAGACAAAGAAAAAGTGTTAGAGGGAGCGTCGGCCGGCCCACCCGGCGTTGAGAGTAACCGCCCGACTCTCCCTCTAACACTATTGTTTTGTTCTTCTCTGTGTCTGCGGTGCCTCTGTGGCTAATCCCTTCCGGCCTGCTTGACCGGCCGTGGAGGCTTGCGCTACATCTCTTCGGGTAAGGGAAGCAACCCCGCGGGCTGAGAGGGACGCCGGAAGAAGATGCATGGCGTGGTGACGCTGCTCGACGACCGACATTACGCGCGGGTCGAGGCGATCTGGGAGGAGCTGGGGCAGAAGTTCGACGTGCGTGGGATGTACGTCACCGCCTACCCGCACTTCTCCTACCAAGTGGCCGACGCCTACGAGGACGAGGCGTGCGAGAGCTACCTGCGCGCGCTGGCCGCCCGGACGCAGCCGTTCCGCGTCCGCACGGCCGGCCTCGGCGTCTTCACCGTCGCCAACCCGATTCTCCACATCCCGCTCGTCCGCTCGCCCGGCCTCGCCGCCTTGCACCGGGACATCTGGGACGGCGTCAGGCAGAAGACGCCCGGCGCGGTCTCGCACTACTACCACCCGGACGAGTGGGCGCCGCACATCACGCTCGCGCAGGGCGACATAGACCAGGATCGCCTGGCCGAGATCGTCCGCGTCCTCAGCGCGCGCAACTTCCACTGGGAGATCACCGTCAACAACCTCGCCATCATCTACGACACCGGCCGCGAGCAGGGCGTCCGCTGCCGGTTCAACTTCAAGTAGCCAGTAGTCAGTAGTCAGTAGATTTGTCTCCGGCAGACGCTGACGCTTAAACTATCTACTGCTCGGCGCGGGAAGGTCTTCCTACTGGCTACTGACTACTGACTACTGGCTACTTCTTTATGAGCACACAAGACACGCAACTCGACGTGCTGGCCGTCTACTCGCACCCGGACGACGTGGAGCTGACGGCGGGCGGGACGCTTTTGAAGCTGAAGTCGCTGGGCTACCGGACGGGCGTCCTCGACGTGACGCGCGGCGAGATGGGGACGCGCGGCACGCCGGAGATTCGCGCCGGGGAGGCGCGCGAGGCGGCGCGCATCCTGAAGCTCGACGTGCGGCTCAACCTCGAACAGCCCGACGGGCACGTCCTGCTCAACGACGAGGCGCGCCGCGCGCTCGTGCGCGTGCTCCGCACCTACCGGCCGCGCGTCCTCTTCGCCCCGCAGCTCGAAGACCCGCACCCCGACCACACCCACACGGCCCACATCGTCCGCGAGGCGGCGCGCCTCGCCTCGATGCGCCGCTACGACGAGGAGGCCGGGCAGGGCGCGGTGCCGATGCCGATGATCGCGCACTCGGCCTACTCGCGCCTCGTCGCCCCCTCCTTCATCGTGGACATCTCCGACTTCGTCGAGGAGAAGCTGCGCGCCATCCGCGCCCACGCTTCGCAGTTCTTCAACCCGGACTCGAAAGAGCCGACGACGCGCATCAGCGGGGAGGGCTTCCTCCGCCAGCTCGAACACCGCTGGCGCTACTACGGCTCGCTGATCGGCGTCGGGGCCGGCGAAGCCTTCTACGTCCGCGAGGCCCTCAACGTCGAAGACCCAGTCGCGCTGCTCACCCGACCGATGAACATCTACTCCTGAGCCGCCGGCTGCGGGGCCGGGGCGGCGGCGGCCGCCGTCTCCCTCTCCATGACGACGATGTGCTCGCCGCCGGTGACGATCGTCAGCGGGGCGAAGCCCTGCGCGACGGCCTCCTCGATTTTCTTGTGCAGCTTCGACTCCTTGCCCGCCGAGACCAGCTTGTACTCATAGTTCTTGTCCGCCTGCGGCGCCCGCTCCATGAGCATGACCAACTCGACCGTCAGCAGCCCGCGCTTGAAGATGGCGGTGCGCGGCAGCATCCGGAAGCCGCCGCGCGCGGCCTCGTTCAGCTCCTTCTCCATCGTCTTCAGGCGCGAGGTCGCCAGGACTTTGTAGGCGTAGGTCGGCTCGCCCGGCTGCCGCACGCGCTGGAGGAAGAGGGCCATGTCGAGCGCCTCGGTCGGCCCGCCGTAGAGCACGCGGAAGCCCTTCGCCGAGACCTCGTCGAGCTCCTTCTCCATCGTCTGGATGCGCTTGGTCGAGAGCACGAGGTAGTTCTGGTCGGGGTCTATCGTCACCCTGCCCGCCTGAGCCTTCTCCTGCGCCGCGGCGGCGGCGGCCAGCGAGCAGAGCAGGGCGAACGCGAGGAAGGTCTTTCTCATTTCGTCAAACCTCACTGAAGTTAGATTTTTGGGATGTGGGAAGTCGTCGCTTGGCTCGTACCGCGTGAGAGACTGCCCGAGGCGGGCCGGGTTGAATCCGCCGACGCGATTCTAACACGCCGGCGCCCGCGAAACCTTGCCCCGCCGGCCGCGTGAGATATTTCAGCCGCGGCGAGACCTACGACTTCACAGTGCCCGCGGGCCGCGCGGCCGGAACATAGTTTAGTCCGACGGGCGGAGGGCGTCGCGCAGGAGGGCGTTGAAGCGGTCGGCGTGCTCCTCCTGGGGCATCTGCCGGCAGCGGTCGAAGAGTTCGAGGCGGGCGCGGGGGTTGAGGCGCAGGAGGTGGCCGGCGTGCTCGATGGGGTTGGCCGTGTCCTGTCGGCCCCAGGCGAGGGTCGTGGGCTGGCGCAGGCGCTCGAAGGTTTCGCGGATGTCCGTGTTGAGGTAGCCGGAGAGGTAGGCGGTGACGGCGTGCTGCGCGCCGGGGAGGTGGCTGACGGCGTAGTAGTGCGCGACGAGGCGCGGCGTGGCGAACCGCTTGTTGTAGAAGAGCTGCTGGCGCGCGTAATCGCGCAGGCCGCGCTCGCTCGTCATCGCGTTATAGAACGAGGTGCCGAGCACCGGCGAGTGGAGCAGGCCGTAGAAGGCCGCGCCCGTCATGCCGGGGCGCGCGCTCGCGCCGCCCGCGCCGGTCGGCGAGACGAGCAGCAGCGAGTCAACCAGCTCCGGCGACTCGGCGGCCGCGCGCGCGGCGTAGGCCGCGCTCAGGGAGTGCGCGACCACCCCGGCGGGGCGGCCCACCACGTCGCGCAGGAAGTCTTTGAGCAGGGCGACGTAGAGGTCGGCCGAGTAGGGCGCGGTGGCCGGCTTGTCGGAGTAGCCGAAGCCGAGGAGGTCTACGGCGTAGGCGCGGGAGTGGCGCGAGGCCGGCTCGAAGTTGCGCCGCCACATGAAGGAGCGCGCGCCCGCGCCGACGGCGTGAACGAAGACGACGGGCGGGGCGGCCTCGGCCCCGGCGTGGCGGTAGAAGACCTGGCCGTGCTCCCAAGGGTACGCGCCGGCCTCGCCGCCGAGCGCCCCCGTCTCCGGCTCCTTCCGGTCGCGCGCGACCGCCGCGTTGGCGGCCGCCAGCGCCGCCACCCCGGCCGCCCCGCCCGCCGCCAGGCCCTTCCAGAGTTTGTGGAGCCTCCCCATAAAAGAAAAGTTCAAAGTCCCAAGTTCAAAGTTTCAAGTTAAAGACAACTCTCTAACTTGAAACTTTGAACTTGGAACCTGGAACTTTTTCAGATGAACGCGAAGTCGAACTGCTCCTGGTGGACGTGTGTGTCGCTGGTGAGGTCTATGGGGCCGAGGTAGTCCTCGATCTCGCGGAGCACGTCGCGCTCGGCGGAGCGGAGGGTGTTGGCGACCTCGGGGTTGACGCGCAGCGTGACCTGCGTGTGGTGCTCGCCGTCCTGCGCGCGGGCGAGGCGGCGCGCCTCTTCGAGGATTTCGTAGCAGATCGTCTGCGGCGACTTCACGAGCCCCGCGCCGGCGCAGTAGGGGCAGGGGCTGCAGAGCGTGCGCTCTAACGACTGCTTGACGCGCTTGCGCGTCATGATGACGAGGCCGAAGTCGTTGAAGGAGAGCACCTTCGTCGGCGACTTGTCGGAGCGCAGGGCGTCCTGCAGGGCTTGCAGGACGCGGGCGCGGTTGCGCCGCTCCTCCATGTCTATGAGGTCGAGGACGATGATGCCGCCCAGGTCGCGCAGCCGTATCTGGCGCGCGATCTCCTCGACCGCCTCCATGTTGGTGCGCGTGATCGTGTCTTCGAGCCGCGTCCCGCCGCGGCCGACGAACTTGCCGGTGTTGACGTCAATCGCCACCAGCGCCTCGGTCTGGTTGATGACGAGGTAGCCGCCCGACTTGAGCCAGACCCGCGGCTTGATGGCCTTGTCTATCTCGGCCTGCACGCCGAAGGCTTCGAGGATCGGCTCCTCGCGCGTGTAGAGCTTGACGCGGTTGACAAGGCGGGGCTGGATGCGGTTAACGAACTCGACGATCTCCAGGTACTCCTCCTCGCTGTCGCAGCGGATGGCGGCGAAGTCCTCGGAGAGCTGGTCGCGGAGGATGCGCTGGACCAAGTCGAGGTCTTTGTGCGCGAGCGCCGGGGCCTTCTGCCGCTCGGCACTCTTGCGGATGTCGCGCCAGGTGCGGACGAGGTAGCGCGCGTCGTCGCGCAGGTCCTGCTCGCTCGTGCCGACGCCGGCCGTGCGGACGATGAAGCCGCCCGACGGCACGTCCTCCTCCTTGACGATGGCCTGGATGAGCTTGCGCAGGCGCGCGCGCTCCTGGTCTGATTCGATCTTGCGCGAGACGCCGACGTGCTCGATGGTCGGCATGTAGACGAGGAAGCGGCCGGGCAGCGCGATGTGCGAGGTGATGCGCGCGCCCTTCTGGGCGATGGGCTCTTTGGCGATCTGGACGATGATCTCTTGGCCCTCGCGCAGGAGGTCGGTGATGGTCGGCTGGCGGTCGCGCCGCGAGCGGCCGTCATCGCGGTGGCCGCGCCCTTCTTCGCGCCGGCCCCCGCCGTTCTCGCGCCGGCCCCGACTGTCCTCGCGGTGGCCGCGCGCCTCGCCGCGGCCGTCGGCC
>DASZKF010000530.1:0-2247 GCA_035947355.1 Pyrinomonadaceae bacterium | reverse complement strand
AAGAGGACGCCCGGCCGCGCCACGCCCGCGGCCGCCGCGCTCCTCCTGGTTCTCATCGGCGGCCTGGCGGCCGCCCGCGCGCTCGCCCCCTCCGGGGCGGGCGCGGTACGCCGGCCGCCCGCGCCGGCGCCCGGCCCGCGGCGCGAGGTGGCCGTCACCTTCGTCTCCTTCCCCGGCAACGGCATGGACGACGCCCTGCTCGCCGACAAGACGCGCAAGCTCCTGCGGGGCCTCGCCGCCGCTGACGTGCGCGCCGTCGCCTTCGTCAACGAGGCGAGGTTCTACGGCAAAGACGGCCAGCCGCACGAGGGCCGCGTGCGGCTGCTCGGCGAGTGGCTCGACGCCGGGCACGAACTCGGCAACGAGACCTTCGGCCACACGAACCTCTACGAGGTCTCGGTCGAGGAGTTCCGGGCCGACGTGCTGCGCGGCGAGCAGATCATGTCGAAGCTCCTCGGCGAGCGCGGCGGCCGGCGGCTGCGCTACTTCAGCTACCCGTACCTCAACACCGGCCCGGACGCCGGGGCCAAGTCTTCGGTCGAGAAGTTCCTGCGCGAGCGCGGCTACGAGATTCACCCGGTCACGATAGACAACATGGACTGGCTCTTCTCGCGCGCCTACGTCGAGGCGCTGCGGCGCGGCGACGGGGGGACGGCCGCCGCCGTCCGCGCCGAGTACGTCCCGTACATGGAGCGGATGTTCGAGTTCTTCGAGGCTTACTCGCGCGAGGTCGTCGGGCGCGAGTTCCCGCAGGTCTTGATGCTGACGGCGGGCGCCCTGAACGCCGACTCGTTCGACGACCTGGCGGCGATGATCCGGCGGCGCGGCTACCGCTTCGTCACGATGGAGCAGGCGACGAGGGACGCGGCGTACCGCCTGCCCGACACCTACACGGGCCTGCGCGGCGACTCGTGGATCGCCCGCTGGGCCGTGACGAAGGGCCTCGAGTACAAAGACTCCGAGGAGAACCTCCCGCCGCTCATGGAGCGCTACTTCGCCGAGTTCCTGCGGCAGCAGGAGGAGAAGAAGTCGAAGCGCGGCGGGGAGAAGAAATAAGTTTCAAGTTTCAAGTTTCAAGTTTCAAGTTTCAAGTTTCGAGTTCGGGCGGCGCACGCTGTACCTTCCGACTCACGCTGAACAAACTCAAAACTCGAAACCCGCAACCCGAAACTCTTTGTGCAGGAGCGTTGAGAGATGAACCGGCGACAATTCATTAGAGTGGCGGGCGCGGCCACGGCGGCGGTCGGGCTTTCGCGAGTAGCCCCGGCGTCGCCGCAGGCGAAGCGGCCGCGGGTCGCCGTGACGATGGACGACTTCAACCTCTTCGACACGCCCGCGCTCTCGGCCGCGGCGCGCAACGACGCGATCCTCGAAGCCCTCGGGCGACGCCGGCTCCGGGCCGCGCTCTTCGTCGCAGCCAGGAACGTCGAGTCGGCCACCAACATGGCCCTGCTCCGGCGCTGGGACGAGCGCGGCCACCTCATCGGCAACCACACCTACTCGCACCCCCACTACCCGGATAAGACCTTCGAGGAGTTCACGCGCGACGTGCTCCGCGCCGAGGAGGTTTTGAAGGTGCTTCCGCGCTACCGCAAGCTCTTCCGCTTCCCCTACCTCAAGGAGGGGCGCACCCGCGAGCAGCGCGACCGGATGCGCGCCTTCCTCAAGGCCCGCGGCTACCGCAACGGCCACGTGACCATTGACGCCTCCGACTGGTACGTAGACCAGCGGCTGCGCGAGCGCCTGAAGAAAGACCCGCGGGCCGACAGGACGCCCTACAGGGATTTCTACCTCGGGCACATCCGCGAGCGCGCGCTCTTCTACGAAGACCTCGCGCGCCGCGTGCTCGGGCGCGGCGTCCGCCACACGCTGCTCGTCCACCACAACGTGCTCAACGGCCTCTTCCTCGGCGACCTCCTCGGCATGTTCGAGCGCGAAGGCTGGGAGCTGATGGACGCCGACGACGCCTTCAAAGACCCCGTCTTCGACTCCGAGCCGGACATCGCGCCCGCCGGCGAGAGCCTCGTCTGGGCGCTCGCGAAACAGACCGGCAGGTTCGAGCACCTCCTCCGCTACCCCGGCGAGGACGGCGAGTACGAGAAGGCGCGGATGGACGCGCTCGGACTTTAAAAGCACGGTGGTGGGTGCCGGGTGCCGGGTTAAAGCAGCTTGTCTTTCCCCAGCACCCTCCTTTGCCAGGAGGAATGATGAAGAGACTGGCCGTCAAACTCCTGTCCGCGTTCGCGG
>DASZKF010000529.1:0-1904 GCA_035947355.1 Pyrinomonadaceae bacterium | reverse complement strand
CGCCGCCGGCGCGCTCAACCACCCGAACGTCCTCGCCGTCCACGACGTTGGGCAGCACGACGGCGCGCCCTTCGTCGTCTCCGAGTTGCTCGAAGGCGAGACGCTGCGCGAGAAGCTGCGGGGCGCGCCGCTCTCGCAGCGAAAGGCTGTTGACTACGCATCGCAGATCGCGCGCGGCCTCGCCGCCGCGCACGAGCGCGGAATCGTGCACCGCGACCTCAAGCCCGAAAACATCTTCATCACTTCGGACGGGCGCGCAAAGATTCTGGACTTCGGGCTGGCGAAGCTGACGCATGGGGACGGGCGACAGTCCCAGACGGAGATCCCGACGCGGCGCGTGGACACAGACGCCGGCGCGGTGATGGGGACTGTCGGCTACATGGCGCCGGAGCAGGTGCGCGGTCGGAGGGTGGACCACCGCGCCGACATCTTCGCATTCGGCGCGGTGCTCTACGAGATGCTGACGGGGCGCCGCGCCTTTCGCGGCGAGTCGGCGGCCGCCACGCTCTCGGCCGTCCTCAGGGAGGACCCGCCCGCCCTCTCCGAGTCGAACCGCAACGTCTCGCCGGCGCTCGAACGGCTCGTGCTGCACTGCCTGGAGAAGGACCCGGCGGCGCGGTTTCATTCAGCCAACGACCTCGCCTTCGCCCTCGAAGCGCTGTCGGGCGCGACGGCCGTCTCGGGCGAGCAGGCGACCCCGACGCACGCGCCCGCGGGCCGTGGCGTCAGACGCCGTGAACTCATCGCGTGGGGCGTAGCGGGCGCGGCCCTGGTGGCGTTGTTGGCTCTCGTTCTTCCCTCCCTGCGGCGCGCGCCGCAGGAAGCGCCGGCCGCCGCGACGCGCTTCCTCATAACTCAGCCGGGGGAGGGAGAGGTCTCGGGCGCACCCGTGATCTCGCCTGACGGCCGCCGCGTGGTGCTGGTGGTTAGGGACGCTGCCGGGAAGCAGAGCCTTTGGCTCCGGCCGCTCGACGCGCTCGACGCGCAGCAGCTCGCCGGGACCGAAGCCGGCGGTCAGCCCTTCTGGTCGCCGGACGGCCGCTCCATAGGTTTTATCGCCGCGGGCAAGCTCAAGAAGCTTGACGTCTCGGGCGGGCCGGTGCAGACGCTGTCTGACGCGGTCAGCGTGGGCGGCGCGTGGAATCGCGACGGGGTCATCGTCTTCTCCCGCAGTACCACGGAGGGCCTCTACCGCATCCCCGCCGCCGGCGGCACGCCCGAGCCCCTGACCACGCTCGACAAGTCGCGCAACGAATACGTCCACGCGTGGCCCCACTTCCTGCCCGACGGCCGCCACTTCCTGTACGTCGCCGGCGCCTCGCCGCGGGAGAAGAGCGCGATCTTCCTCGGCTCGCTCGACTCGAAGCAGACCCGCCTGCTGCTCAACGTCGAATCGAGCGTGGCTTACGCGCCGCCGGGCTACCTGCTCTACGCGCATGAGGGCACCCTGGTGGCGCGGCCCTTCGACGCCGACAGGCTGGAGCTGACGGGCGAAGCCGTCCCCGTCGTCAAACAGATCGGCTACACAATGGGCAACGCGCGGGCGCACTTCTCCGTCTCGGAGCCGGGCACGCTCCTCTACCGCACCAACCCCGCGGCTGCGGACACGCAACTCGTCTGGTTCGACCGCGCGGGCAAACAACTCGGCACGGTCGGCGCGGCCGGGCATTACTCGGACATCCGCCTCTCGCCCGACGGCAAGCGCGTCGCGTTCCAACGCTTCGACCCGGAAAAGGGGGCCAGCGACGTCTGGGTGATGGAGCTCGCGCGCGGCACCACCTCGCGCCTGACGTTCGACCCGGCGGACGACGGCGACGCCGTCTGGTCGCCCGACGGCTCGCGAGTCGTCTTCTCCTCGATGAAGGAGGGCCTGCCGAACCTCTACCAGAAGCTTTCGAGCGGCG
>DASZKF010000528.1:0-6290 GCA_035947355.1 Pyrinomonadaceae bacterium | reverse complement strand
AGAGAAAAGACAAATCAAAACCCTTGCCGGAGACTTGAGTTTGACATCCGACACTCAAGTCTCCGGCAAGGGTTTTATTTCTTCTTCTCTGTGTCTGCGGCGCCTCCGCGGCTAACTCTTCTTGACGAAGACGCGCTTGTTGTTGAAGGCGTTGCCGCCGCGCTCGGTGATGACCTCGATGGAGAGGGTGCCATCGGGCCAGGTCATCCACTTGCGTGCGACGAGGACGGTCTCGGGGCCTTGCGGCGTCTGGTTGATGATCTCTTCCTCGACGATGAAGCCGCGGTCGTTCGCCATCCAGCGGCCCGCGCGCTTGCCCTTCGGGGCCGGGGCGTCGGGCGGGGCGTTCGGCGGGCGCTGCGGCGTGAACTCGGCCTCCTTGCCGTCGAGCGTGTAAGCGTCCTTGACCGTGCGCTCGCCGTTCGCGTCCGTAATCTTCGTCTCGAACGAGACGCGGTCGCCCTCCTGGACGACCGTCATCGTCTGCTTCATGTTGGGCGGGATGCTGTGGCTGCGCGTCTGGTCAAGCTCCCACGTGCCGGTGAAGTTCGGCCTGTCGGCCGCGGCAGAGGCGAAGGCGGCGGCCGCGGCGGCGAGCAGGCAGGCGCAGGTCAGGAGGGTCTTTCTGCTTCTCATCTCTTGCTCTCCCTTTAGTCTTCGGCGGGTCAGGCTCTGGAGAAGTACCTGGCGACCGTCTCGTTGCTCGGCTTACGCGTGGCGAGCGAGACCAAGACCATCAGCAGCGCCGAGACGAGCACCATCGGGACGACCGGCATGAAGCCGAAGACGCTCGTCCCCGTCGGCGTGCGCGCGAGGATGTCGGTGCCGCCCGCAGACCAGATGACGTTCAGAGAACCCGGCCCCGGCGGGGGCGCGGGCGTGGTCTGCTGGAAGTAGGCGACGGCCGCGACGGCCAGGGCGACCCAGACGGTCGAGGCCAGCGCGCCCCACTTCGTGCTCCCGCGCCAGAAGAGCGCCGCCACCATCAGCGGC
Organism: Pyrinomonadaceae bacterium; assembly: GCA_035947355.1. Lineage (GTDB taxonomy): Bacteria > Acidobacteriota > Blastocatellia > Pyrinomonadales > Pyrinomonadaceae > QHXN01. The sequence goes on along the minus strand of DASZKF010000528.1, from coordinate 5,297 downwards.
GAGAGCGAGGCGAAGCCGGAGAAGGCGTACTGGATGGCGATCTCGAAGATGGTCTCGGGCGCGCGCAGCGCCACGACGTAGGCCAGGATCGTCAGGACGATGACGAAGATGCGGCCGGTCTGCACCTGCACGGCCTCGCCGAATCTTCGCTTCCCCCCGTAGAAGGCGAAGACGTCCTCCGTGAACATCGTCGAGAGCGCGAGGATTTGCGAATCGCTCGCCATCACGGCGGCCATGATGCCGGCGCCGAGGATGCCGGCGAGCCAGAGCGGCGCGTAGTGGTGCAAGAGGTGCAGGATCACGTCGTCGCCCGAGGCCCGCTCGCGCACCTCTTCGCGCTCGCCGGGCGTCATCTGTTTGCCCTGCTGCGCCAGGACGCGGCGCGCCTCCTGCTTGGCGCGGATGGCCGGAATCTCCCCGGCCGTGCGGTTCGCCACGACGCCGAGGAAGACGCAGGGGAACCAGATCAGGAGGATGCAGAGCGGGTAGAAGATGACGGTCTTACGGAACTGCACCATCCGCTTCGCCGTCAGGCAGAAGATCAGGATGTGCGGGAAGGCGATGGCCGAGAGCGGGATGAAGGTGTAGCTGAAGAAGTAGTAGGGCGAGACGCGCTCGCGCGTCAGCAGCCAGGAGGTCTGCGGCGACGCGCCGAGCGCCTCGACCGCCGCGCCGAAACCGCCCATGCCCGCGCCGATGACCGAGACGGCGATGACGCCGAAGACGAGGAAGAGGACGGTCTGGAAGGTGTTGACCCAGGCCGTCCCGCGCATCCCGCCGAAGAAGACGTAGGTCATCACGACCATCGCCACCACCGCCCCGCCGAACCAGTAGGGGACGAACCCGCCCGAGATGGCCGAGAGCGTCGTCCCGCCGCCCATGATGCCGATGATGATGTAGGGGACGAGGAGCGTGGCCTGGACGGCGAAGATGACGGTGCCGATGTGCGTGCACTCCCAGCGGTCGCGGAACATCTGGACGGGCGTGATGAAGCCGTACTTCTTGCCCAGGGCCCAGACCCTCGTCCCGATGAGGAAGATCGTGAGCGGGATGACGAGGCCCGAGGACGAGGCCATCAGGCCGTAGGTGACGATGCCGTTGGTGAAGGCGTTGCCGGAGGAGCCGAGGATGGCGACGGCCGTCATGTTCGTCCCGAACAGTGACATCAGGAAGACGAAGGTGCCGAGCGAGCGGTTGGCGAGGAAGTAGTCCTCGGCCTTGTGGCTCCCCTTCGAGCGTCGGAAGGCGAAGACGCCGATGTAGACGACCGCGGCGAGGTAGATGAAGACGACGACGGCCGGGATCAACGCGCCTTACCCCCTTCCGCCCCCCCGTGCTCGACCTCCTCTTCGAGGTGCCCGGGCCACGCGAACTTGACCAGCGCCCACATCAGGAGCGACGCCGCCACCGAGAAGCACCCGTGGTAGAAGAGCCCGACGGGGATGACGCCGAAGGCGAGCGGCCGCGCCGTCCGCCAGAACCAGACGTCCTGGTGCAGCACGTAGAGGGCGGCGACCGCCAGCACGAGAAGCGCGCGTTTCATGTCGAAGGATTATCCTTGAACCCGACTGAAGCCGTGTAAAAAGGTTGTAAAAATCGCCGAGAACGGGCGGCGCTTGTAGATACGAAAAGCGTAAGTTTCGAGTTTCGGGTTACGAGTTTCGAGTTCGCGGCCCCACCTTTCAGGTTCGGCTCCACGCTGTCTTTAACCCGAAACTCGAAACTCTTATTCGCCGAGGGCGGCGTACTTGAAGAGGCGGAAGCGGTAGCGCTGCTGGTCGCGGATGTTTTTGGCGACGACGCCGTGGAGGTCCTCGTCCCACTTCGCGTACTGCTCGACGAAGCGTTCGGCCGCCGCGCGGTCGCCCTCGTACTGCACCTCCAGAACCTTCTCCAGCAGGTCGCCGACCGTGTCGTGGTACTTGCCGTAGTGGATGCGGAGCCTCCCCGCCTGCCGGTCGAAGGAGAGCAGGCCGCGTTCGAGGAAGAAGTTCCACTGCATGAGCTGCATGGTCTGGTAGGGCTGGTCGCGGCGCGGCGGGTTGTTCTGCAGGACGCGGTTGATGCCGCTCGCGTAGACCGAGCGGAGCTGCGCGTCCGTGTAGTAGCCCTGCTTGCGCAGGGCCTCGGCGACGTAGAGCGAGACGAGGTCGGCCTTCATCTCTTCCAGAAGGCTCGAAGCGTCCTGGAGGGCCGTGTCGAGGTCGCGGCCGTCCTTCGTCGCGTCCACCCCGAGGTAGTGCCCGACCTCGTGCCAGAGCGTGCGGTAGGAGGAGCCTTCGGAAGTTAATTCATCCTTGTGCGCGTCGGCCACGGCCGCGGCCCAGGCGTTGCCGGTGGACTGGAAGATGTCGGGGTTCTGCATGATGTTGGCGCGCAGCAGGATGGTGCGGCCGTAGCGGCGCGCGAGGTAGTTCTCGTTGGGGAGGATGGTGGCGGTGTTGCCGCCGCGCGACTGGCCGAAGTCGGCGACGACGTCGTAGACGCCGACGGGGATGTCCTCGCGAACCTTCTTGTGATGCTTGTAAGGGAGGGAGTCTTCGAGCGCCTGGAGGCCGCGCATCGCCTTGCGGAGCGCGTCCGTCTCCTGCCGGCGCGTGGCGAGCAGGCTCAGGGCGAAGAAGGTCTTGACGCCGTAAAGCTCGTCGTCGTAGACCTCGTAGGAGCCGATCTGCGCGTTCAGGTTCTTGAAGCGGCCCGTGACCCAGGAGGCGTCGCCCGACTCGTAGTCGTCCGAGAGGAGGTCGCGCGCGCGGTTGCGCAAGTAACGGGCGAACTCCTCGTCGTCGCGCTCGACGGCGTCGGCCGCCTCGTTCAGGAGGCCGTGGGCGCGGACGAGCTCGTCGGCGTAGGCGACCGAGTAGGGGACGGCGTAGAAGGCCGGCGGCTCGGCGGCCCCGGCCCGCCTCACCTCGACGTTCGTCATGAGCCTGTTGAGCTTCTTTTCGAGGCCGGGGTGGAGCGTCGAGAGAGCGCGGTGGCGGGCCAGGGCCGAGAGGTCGCGCTTGAGGTTCGCGCCCGTCGCGCGCCGGACGACGGCGCGGAGGTCGAGGATGGAGTCGCGCTCCTCCGGGTGCGCGGCGAGGAAGGCTTCGACCTCCTCCTTCTTCACGCCCCAGGGGTAGACGTTCTTGCCGGGGACGACCGGGTCCACGGGCAGGAACGGCTCGCGCTTGTTCTCCAGGGTCGTCGCAATCGGCCCCTGGAAGAGGCGGTAGAGCGTGAGCAGGTTCTGCGTCGCGGGCCGCGAGCCGGTGCGGCGGTCGAGCTGTTCGAGGGCGCGCGCCGACGACAGGGCCTCGGCGTGGCGCTGCTCCTCATAAAGGCGCTGGAAAATCTCGCCGGCTTCCAGGAGCTTGGCGACGGCCCGGCGCTCGCCCTCGGCGAGGTGCGAGAGGTCGGGCGCGAGCCGCACGGTCTGCGTCTTCTCGACGATCGGCGCGCTGCGCTCGACGGGCCAGTAACCGGCGGCCGGGCTGCCGGCGGCCGCGGTGCGGCGTGATTTGACTTGCGCCATGGCGGGCGTGCAGAAGAAGGCGGACAGCGCCGCGAGCAGGCAAAGGCTGTTTCTCATCATCTCGAATCGGGTTAGTTTCGGATTGCGGGCGAGTCGAAGATATGACTAACGGCGGGGAGTGTCAACGCGGGAAAGGGTGCTGGGTGCCGGGTTTTGGGTGCCGGGTAAAAGCAAACTTGCCTTCCCCAGAACCTAGAACCCGGCACCCGGCACCCTTTCCTGGTTCGTTATTCCGAACTTGCCGCTACTTGTTGCCGGCGGCGTTCGCCGGCTGCTTGAGCAGGCCGGCGACGCGGTCGCGGTTCTGCCGGTAGATGTTGAGGTTGGGGTCGGAGTTCTGCTCGCCGAGGGCGGCGGCCTTGGCGTAGAGCGGCGCGGCGAGGTCGAGCTTGCCGTCGCGCTCGTAGAACTCGGCGAGGCTGTCGTAGACGTTGGCCGACTTCGGGTAGTGCTCGACGTTCCACTTGAAGGCGGCCAGGGCGTCCTCGTTCTGCCGCTGGCCCATCAGTTGGTAGCCGACCTGGTTGACGATCGCCTCAGGCGGCGTGACCTCGTAGTTGAGCCGCGCGGAGAGCTTCCGGTAGTGCTCGATGACCTCCTTGAAGCCGCCGGCGATGGCCCCGGTGCCGGGGTTGCGCGGCAGCCGCCAGCCGTCGTAGACCTTGCGCAGGCCCTCGTAGTGGCTGCGCAGGACGACCGAGCCGTGATCCTCGTCCGCCATCTCGGCCGCCTGCCAGACGAAGCCCTTGGCCTGCTGCTTCGACAGGAGGTCGCGGAAGAGCTTGAAGCCCTCGCCGATGTCGCCCGGCTCGTCGCCGAGCGAGACGTAGAGCGTGCGGTTGTAGTCCTGCCGGTTCTTAAAGAACTCCTTGACGCGGTCGGTCACTTCGAAGTTGTCCCACTGGAACGCGGGGCTGACGGCGATGTAGGCGTTGAAGAGTTCGGGGCGCGCGACCATCGCGTGGACGGCGAAGAGGCCGCCGAGCGAGTGGCCGGCCAGGACGCGGAAGGGCTGGGTGCGGTACTGCTTCTCGACGTGCGGGATCAGCTCCGTCTCGATGAACTTGAGGAACTTGTCGGCCCCGCCCGAGGTCGGGAAGCGCGCGTTCGGGTTGCCGGGCAGCCGCTCGACGCGCGTCGGCGTCAGGTCGCGCGTGCGGTCGGTGTTGGTGATGCCGACGACGATCATCTCCGGGATGCGGCCGTTGCGCGCGAGGAACTGGACGGTGCCGCTCGTGTGCAGGAGGTGCGCGTCGCCGTCGGTCATGTAGAGGACGGGGAATCGCTCGTCGCCGCGCTCGTAGCCGGCCGGCGTGCGGACGAGGATGGTGCGCTCCTCGCCGAGCACCTCGGACTTGAGCTGGAAGCGCGCCGGGGCGTCGTAGAGCGCCTGGCCCTGCGCGGCGGCGGTCGCGGCCAGCAGGAGCAGCGCGCAGAGCGCCGCCGGCCAGTTGAAGGCCGCGCGCGGCCGAGGTCGAGGGGCGTGGGTGTCGTATGGCGTCATTGAGAATACCTCCGTGCGAGGGGGCTGGCGGTCAGGGATTCGGGACGACGGACTAAGGTCGGCGTCGAAGTTGCGGCGGGATTTTACAGGACGCGCGGGCGCGCGGGAGGCGCGCGGGGGTTCAATTTACAAACATTTTACATGGGTGAGGCCGGGTGGAATAAATCCACTGGGATGGTTTCGGGTTAAGGCAATCTTCGAGTAAAAGTCAGTAGCCCGGCCGTGAGGGAGGGCGTCTCAAGTCCCCTTAGACGATTATCTAAAGAGACTTGAGAC
>DASZKF010000527.1:0-5328 GCA_035947355.1 Pyrinomonadaceae bacterium | reverse complement strand
CCCCCCCCCCCCCACAAGGGTTTGACCCGCGCTCTCAGTCACCCTTCACGTCCCGCGACGCGATGTCTATCGTGATCATGAAGCCGTTGGTGCCTTTGAACTCGAAGGGCCTCTCGCCCGCCCGGTAGGCTTCGACCTCGTTGGGCATGAGGACGAAGCCGTCGTTGCGCGGCGCCCCCCAGTACCTCAGGTTCCTGATCACGACGGGCTCATTAGTCATCGCGGAGGCGGGGCGGAGGAGGACGACTTCGGCGACCTTCCCGCCGGCCAGGCGGGCCTCGGCGCGCGCGGGGTCGGCCCTCCACTCCATGTCCGCGTCTTTGGCGACGGTGAAGGAGTTCCACTTAACCGGGTAGACGTGGCCCAGGACGGCGGCGATGGCGGCGCGCTGCTCCTTCGACACCGAGGGGTCGAACGTCAGCACGGCCCAGTCCATCTGGCCTTTCGAGAAGTCGCCGCCGAGGTCGCCCGCCACCCAGAATTTCGCGCCGTCGAGCTTGACGCCGCCCGCGTGACCCCTGTTGACCTTGAAGGCGTTGTTGAAGCGGCAGAAGTGTTGCGCCGCGCCGCCGTGCGCCGAGTGGCCGTCGTGGCTCCCGTGGGCGGCGGGCTTCGCGTTGAAGTAGCACTGGCAGAACATCGGGCAGCTACAGGCCTCGATGATCGTGGCGTTCATGGCCCAATCGGCTGCCGATGTCGCCTGCTGGGAGGGGGGCTGGGAGGTCATCTGGCCCAGGTTTGAGGCTACTAATATGAGGATGACCAACCCGGCTGCTATCAGGCAGAAAGACTTAGACTGGCCCACGGCGATTTCTCCTTTCATTCGAAAGCAAATAGTGTGTTGGATTCCACAGGCGCGAGGCTGTTATGTCGCGGGGTAAGCATTGACGGCGCGCTTTTATCTCAAGCGCATGGGCAAGTCAAGGGCGAGGCGGAAAGCGGACGCCCTCCCGCCCGGCCGGGGAATCAAAAACCGCGAATCAAGAATTCCGCTTACAGGCTCCGCGTGTTGAAGGTGTCGCAGCGGCGCACGTCGCCGGAGTCGAGGCCGGTGCGGAACCAGCGGACGCGCTGGGCCGAGGTGCCGTGGGTGAAGGAGTCGGGGACGACGTAGCCCTGCGACTCGCGCTGGAGCCGGTCGTCGCCGATGGCCGAGGCGGCCGTCAAAGCCTCCTCCACGTCGCCCGGCTCGACGACGCCCTGCCGCTCGGCCGCGTTGGCCCAGACGCCCGCGTAGCAGTCGGCCTGAAGCTCCAGGCGCACCGAGAGCTGGTTGGCCTGTCCCTCACTCAGGCGCTGCTGCGAGGCGTGGACGCGATCCATCGTGCCGAGGAGGTGCTGGATGTGGTGGCCGACCTCGTGCGCGATGACGTAAGCCTGCGCGAAGTCGCCGGGCGCGCGGAAGCGCGCGCGCAGCTCGCGGTAGAAGGAGAGGTCTATGTAGACCTTCTCGTCGCCGGGGCAGTAGAAGGGGCCGACCGAGGCGCCGGCCACGCCGCAGGCCGACTGCACCTGCCCGGTGAAGAGGACGAGCGTCGGCTCGCGGTACTGCCCGCCCTGGCGGCGGAAGATTTCGTTCCAGGTGTCCTCGGTGTTGCCGAGCACGACGCGGACGAACTGCGCCAGCTCGTCCTCCTCCGGGTTCCCGGTCCGGCGCTCGGCCGGGGCGCTCGGGCCGCCCTCGTTCGGAACCTGTTCGAGGAACTGGCGCGGGTCAACCCCGCAGAACGCCGCCAGCAGCACGAGCACCAGCGTCCCCAGCCCGCCGCCCACGGCCAGCCCGCCCCGCCCCATCCCCCGCCGGTCTTCCACGTTCGTACTCGCCCGCCCGCCTCTCCAGCGCATCCTCTCAAACCCCCAACTAAAAGAATTAAGAATAAAAAAATTAAGAATTAAGAATTGATGTGGTTCTGAGTCAAGAATGTCGCCCCGCGAGCACGCCATTCTTAATTTTTAATTCTTAATTCTTAACTGATTTCCCCCCGGTTCTTTCTTCTCTTCCTCGGCCCCGCGCCGGTGGAGTTTGTAGGCGCGGACGAGGAGGGCGATGGCCGTCCAGAGGCCGAAGAAGGCGAGGGGGAAGGTGACGACGCGCGGCCACTTGACGGCGACGATCGAGAGCAGCAGCAGCGCCCCCGCGGCGGCCACCATGATGCGCGCCTCGGCCGGGCCGAGCAGGCGGCGGGCGGCGATGGCCGCGCCGACCGCGCTTCCGATGCCGATGGCCCCGGCCGCCGCGCGCCCCGCGCTCCCGCGCCGGCTCCCTCGGCTCCGGCGCGGCCGGTGCTTCGCCGGCCGGACGGGGCGCACCCGCTTGCGGTTGCTGATGACGATCTCGGTCGAGTTTTCGAGGTCGGCCTCGTACATCTCCTCCATCTCGCGCGCGAACCGCTCGTCCTCGACCGTCACGTCCAGCTCCCAGTTGCCCATCCAGCTCACCACGTTCAGGTTCGTCGAACCGACCCGCGCCCACTGGCCGTCCACCACGGCCGTCTTCGCGTGGATCATCGAGCCGTTCCACTCGAAGACGCGGACGCCGCCGTCGAGCAGCGAGCGGTAGTTGGCGCGGCTGACGGCGCTGAGGACGGGGATGTCGCTCGAAGACGGGACGAGCAGGCGCACGTCGACGCCGTCCTGCGCCGCCGAGCGCAGCGCCTGCACGTAGGTGTTGGTGCCGACGAAGTAGGCGTCGGTGATCCACAGCGTCTCGCGCGCGCCGGCCGCGACGAGCTGTTCGAGGCGGTACATGCCGACCGTGTTCGGCTCGGTCTGGATGACGCGGACGGCCATGTCGCCCTCCTCGGGCAGGGACTCGCGCGTCGGGAGCCACCGCCGCGGGATGGGACGGCCGCAGGCCGCCTCCCAGACGCGCGAGAAGGCGTGCTCGATGTCGGCCACGGCCGGGCCGCGAATCTCGACGCCCGTGTCGCGCCACGGCTCGCGCCCGCGCTCGGGCCGGCCCCGCCAGTCCTGCCCGACGCAGAGGCCCGTGACGAAGCCGACGCGCCCGTCCACCGAGAGCATCTTGCGGTGGTCGCGGTTGAGCCAGCCGAAAGGCTCGTCGAAGCGCGGCGGGTTGAACGCGCGCACGTCCACGCCGGCCTCGCGCAGCCTCCGCCAGAACCGCCAGGAGGTCTTGCCGATGGCCCCCAGCCAGTCGTAGATGAGCCTGACCTTGACGCCCTCCTTCGCCTTGGCGATGAGCGCCTCGGCGAACTCGTACCCGGCCTCGTCCTCGTGGATGATGTAGCTCTCGAAGTGGATGGTGCGGGTGGCGGCGGCGATGCATTCGAGCCAGGCCGGGTAGTTCTCCTCGGCGTCCTTGAGCAGGCGGACGCGGTTGCCGAGGACGAGCGGCGCGCCGGTCGCGCGCGCGTAAGCCTGCTCGACGAGCTGCTGTGACGGCGAGCGTTCAATCTCCGCGGTCGGGTACACGTGTGTCGCCATAAAAGCAGTAGTCAGTAGACAGTAGTCAGTAGTCAGTAGAAAGACAGTCGCTGTCGAATCTTTCGGATGTCGGCGTCAGCAGTCTTGGCGCGGAGCGCCTACTGTCTACTGACTACTGTCTACTGTCTACTTCTTTTCTACCCCGGCCCGTTCGGCCCTGTGTGTCCGAGAGTCAACAATTCTGTTGCGGGGGGCGGGGTCAGGCCAACATAATAGCGCGAATGAGTGACGCCACACAGGCCAAACGGCGCGCGGGCGAGCGGGCCGTCGAACTCGTCCGCGAAGGGATGACGCTCGGGCTCGGCACCGGCTCGACCGCCTACTGGGCCGTCGCGCGCCTCGGCGAGCGCGTCCGCGAGGGCCTGCGCGTGCGCTGCGTCCCGACCTCGCGCCGCACCGAGGAGCAGGCGCGCGCGCTCGGCATCCCGCTCACGACCTTCGCCGAGGTGCGGGAGCTGGACCTGACGATTGACGGGGCGGACGAGATCGGCCCCGGCCTCGCGCTCGTCAAGGGCGGGGGCGGCGCGCTCGTGCGCGAGAAGCTGGTGGCCGCGGCCTCGCGCCGCATGGTCGTCGTCGCCGACGCGTCGAAGCGCGTCCCCGTGCTCGGCCGCTTCCCGCTCCCCGTCGAGGTCGTCCCCTTCGCCTGGGAGGTGACGGCCCGCCGCGTCGCCGAGGTGACGCGCTCGGAGCCGGCCCCGCGCCTGGAGGAGGGCCGCCTTTACCTGACCGACAACGGCAACTACGTCCTCGACTGCCCCTGCGGCGAGATCAAAGACCCGGCGGCGCTCGAACGCGAACTCAAGCTCCTGCCCGGCGTCGTCGAATCCGGCCTCTTCGTCAACCTCGCCGACCTCGCCTACGTCGCCACCGACGACGGAGTCGAAACCATCAAAAGGGATTTTTGATTTTTGATTTGCGATTTTTGATTTGAGGACGGCCCGATCATCTTTTCAAATCAAAAATCAAAAATCGCAAATCAAAAACCCCTCACTCAGAACAAGGGGTTTCAAGTGCGGGCAAGTCTCATCCTCCTCAGCGCGTCGTGGGCGCGGCGGCTCATCAAATTCTTCGTCGGGCTCGGCGCGTTCGGGCCGCTGCTGCTCGAAACGCTCGACTCTTCGTTCTTCTACGTCCCGCTGGCGAACGAACTCCTCCTCTTCGCGCTCATCCACGGCGACGGGGCGCGCTGGATGTGGGTCGTCTACGCGCTCTCGGGCGCGGCCGGGTCGGTCTTGGGCGTCCTGCTGCTCGACGCGGCCGTGCGCCGCATCGGGCGCGAGGGCGTCGAGCGGCTGGTCAAGCCCGAGAGGTTCAAAAAGATCAAGTCGCGGATGGAGGCGCACACCGCCTGGGTGGTCTTCGCGGCGAGCGCGCTGCCGCCGCCCTTCCCCTTCCGCGTGACGATGATGACGGCCTCGGCCCTCCAGTGCTCGCGCCCGAAGATACTCGCCTCGGTCTTCGCCGGCCGCACGGTCCGCTTCACCGCCGAGGCACTCCTCATCCTCTACTTCGGCCGCTCCTTCCTCCGCCTCATGGAGTCCGAACTCTTCGAGTACGCCGTCTACGCCCTCACCCTCGTCGCCGTCGCCGGCAGCGCCTTCCTCATCTACCGACTCCTCAAGAGCAGAGGCTAGAGGTTAGCGGCTGGAGGCTAGTTAAAGACAGTCGCTGGTGCGGCTTGAGTTTGAAATCTGCGAGCCGAATTACGACTCGACCACAAGCCCCCGGCCTCAAGCCCCTAGAGCGGTTTTCAGTTGGCTGTAAGCCAACGAGGGAGTAGAGTCACCGCATGAAAGCCTACTCCCCCGACCTCTGCGCCAAGATCGCGCGGGCCTACGACGAGGGCGAGGGCTCGCAACGCCAGCTCGCCCGCCGGTT
>DASZKF010000526.1:0-7387 GCA_035947355.1 Pyrinomonadaceae bacterium | reverse complement strand
GCTCAAGGCGGCCCCGGCCGACGACCGCCGCCTCAGCTTCGTCGGCCCGAACTCCTACCTCCAGGTCGCGGCCGACGGGACCAAGTTCCGGTTCCGCGGCAACATAGACGACGCGCGCGGGTTGGAGAGCGCGCGCCCCGCCGGCCGCCAGCTTGAGAAGGACGAGTTGGAGAGGCTGGGCCGCGACTTCATCAAAGACGCCCTGGGCGAGTTCGTCCGGGTCGGTCAGGCAGAGTCTCTGACCTTCCTCGGCGTGAAGTACCTGCGCGAGGGCAGCTACGACGCGAACGGCCGCGGCGAGGAGGAGGTCGTCGCCAACGTCGCCGTCTTCGGGCGCGAGGTGGACGGCGTGCCTGTCGTCGGCCCCGGCTCGAAGGTCGCCGTCTGGTTCGCCAACGACCGCCAGCCCGTCGGCTTCGACGTGGACTGGCCCGCCTACAGCGCGGCGGGCGCTCGGCAGCGCGTCCTCCCGCGCGACCGGCTCGAAGCCCGCGTGCGGGAGACGACCGTGCCGCCCGACGGGACGGGCCGCGCCGAGGTGGCGCGCTTCGAGTGCGGCTACGTTGACCTCGGCGCGACGCGGCGCGCCTCGCAGCTCCAGGCCGGGTGCGCCATCCACTACGCGAGGCGCCAGGAGGGCGGGACGCTGGCGGCGCGCGTCGAGTTCGTGCCGGCCGGCGAGACCGTCTACGCCGACCCGGCGTGGCCGCTGTCCGGCCTCGTCGCGCGCGGCCGCGTCGTGAAGACGGACACGGCGGAATACGTGCGGCTCGTCTCGAAGAAACGCCCGCCCGCCGCCGACACCTCGACCGAGCGGCCCGGCCCCGGGCCGCGACCGCGCGGGCGGCGACGGGGCCGGCCCTGAACTACTGACGGCGAGACGGCAGTAGGGGCGGGGCAAGTCCGCGGCCCGCTCAACATCAGAAAGAAGTGGCGGGTGACAGGGGGCCGGAGAGAGTGTCGTTGACCGGTCACCCGCCACTTCTTCTTACGAGTCTTCTCCGTTTTATTGCCGCGCGTCGAGCGAGCGGGCCGTCTCGACGAGCTGGACGAACTCGGCGCGGTGGCCGCGCAGGTCCGGGCCGAGCGAGGCGCGGGCCAGCCTGAGCGCGCCGTCGTAGGTGGCCGCGCCCTTGTGGCGCGAGTCGCGCAGGAGCATCCCGAACTCGGCGACGGCCGCGGCGAACTTGAAGTCCTCGGAGGCGTTCAGGTGGCTCGCCCGCGTGTCGGCGACGCCGACGCTGAGGAGCTTGCTCTCGCCGCCCCCCGGCTCTTTGTACCTGAGCTTGACCGTCAAAAGCTCGCCGCCCCCGGCCTCGGAAGGCGCCGCCGGCTGCTGGTACTTCAAAGCGTCCACGCCCGCCCTGACCTTCTGCCCCGCGGGGACGATCTCGTAGAGCGCCGTCACGGTGTGGCCCGCGCCGATCTCGCCGGCGTCGACGCGGTCGTCGTTAAACTCCTCGTCGCGCAGCAGGCGGTTCTCGTAGCCGACGAGGCGGTAGCCGGCGACGAGCCGCGGGTTGAACTCGACCTGTACCTTCACGTCCTTCGCGATGGTGTGCAGCGTGCCCCCGACCTGCTCGCCCAGAACCTTGCGCGCCTCGGCGAGCGTGTCCACGTAGGCGTAGTTGCCGTCGCCCTTGTCGGCCAGCTTCTCCATCCGCGAGTCCTTCAGATTCCCCATCCCGAAGCCGAGCACGGAGAGCGAGACGCCGCGCCCGCGCTCGGCCTCGACGAGGCGGACGAGTTCGTCGTCGCTCGTCACCCCGACGTTGAAGTCGCCGTCGGTGGCGAGGACGACGCGGTTGATGCCGCCCTCGCGGAAGTTCTCGCGCGCGACGCGGTAGGCGAGCCGCAGGCCCTCGCCGCCGTTGGTCGAGCCGCCGGCTTCGAGCCGCTCGACGGCCGCGATGATTTCGCCGCGGCTGTCGCCAGGCGTCGAGGGCAGCACCAGCCCGCTCGAACCGGCGTAGACGACTATCGCGACGCGGTCGCGCCCCGAGAGCTGCTCGGCCAGCGTGCGCAGCGAAGACTTCACCAGCGGCAGCTTGTTCTCGTCCTGCATCGAGCCGGAAACGTCTACCAGGAAGACGAGGTTGGCGGGCGGCAGGTCTTCGGCCGCGACGCGGCGCCCTTGCAGGCCGACGCGCACCAGCTTGTGCCGAAGGTTCCAGGGGCAGTCGGCCGCCTCGGCCGTGACCGAGAAGGGCGCGCCGCCGGCGGGCTGCGGGTAGTCGTAGGAGAAGTAGTTGATCAGCTCTTCGACGCGGACGGCGTCTGCCGGCGGCAGTTGTCCTTCGCGGAGGAAGCGGCGGGTGTTGCTGTAAGAGGCCGTGTCCACGTCCACCGAGAAGGTCGAGAGCGGCGCGCGCGCGACCTCTACGAAGTCGTTCTCGGCGACGCGGTCGTAAGTCTCGCCCGCCGCCTTCTCGTCAGCGCCCTCTATCGTGTACAGCCCCGTGGGCCGTGGCGACTGGGCCGCGCTTTGAGCCGCCGGCGCGACCACGCTCGAATTCATGTTGCCCGACGCGCCGCGGCTCTCGGCGAGTTCGGGCCGTGTCACGTCCCCGGCGCTCCGGCCCCTTTTATCCGAGCACGAGGCGGCGAGCAGGACGCAGGCCGCGAGGCAGAGCGTCGGGAGATGGCGGCGGAGGCCCGCCGCGCCGGGCGAGGCCACGTGGCCCGCCGCACGCTTCTCTTCTTTACGCATCGTCGTCTCTCCGTCGGAAAAAGTTTGACTCGTCGGACGTAACGCTTTCCGAACTACTCTTCCCGCTCAGAACGCGGCGCGCGGCGGCGACTTGCGTCCGGCGTGTGATGCCGACCCGCGTCCGGCTCCTTCCACAGCCGCGCGCCCTGCACCACGACGGGCGTCGCCTTCTTGATGTCGTAGCTGTCCGGGTCGCCGGGCGGGCGCGCGGCCGCCTCCGCCGATTCGGCCGAGACGTTGACCCGCGCGTAGTAAGTGGCGGCGCGCGGCGCGTCGCAACCCTGCGCGGGGATTTCGACGACGACGGTCGCGCGCCGGCCGCGCATGAAGGGCTGGCGCACCTCCACGGGCAAGCCCGCGCAGCGGGTGCGCGAAACGCCCGCCGGCGAGAAGAAATCGGCCCACACCCAAAGCCTCTCCGGCGCGGGGTCGGCCGCGCCCTGTTCGAGTTCGAGCGTGACGTAACTCTTCCCGCCGGAGAGGTCGAGCACGACGAGCCGCGGCTGGAAGCTGACGGGCGGCGGCGCGGGGCCGGCCGGGGGCTGCGGCAGGCCGGGAGTGACGGGCTGCGGCGTCTCTTCCCGCACGGCGGGCCGCGGGCCGGAAAAATATCTCGACAGCGCGAAGGCTCCCGCCAGCGCCGCGACGAAGACGAGCAGGCCGGTCAGTTTCTTCAGGGCATTCATCCCGATTTCCTTCCTCTGGAGAGTGAACGCGCGATGGCTAAACCTCTTGCGCGACGACCGCAACGGCGGGCGAGGAGTTCGGCGGCGAGGGCAAGGCCCATGATGAAGTAGAAGATTTCGACGACCTCGGAGTCGCCGAAGTTGTAGTGCACCGTCCCGCTCGTGACGAAGCCGACGAGGCCGCCGAGCGCGCCGAGCGCCAGCCCGCGCAGGACCCAGTCGTCGGCCGCATCGGTGCGGGCCAGCCGCCAGAGCGCGCGCCCGTAGAGGAAGAGGAGCGCCGCCCAGGCGAGGAGCGCCGGCAGGCCGCGCTCGAAGGCGATCTGGAGGGGCGTCGAGTGGAGGTGGCCCCACGGCTGGCGGCCCTCGTCGAACATGCCCCACTCGCGCCAGCGGCGCTTGAGCGTGTCCATCCCGACCCCGACGAGGAGGTGTCGCGGCTCGCGCGCGAGCACTTCGAACGCCTCGCGGTAGACCATCAGCCGCCAGGCGGTCGAGCCCTCCTTCGTGTCTATGAAGCCGACCTGCCGCTTCTGCTGGAGGACGAAGAGGCCGGCCGCGGCGAGCGGCAGGGCGAGGGCGGCCGTGACGGCGAGCGCGCGGCGGCTCGCCCCGACGAGCGCGACGCTCAGGGCCGAGAGCAGGAAGCCGAGCCACGTCGCGCGCGTCACCGTCAGGATCAGCGCGCCGCACATCCCGGCCAGCGCGACCGTCAGCAGCGCCCCCTTCAGACTCCACTTGCGCCGCAGCGCGACGAGCAGCCCGAGCGCGAGCGAGCCGATCAACTGCAAAGCCTCGGCGTAGGTCGTGTAGTGTCCGAAGAAACCGCTCGCGCGCTGGTCGCGCCCGTAAGACCATTTCACGATGCCGAGCCGCGCTTCGGGCGTCGCGCCGGCGAGCAGGCTCTCGCGCCGCAGCTCGGTCTCCGGCAGAAGCTCTACGCGGTAGAGGCGGACGCGGACCGGCCGCCCGCCCTCACGCGCTTCGAGCGCGCGAACGAGGTCGGCCGGCTCTTCGATCTGAACGCCATCGGCGCTCAGCAGCGTGTCGCCCTCGATCAGCCCCGCGGCCCGCAGCGGACTCTCGGCCGCCATCGCGTCGAGCTTGACGCCGCGCCCGGCCGCGTAGGCCGCGAAGGTGTAGGCGACGTTCACCGTGCACGAGGCGACCAGCGTGACGACGAGCGCGCGCAGAACCCTCCGGCTCCGGACGTTCTGCGCGACGACGTAGACGATGGTGAAGAGGCTGGCCGCGCGCAGCTTGCCGATGGAGAGGTCAGGGTCGTAGGAGGTGAGCGCCGAGAAGAAGGTCAGGACGAAGAAGCCGAGCAGCGCGTAATCAACCGGCGTGCGGCGCAGGACGGGCCGCGGCCTGAAAAGGAACCGCGCCGCCCACAGCGTCGTCCCCAGGAGCCACGCGCCCTGCGTCCCCGCAATCGAGTGCGGCGCGAACAGCGCCAGCAGGAACAGGCAGGCCGTCACGCCGCGGTCGAGCCACGCGGCCGCGGAGGGGGGAGGCGAACCGTACTCTCCTTTTACACCCTCCCCTTCATTCTTTTTAGTAGGCATCGCCGCGCAGCATGACGGGGAGCGTGCGGAGGATGATCTTGAGGTCGAGCCAGAGCGACCAGTTCTCGATGTAGTAGAGGTCGAGGCGCACCATCTCCTCGAACGAGAGGCGGTTGCGGCCCGACACCTGCCACAGCCCCGTCAGCCCCGGCTTCATGTCGAGGCGGCGGCGGTGGCGCGGCGCGTAGGCTTCGACCTCGTAAGGGATGGGCGGGCGCGGGCCGACGACGCTCATGTCGCCGCGCAGGACGTTGAGGAGCTGCGGCAGCTCGTCCAGGCTCAGGCGGCGCAGGACGCGGCCGACGCGCGTCACGCGCGGGTCGGCGCGCATCTTGTAGACGGGGCGCGCCTCGTCGCCGAGGTTCGTCTCGGGGCGGCCGGCGATGTACTGGCGCTGGTACTCGCGGTGCGCGCGGTCGTCCGAGCCCGTCAGCATCGTCCGGAACTTGAGGAAGAGGAAGATGCGGCCGTCCATCCCGACCCGCTCCTGCCGGTAGAGGACGGGGCCGCGCGAGTCGAGCTTGATGAGCAGCGCGACGAGGAGCCAGACGGGCGCGAGCACGAGCAGCGCCGCGCCCGCGACGGCGAGGTCTGAGGCGCGCTTGACGAGGCGCGCGCCCTGGCTGAGCGGCTCGCGGAAGAGCGTGACGACGGGGAGCTGCCCGATCTGGTCAACCTCGGTCTTGCGCGGCAGGCAGTTGAAGAGGCTCGGCGCGACGCGGAACTCGACGCCGGGCCGCCCGACCCGCATCATCACGTCGAAGAGCAGCTCGCCCGGCACCGAGGGGTCTGTGATGATGACCTCGTTGGCGCGCGTCTCGCGGATCGCCTCCGTGAGCCCCTCGATGCCGCACAAGACCGGCACGCCCTCGAACTCGCCGGCGCGCACGCCGCCGCCCGCGCCCGTCTCGACGACGCCGATGACGCGGTAGCCCAGCTCGCGCCGCTCGCGCATCTCGCGCACGCACAGGGCCGCCTCCCGGCCGCGGCCGACGACGAGCGTCGGGATCAGGTTGACCTCGCGGCGGCGGGCGACGCTCTGCGCGCCGCGCACGGCGAGGCGCAGGAGCGCGTAGGCCGCGAGCGCGAACAGGAAGTCGTAGACGAAGACGCCGCGCGCGTAGGAGAAGGCGCGGAACTCGTAGCCGCCGCGGTAGAGGAAGGCCCAGGCGACGATGAGCAGCGAGGCGACGGCCGCCGCCTTGAAGACTCGGACGGCGTCGTCCAGGTAGGAGAACTCGCCGCGCAGACGGTAGAGGTCGTAGTAGGCGTTCGAGAGCAGCCGCGCCGGCAGCACGAACCAGAGCAGCGCGCCGTAAGGCTCGAACGCGGGCTGCCAGACGAAGCCTTCCGTCAGGCCGAAGCGGACGAGCACGCCGCCGCCCTCGCGCGCCCAGAAGGCCCCGACGAAGGCCGCGACGGCGACGAAAGCGTCCGCCGCCACGAGCGCCGTCTTCACCGCCGGCATCGCCCAGCGCGGCGCGCGCGCCCGCGCCCGCACCCCGCCCGCGCTCACCTTCGCATTGCTCAAACGCTCAACACGCATCTCTCGAATTCAACCCTCACCCCATGATAGCGGCTCCCGGTTGAACGCGGCTACGTCACACCGGCTGTATCCGGGGTCGGGCTCGTCCCTGCCCGCCGAGGTTCGATTGCATTCAATGTCGAAGATTTAATGAGACTTGAGCGGGCAGGGCCAAGCCCGACCCCGGATACAGTCTTGCCCCGGTCGCACTCACCTGCCTTCACGAACCATTTCCCGCGTCCAGTATCAATTCTGCGACCTCGGCGCGCACCGCAGTCCGTCGCCGCGGCGTCGCGTCGCGCTTCTTTTCGAGGGCGAGGCCGAGCACGTCTTCGCGCGTGCCGATTTTTTTCATGCGGCCCTCGCGGACGAGCTGTTCGTCTACGGCCGCCCAGCGCCCGGCGTAGAGGCTCGCGGCCGGGACGCCGAGGGCCGCGGCCTCGCGGTTCATCGTGCCGCCCGCGCTGACGACGAGGTCGGCCGCGGCGATCAGGTTCGCGCCGTCGAGCGCCTCGCGCGGGACGGCGAAGTTCTCCGAGCCGTAGCGCGCCGCGAACTCCTCGCGCTCTCCCGCGCCGCGCGCGAGCAGGACGACCTTCACCCGCGGCCGCGCGCGCAGGTGTCCGAGTAGCGCGCCGAACAGCTCGTTCTCGAAGCGGTGGTACAGGGCCGCGCGCGCGGGCGGGCGGACGACGACGAGGATGTCGCTCAACGGGTTGATGCCAAAACGGCCGCGCAGGAAGTCCGCGAACCCTTTGTCCGGCTCGAAGTCCGCGAGGTAAACGTCCTCCTTGATGCCGCGGTAGCGCCTGACCTTCCGCGGCCCCGCGCCGAACCTCCGCAGCGCGCCCTCCGGGAAGGCTTCCGGGACGACGACGCGCGACGCCAGCCGGAACGC
>DASZKF010000525.1:0-1926 GCA_035947355.1 Pyrinomonadaceae bacterium | reverse complement strand
CAGGCGGCGCGCCGCCTCTTCGATCTCTTCGCTACTCTTGAGGAGGAACATAAGGGAGTAGACAGTAGACAGTAGACAGTAGACAGACCTTCGGTATCGAACCGTCAGAGTGCCAACGTCAACATCAGTAATGCGAAGCCTACTGACTACTGTCTACTGTCTACTGCTTTTCCGTGGTGGGTGGGGCTATGCTACCATCGAAGGTCGTCCGTATCGCAGCAAACTTTTCTATTTATCTCCGGGTCGGGGGACGCTCGATGAGGAACGTTTATTTGGCGGGGGCGGTGCGCACGCCGATCGGCCGCTTCGGCGGGGGGCTGGCCGGTCTGACGCCGGCCGAGCTGGGCGCGGTCGCCGCGGCCGAGAGTTTGCGGCGCGCGGGGCTAGAGCCGGGCGGTGTGCAGGAGGTGGTCTGGGGCTGCGCGCGGCAGGCGGGCGCGGGCCCGAACGTCGGCCGACAGATCGCGTACCGCGCCGGCGTCCCCGAGACCGTCCCGGCCTCCACGATCAACCAGGCGTGCGGCTCGGGGCTGAAGGCGATCATCCTCGCCGCTCAGGAAGTCATGCTCGGGCGCGCGCGGGCCGTGCTCGCGGGCGGCGTCGAGAGTATGTCGCGCGTCCCCTTCTTCGCCGAGGGCGTGCGGTGGGGCCTGCGCATGGGCGACCGGCCGCTCGTTGACGGCATGTACCGCGACGGCTTCCTCGACCCGCTCTCCGGCCTCGTCATGGGCGAGACGGCCGAGAACCTCGCGCGCCGGTACGAAATCTCTCGCGGAGAGCAGGACGAGTACGCGCTGCGCTCGCAGCGGCGCGCCGCCGCCGCCATCGAGGCCGGCCGCTTCGACGCCGAGATCGTCCCCGTCGAGCTCGAAGGCCGGAAGGGCGAGAAGACTCTGTTCTCGCGCGACGAGCACCCGCGCGCCGACACGACGGCCGAGGGCTTGCGCAAGCTCAAGCCGGTCTTCTCCGCGGACGGGACGGTGACGGCCGGCAACTCTTCGGGCATCACGGACGGCGCGGCCGCGGTCGTCGTCGTCGGCCAGGAGGCGGTCGAGCAGGCGGGCGGCCGCGTCCGCCCGCTGGCGCGCGTCGTTGATTACGAGTTCGCGGGTGTCGCGCCCGAGGTGATGGGCATCGGCCCCGTCCCGGCCGTGCGCCGCCTCCTCGAAAGACAACGGATCACGCTCGAAGACATCGAGCTCGTCGAGCTCAACGAAGCCTTCGCCGCGCAGGTCATCGCCTGCGACCGCGAGCTGGGCTTCGACGCCGCGCGCCTCAACGTCAACGGCGGCTCCATCGCCCTCGGCCACCCCATCGGCTGCACCGGCGTCCGCATCACCACCACCCTCCTCCACGAGATGCACAAGCGCGGCACTCGCCTCGGCCTCGCCACCCTCTGCGTTAGCGGCGGCCTCGGCATCGCGCTGCTGGTCGAGAGAGTCTGAAAATGAATAAAGTCGTCGCGGTCAGGGCGAATGACGACTTCTCGCCCGACCTGAACTGCGGGCAAGACTACGCCGACGCCGTCGGGTTCCAGGACGCAGAGGGCCGCGACGCCGGCGACCACAAGGAGCGCGTCAAGCGCCGGTTGCAAACCTTCGCCGGGGCGTTCTGAGCGCGCCGGCTCTCGAACGGAATCCGCGCCGGGGCCAACCCGGCCGCGCCCCCCGCGCATCCGAAGGGCGCATTCACTCCCCCGCGTGCGGTTTGTCCATACTTAATTCGGCGAGGGTCGTGTCGCTTTTTTCGACAGAGGGTGAGAACTACGTGATGAAGAGAAATTTTGTGACTTCGCTTCTGGCGCTCGCGACGTTCGCGGCGTCGGCTCTGCCCGCCGGGGCGCAGACGAGACGCGGGAGCGGCGCGGCGCGGGCGGCCGCCGCACAGGCCCCCGCGGCCCAGGCATTGCCGCTGCCGGCGTCGGAC
>DASZKF010000524.1:0-11532 GCA_035947355.1 Pyrinomonadaceae bacterium | reverse complement strand
GAACACTCGATGGTTCTTGACTGCCTTCTGCTTTCTGCCTTCTGCCTTCTTCAACCACCCGCTTCTTGGTTTTCACCAATCTCGCGGAGGCGGGCGACGACTTTTTCGATGAGCCAGTTGGGCGTCGAGGCCCCGGCCGTGACGCCGACGCGCGAGGCGCCGCGCACGTCGGCCGGGTTGATCTCTTCGGGCGTCTCGATGAGGAAGCTCTTCGGGCACTGCTCCTGGCAGACGGCGAGGAGCTTGACGCTGTTCGACGAGTGCTTGCCGCCGATGACGTAGAAGGCTTCGACGTGGCCGGCCAGCGCGCGGGCCGCGTCCTGCCGGTCGCGCGTCGCCGAGCAGATGGTGTTGACGATCTGCGGCTCGGCGTCGGCGCGCTCGCGCACGGCCTCGGCCGCTTCGAGGAACGTCTTGAGCTTGAGCGTCGTCTGCGAGACGACGAGCGGCGCGTGCAGGCGCGGCAGCCGCGCGACCTCCGAGGCGTCGCGGACGACGTGGGCGTGTGCGGGCGCGTAACCCTTCACGCCGATCATCTCCGGGTGGTCGGGGTTGCCGACGACGACCACGTCGCGCCCCTGCGCGGCGGCGCGCTCCGCGAGCTTTTGCACCTTCGTGACGAACGGGCAGGTGGCGTCCACGACCTTCGTCGCCCGCGCCTCGAGTTCGCGCTGCACCCCGGGCGTGACGCCGTGGGCGCGGATGACGGCCGTCTCGCCCTCGCGCACCTCGGCCGGCTCGTTGATGGTGCGCACCCCGCTCGATTCGAGCCGCCCGGTCTCCTGCGTGTTGTGGATGAGCGGCCCGAGCGTGCGCACGGTCGCGCCCTCGGCCAGGGCCTCCTCCACCATCTCGACGGCGCGCTCGACGCCGAAACAGAACCCGTACTCGTCGGCTAAGAGAACCTGCATAAATTCAAGTAGACAGTAGACAGTAGAGGAACTTCCTTTAACGAATCGTTCGGGTGTCAGCGTCAGCGGCCTTCATGCGGAGCCTACTGACTACTGTCTACTGTCTACTCCTTCCTCATGTCGGGTTAAGCGGCTCCGGCCCCGGCGCGGGCGGGGGTGCGCTCTCGCGGCGCCAGCGCTCGCGGAGGCGGTCGGCCGCCGCGAGGCTCTCGTCCACCCAGGTGACGTTCTTGTCAGCGAACCAGCGGACGCCGCCCCAGAAGTTCTTCTCCAGCTCGCCCAACTGCCGCGCCACGTCGGCCGGCAGGACGGCGAAGGACGCGTCGCAGACGAAGCGGAGCGCGTCGCACAGAGGTTTCCCGGTGTTGTAGCGCGGGTCGTGTGTGTCAGCCATTACTTTACGAACCTCCTCACACAAGCCATACGGCCGCGGGCCGCCGCGCGTTCCACGCCCGTCCATCTTAACACACGGCCCCGCGCGCGGCCGAAACGAGTTTCGGGTTGCGGGTTTCGAGTTTCGAGTTCGCGTCTCCGGGCTTGTGGCATCGTCTGAAAGAAATTGCCTTTAACTCGAAACTCGCAACTCGAAACTTTACTCCTCCCCGATGGCGGCCTTGACGGTCGGCCACATCTCGAAGGCCCAGAACTCGTAGCCTTCGTCGGAGGGGTGGAAGCCGTCCGCGGAGAAGAACTCGGGGTGCTTGGGGATGACGGCGTGGCTCTCGGCGTAGGCGTCTACGAGTGGCAGGGCGCGGCGCGCGGCCGCCTCGGCGATGCGCTCGTTGAAGAGGTTGATGCGGCGGCGCGCCTCCTCGCGCAGGAAGGCGGGGACGGCCGGCGCGTGCGCGATGTCGGGCAGGTTGGAGATGACGAGGGGCGCGTCGGTCTGCTCTTGGATGCGCGAGACGATCTCCTCGTAGTTGCGCGCGAACTGCTCGGGGCTGACCTGCCGGCTCACGTCGTTGATGCCGATGCCGAGCGTGACGAGCGTCGGCCGCGCCCCGCGCACCTGCCCGACCTGCCCGCGCAAAACGTCGGCCGTCGTCGCCCCGCTCACGCACAGGTTGACGAGGCGCGAGCCGGGCCGCACCCGCTCGATGCGCTCGAACAGACGCGCCGGGTAGCCCCCGTCCTTCCGTGCCCCGACGCCCACGCCCGTCGAATCCCCCAGCGCCACGTAGACGACCGGCCCCTTCTCCTTCCCTTCACCCATCTCCGACCCCGATTTTTTCAAAGCTTCCCCGCCGCGCGTCCCGCAAGCGACGCACAGGAGTAAGACCGCCGCTGCTAATTTCAGTCGGCAGTTGCCCTCCCGGTGATTCGTAGCACCTGCGTCGCCGCAGCACCTCATGCCTGTAAGCGATTGCTGATAACTTCCCGCATCTGGCGTGCCGTGTCTTCGCACTCACGCATCAAGGCCACGAGGCGATCAAGATTCTTCCAGTGGCTTTCCCACAGCTCATCACCTACTTCCTTTTCGAAATTGACCCACGTCGGACGCTTCCATTCTACAAAGCGTTCCAGACGGCGCACCCGCTCCTCCAAGTCCGGGATGCCCCTCGTCGCAGGCGAGCGGGGCGCGCTGCTCATCATCCATTCCTGCCACTCCCGCGCGCCTTTCGACTGGTTACACTTGCCGCAGGCGGGGACGAGGTTGGCGATTTCGCTGATGAATCCTGTGGGACGCTTGCGGGTGACCAACGGCCGGAGATGATCCCACTCCGTCGCCGCGTCCCCACAGTACGCACAGCGAAGGTCGTCCGCGTCCAAGCCCAAAATTTCGAGAGCTTCGGACAACTCCTCCTCGTTCGGCCACCTGCCGGGTGGCAGGATGCCGTTGACGAACGAATTGGTGATTGTGGAAGTCCGCCCGATTATCTTCACCGGAGTCGGCATGCGGAAGCAGGATAGGATGGACATGGTTGTCTCTTTCAATAACCGCTCGTCTTGCCGCCGAATCAAACGGCGGCCTCCGAGCGCACCGGCTCGCGGAGGACGGCGGCGGCGGCCTCGGCGGCGACGCGCGCGGCCTCGGGGTGCGTGTCGTGCAGGTTCGAGACTTGCAGGAGGCCCTCGCCGGTGCGCGAGAGCATGCGGAAGAGGTCGCCCTCCTCGGCGCGGGTGCGGCGCACGAGCGTCGGCCAGTCGAGGCCCGCGGCCCAGCGGGCGGCCGTGGCCGCGGCCGAGAAGTTGATCTCGGGCGCGGGCTCGATGTCCTGCTGCCACTCGACGCTCGAGACCTCGTAGGCGATGCGGTCGAACTTGCCGAGCGCGCCGACGAGCGCGTCGTCCAACTCCAGCTCGCCGTAGTCCCTTTCGGCGTCTGCCGCGAGCGCGGCCATCAGGCCGGCGGCCCGCGGCGCGTCGAGCGAGGCGAAGAGGCCGCGCGCGATGGCCTCGCCGACGAGGAGCGGGCGGTCGAGGCGGAGGTCTGCGAGCCAGCGGCCGCGGTCTGTGACGCGCTCGGCGAAGAAGTCGAGGTAGCCGAAGTGGTGGAGCACGCGCGCGCGCCGCTCGAAAGGCTCCCAGACCTCCTCGCGGACGGCCTCGACGCGCCGCTCCATCCGCTCGATGGTCGCCGCCTCCTCGCTCGCGGCCCACAGCGCGCGCTCGCACAGGGCGCGCTCGTCGGAGCCGGCCGCCAGAGACTCCATCAGGCTGCCGATGAGCGCGGCCGCCTCCTCGGCCGGCGCGCGCGCCTCGCGCAGGCGCGGCTCGTGCAAGAGTTTGACTCGGCCCGCGCGCACCTCCTCGAAGGCCGCGTCGCGCCGCCGCTCGTCCAGAGGGAAAGTCTCTTCGTAGACCGTGCCGACGCGGTCGAGCGCGTAGGTGACGCGCTTGCCGTTCTCGCGCATGCCGGCGAAGCCGTCGCCGCGCCGCTCGGTGACGAAGACGAGGCGGCGGCTCCCGCGCCCCAGACCGACGACGCGGCCGGGCACGACTTCTTTATCCAGCCAGCGCAAGGACGCGTCGGCGCGCGTCTGCGGGGCCTGGGTGAGGAGGTAGTGCTGCGCGCTCGCGAGCCGTTCGAGGCCGCGCGCGGCCTCGGGCGGCAGCCGGCAGCCGGCCTCGCGGAGCTTCTCCCTCAAGCGCCTCTCGGCCTCGGCGCGCTCGCGCTCCATGCGCGCGATCAGCTCGACGGCGTCGCGGCGCGCGAAGCTGCGCTCGCTGATGTCGCGCACCTGCGCGAAGGTGCCGTAGGCGTCGAGCAGGTTCAAGAGCGTCGTGTAGGTCGCGCGGAAGCGACTCTCCAGCGGGTCGGGCGGCGCGCTCAAAAGCGTTGCCATCTTCTGCGGGTTCTGGTGCAGCCCCGGCGCGGCGACGATGAAGCCGACGCGGTCGCGGCCGCGGCGGCCGGCGCGCCCCGTCATCTGCTGCAATTCCGAGGCGGTTAACGGTCGCCACCCGTGGCCCGTCCTGACGTCCATGTTTTCGAGGACGACCGTGCGCGCGGGGAAGTCCACGCCGGCCGCGACGGTCGCCGTCGCGAAGATGGCGTCGAGCAGGCCGGCGCTCATCAGCCTCTCGATCGCCAGCTTCCAAGCCGGCAGGTGCCCCGCGTGGTGCGAGGCGACGCCGCCGCGCAGGACGATCTCCCAGTGGCGGTGGCGGCTCACCTCCGGGTACTCGGCGGCGAGCGCGTCGAGCACCTCGCGGCGTCGGTCGCGCCGCCCCGCATCGCCGGCCCCGCGGCGCGGCGCGAAGGCGGCCTCGGCCGCGGCCTCGTCGCAGCGGCGGCGGGTCGGGAGGAAGACGATTGCGGGCAGGAGGTCGTACGACCCGAGCGCGGCGAGCAAGATCGAAGGCGGCATCTCGGGCAGGCCCGGCCGCCTCGACGGCGCGCCACGGCCGCCGTAGCGCGGGGGCGCGGGCGGGCGCTCGCTGCGGGCCGTCTGCATGAAGCGCGCGATCTCGTGGTTGAAGCGCCCCTCTTCGTCCACGAGCGGCGCGAGGCCGCCGTCGGGGTAGAGGAAGGCCGCGCGCAGGGGGACGGGCCGCGCGCCGGGGCGCGAGACGACGCGGACGCGCGTGCCGCGCACCTCGGCGATCCAGTCGGCGAACTCTTCGGCGCGCCCCACGGTCGCCGACAGCAGCAGCAGGCGCACGCGCGGCGGCGTGAGGATGATGGCCTCCTCCCAGACGTGGCCGCGCTCTTCGTCGGAAAGGTAGTGGGCCTCGTCTAAGACGACGAGGTCGGCGCTCAACTGGCTCCCGCCGCGCAGGGCGTCGAAGAGCTGGTTGCGGTAGACCTCCGTGGTGCCGACGATGAGCGGCGCGTCGGAGCGCTCCTTGCGGTCGCCGGTCAGGATGCCGACGCGCTCGGCCCCGAACTCGTCGGAGAACTCGTGATACTTCGAGTTGGTCAGCGCCTTCAGGGGGCTCGTGTACCAGACCCGCTTCCCTTCGGCGAGGAGCCGCCTGATCTCCTCGCGCGCGATCCAGGTCTTGCCGCTCCCGGTCGGCGCGGTGACGAGCACGTCCTCGTGTTCGAGCGCGGCGAGGGCTTCGAGTTGGAAAGGGTCGGGCCTGAAGGGGGCGGGCGCGGGCGCGCCGATGCCTTCGAGGAGCTGGCGGAGCGGGCGCGTGCGCGCGTGGCGGCTGGCGCGGCGCGAGGCGTCCTCGGCGGCCGTGGCGGAGGACGCGTGCGGCGCGGGCGTCGGGCGGCGCGGCTCTCCCCGGCCGCGTCCGTCGCCGTCCTGACGGGCGGGGCGGTCGCCTTCGCGGCGCTCTTCGCGGCCGTCTTTGCGGCCCCGGCGCGGCTTGAAGCCGCCTTTGCGCGGGCGTGGCATAGGGCCGCATTTTACAGCACGAACTTTGTTAAAGGCCCCCGCGTAATGGTAACTTTTGTGTGGTTTTCGCAACGCCGGGGGCACATTAAGCGTCTAAGACTTGCGGGTTTTGCGCCTCGGCAGGCGCGCCGGGCCGAAGTCCAGATTTATGGCGGAACTGTTCGACAGGTTCGAAGTCAACCGGGTGCCTCGCTGGCCGCTGATGTCGCGGCTGGTGGCGCTCTCCGTCGTCCTGCACGGCCTCTTCTTCGTCTCCATCGTCTACGTCCCGGCGCTCCGGAGCCTGATCCGCGTCGCCGGCTCGCTCTCCGGCATCGAGTTCGTCAGCGAGGACTACGACCGCACGCTCCTCGGCCAGCGCGCCACCGTCGTCAAGCTCGAACCCTACGAGAAGCTCTACTACCCGGCGGACTACTTCGGCCCGCCGCCCGAGGCCATCCCGCCCGCCGACCCGATGCTCATGGCGCAGACCGCGCCGCCGCCTCCGCCCGTCGTCATCAGGCAGCCGCGCGTGCGCCGGCCGCGCGCCGAGGTCATCGCCACGCCGGAGCCGACGCCGACGCCCCAGGAGATTGCCCAGGCCGAGCCGACGCCGACGCCCGCCGACGAGGCGGAGCGCAAGGCCGCCGAGACCAAGATCGACGAGGCCGCCCTCAAGTACGGCGTCAAGCGCCCGACCGTTAACCCCAAGCCCTTCGAGGATTTCGCGCAGAAGGGCAAGGAGATGTACGAGCAGGGCCGGCTCAAGCTCGACAGCTCGGTGGACGTGACGGCGACCGCCGAGCGCAACGGCGACGGCACCTTCAAGCCCGAGAGCGTTAAGATTAAGTGGGTCAGCGCGAGCGACCCGGCGACGGAAGAGTTGGCGCAGTTGCTCATCACGGCCTTCAGCCAGAGCAGGGCCCTCGCCGTCCTCGACGGCGTGACCGACGTGAAGATGGCGCTCAAGGTCGACGAGCAGAACATCAGCGTCAGGATCGCCAACGAGTTCGCCTCTGAGGCGGAGGCCGGGAAGGCGGCCGACGGCTACGCCGGCCTCCTGTTCCTCACGCGGCTGGCGAAGGACGGGACGGACGAGGGCGAGCTGTACAAGAACCTGAAGGTCGGCCGGGAGGGCAAGGACTTCATTCTGACCTTCGAGATGCCGAAGGACGCCGCCGGCAAGATGATCGCCAAGATGCTGGAGCGCAAGGCCGCGAAGGAGAAAGAGAAGGAGGCCGCCGGCGGGGCGCCCGCCAACGGCAAGAGCTGACGAGGGCCGACACCGAATGCGTCCGACATTCTTCCTCAAAGCCTGCGTGGCCGCGCTCCTCGCGCTCGGCCTGACGCGCCCGGCCCCCGCGCAGGAGGCGGGGCGCGCGGCGCAGGGGGAGGCCGTCAAGGGCCCGGTCGTCGGCGTCAGGCCGTGGGAAGAGGTCGCCCGGTGGGGCCAGGAGATGGTCGAGCGCGGCCGGCTGGATTTGAGCCGCGACGTGGAGCTGCAAGCCGCGGCCGAGTTGAATGAGGACGGCACGTTCAAGCCCGAGAGCGTCAGCCTCAGCCCCGTCCAAGACCCTGTGTTGCAGGAGCTGGCGCAGAGGCTCGTCACGGCGCTCAGCCAGAGCCGCGCCCTCCGCGTCGTCAACGACGCGGAGGCCGTACACATGTCGCTCAAGCTCGACGGCCAGGTGTTGCGCTTCCACATCGCCGCCGACCTTCCGAGCAAGGAGAGGGCGGCGCGGTTGGCGGAAGCCTACGGCCTGATGCTGCAAGCGGTGCGGCAGGCCAACCGGGGGACGGACGTGGGCCTGCTCTACGAGGGCGTGCGCATGGCGGCCGACGGGCGGCGCTTCAACTTCATTTCCGAGGTGCCGCGCGAGGTCGGCGGCCGGATGATTAACGAGATGCTCGCACGGAGGAAGGCGGCCACGCCGCGGCAGTGAAGGCGGGCGGAGATTGCCCCCGCGGGGTTAAAATACTTCTCGCTCGGACGCGAAGCTTAAAGATGCGACACACACTCTTCAGCAGGGTCTTCATAGCGCGGGCGGCCGTCGTCGGCGCGTTCGTCCTCGGAGTGCTGCCGGCCGGCGAGGTGGCGATTTTCGCGCAGGCGCAGAAGGTGGACGCCTCCGCGCGCAAGCCGGCCAAGATCAACATGGCCCCGTTCCGGGCCTTCCTCGCGCGCTCGAAGCGGCTCAAGGAGCAGGGCAAGCTCGACCTCTCGAAGCGGCAGGCGATCACGGTCGAGGTCGACCGCGCCGAGGACGGGACGCTCTCGAACCCGGTCATCACCGGCGAGTCGGCCGCCAACCCGCACTTCCGCGCCGTCGCCCAGGACTTCGTCGCCTCGCTCAGTGAGAGCCGCGCGCTCCAGCCGCTCGAAGGCGTCACGCACGTCTCGATGACCTTCACGCTCGACGGCGACCGCTTCTCGGCCCACACGCTCTCGGAGACGCCCTCGGAGGCGCGCGCCGAGGAGATGGCCCGCGGCTACCGCGTGCTGCTCAACATCGGGCGCATGGTGCGGCGCGGCACGCCGGAGGGCGTCGTCCTCGGCGGCATGAAACTCTCCGCCAGCGGCAAGCACCTCGTGATGAACCTCGACACCACCCGCGAGGCGATGGGCAACCTCCTCCTCAAGCAAGTCACACCCGACTAAGCCGCTCCGGCGAGCCGTCGCGGAGTTTCAAGTTTCAAGTTCAAAGTTTCAAGTTAGGAGATTGTTTTTAACTTGAAACTTTGAACTTGAAACTTTGAACTTACCGCCGGCTTGCCACCCCCCGGCCGCTCACATAGAATCGCTCAAAGCGATTAAGTCGTGAGTCTCAAGTCTGGAGTCTAAAGTCAAAGACAAGTTCTTGACTTTAGACTCCAGACTTGAGACTCCGGACTGCGGTTTTGATAAGGATTTAAGAAGATGATAGACAAGTTCCTGACCAGGGTCTTCGGCAGCAGCAACCAGCGCTACCTGAAGGGACTCCAGCCGCTCGTCGCGCGCATCAACGAGTTGGAGCCGGAGACGAAGCGGCTCACGGACGAGGAGATGCGCGAGCGCATCGCGCGCTACCGCGAGCAGGTCGCGGCCGCCATCGGCGACATCACGGGCAAGGGCGAGGAGGCGCGCAAGGAGCGCAAGCGGCGCACGCAGGAGGCGCTCGACGAAATCCTCCCCGAGGTCTTCGCCCTCACGCGCGAGGCGAGTGTGCGCGCGACGGGGATGCGCCACTTCGACGTGCAGCTCATCGGCGGCATCGCCCTGCACCAGGGCAAGATCGCCGAGATGCGCACCGGCGAGGGCAAGACGCTCGTCGCCACGCTCCCCGCCACCCTCAACGCCCTGACGGGGCGCGGCGTCCACGTCGTCACCGTCAACGACTACCTCGCCACCCGCGACGCCGAGTGGATGGGCCGCATCTACAAGCACCTCGGGCTCACCGTCGGGGCCATCGTCAACGACCTCGACGACTGGGAGCGCAAGGACGCCTACGCCGCCGACATTACCTACGGGACGAACAACGAGTTCGGCTTCGACTACCTGCGCGACAACATGAAGTTCGACCTCGCCACCTGCGTCCAGCGCGCGCACTTCTACGCCATCGTGGACGAGGTGGACTCGATTCTGATTGACGAGGCGCGCACCCCGCTCATCATCTCCGGCGCGTCGGACGAGGCGACCGACAAATACTACCAGGCCAACGCCGTCATCCCGCACCTCAAGCGGGCCGAGATGGGGCCGGACAACAAGCCCGGCCCCGGCGACTACCTCGTGGACGAGAAGCAGCACTCGGCGGTGCTGACCGAGGAGGGCGTGGATCACGCCGAGCGCCTCCTCGGCGTCGGCAACCTCTACGACCCCTCGAACATGGAGATGCTGCACTGCGTCGAGAACGCCTTGAAGGCGCACACGCTCTACAAGCTCGACCACCACTACGTCGTGCAGGACGGGCAGGTCATCATCGTGGACGAGTTCACGGGGCGCCTCATGCAGGGCCGCCGCTGGTCGGACGGCCTGCACCAGGCGGTCGAGGCCAAGGAGGGCGTCAAAATCGAGCGCGAGAACCAGACGCTCGCCACCATCACCCTGCAAAACTACTTCCGCCTCTACGACAAGCTCGCCGGCATGACCGGCACGGCCGAGACCGAGGCCGCCGAGTTCGACTCGACCTACAAGCTCGAGGTCGCCGTCATCCCGACGCACCGGCCGATGGTGCGCAGGGACAACTCGGACGTCATCTACCGGACGCTGCCGGAGAAGTGGGACGCGGTGGTCGAAGAGATCGTCGAGCTGCACGAGAAGGGCCAGCCCGTCCTCGTCGGCACCGTCTCGGTCGAGAACTCGGAGCTGATCTCGCGCCGCCTGGTGAAGGCCGGCATCCCGCACAAGGACGAGCGCGGCAACATCCTCATCGAGGGCGACGGCGAAATCCCGAACTACCACCACGTCCTCAACGCCAAGCACCACGAGCGCGAGGCCGAGATCGTCGCGCAGGCCGGCCGCAAGGGCGCCATCACCATCGCGACCAACATGGCCGGCCGCGGCACCGACATCCTCCTCGGCGGCAACCCCGAGTTCCTCGCGCGCGAGCACCTCAAGCGGCAGGAGGTTGACCCCGACGAGGCGACCAAAGAGCAGTTCGAGGAGGCGCTCGCCTACATCAAGCCCTTCGTCGAGCGCGAGCACGAGGAAGTCGTCGCCCTCGGCGGCCTCCACATCCTCGGGACCGAGCGCCACGAGTCGCGGCGCATAGACAACCAGCTGCGCGGCCGCGCCGGCCGCCAGGGCGACCCCGGCTCCTCGCGCTTCTACCTCTCGCTCGAAGACGACCTGATGCGCATCTTCGCCGGCGACAAGGTGAAGGCCCTGATGCAGCGTCTGGGGATGGAGAAGGGCGTCGCCATCGAGTCGAAGATGGTCTCGAAGCGCATCGAGGCGGCGCAGAAGTCGGTCGAGGCGCGCAACTTCGAGACGCGCAAACACCTCCTCCAGTACGACGACGTGATGAACCGGCAGCGCGAGACCATCTACGGCCTGCGCCGCCAGCTGATGGAGGAGCCCGACCAGCGCGACTACATCCTCGGCGTCGCCGAAGACTTACTTTCCGACCTCGTCAAGCAGTACCTGCCGGCCGAGGCCGCGCCCGAGGACTGGGACGTGGAGAACTTCAGCATCCAGCTCCACGCCGTCTACGCCTTCGACGTCGAGGCCGAGCGCATAGACTTCGAGAACTCCAGCTCCGAGCAGATCGGGAGTCAAATCTGGGAGAAGGTCAGGGCGCAGTACGAGGCGAAGGAGGCGCAGATCGGGGCCGAGGCGATGCGCACCTACGAGCGCATCATCATGCTCAACATCATTGACGCGCAGTGGAAGGATCACCTCCTCGCCATAGACCACCTCAAGCAGGGCATCGGGCTGGTCGGCTACGGGCAGAAGGACCCGCTCGTCGAGTACAAGAAGGAGAGCTTCGACATGTTCCAGGCGATGCTCGACCGGATAGACACGAACACGGTGCGCACGCTCTTCAACCTCCAGGTCGTCGCCGAGCAGTCGCCCGAACAGCTCCGGCAGCGCCGCTCGCGCCGCCCCACCTCGATGACCTTCACGAAGGCGAACCAGGGCGCGACGGCCGCCGGCGAGGAGGCCGCGCGCACCAAGACCGTGACGCGCGACCAGCCCAAGATCGGGCGCAACGAGCCGTGCCCGTGCGGCTCCGGCAAGAAGTACAAGAAGTGCTGCGGCGCGGCCGTCTGAAGCCGCCGCGGGGGCGGGGCTCCTCAAAAAAACCCGCCCCCGCCCGCGGAGCCCCCTTCGGGACCCGTCCGCCACTTCGGGAGCGGTGACAATGCCTCAAGTG
>DASZKF010000523.1:0-1874 GCA_035947355.1 Pyrinomonadaceae bacterium | reverse complement strand
GTAGAAGTACATCCACTGGCCGCGGAGCGCGGCGAGGCGGCGGCGCCGCCAGAGGAAGCGCGAGAGGCGTTCGAGCTGGCTCGAAGGGTCGAGCCGGTCGAGCAGGCGCTCCTCGACATCCACGTTGACCGAAGGGCGCGGCAGGTTCAGGTCGGGCATCGCGTCGCGGGGCAGCGTCACGCCGCGCGGCACGCTCGCGCCGCGCAGCCGCGAGAGGCGCGAGAGGACGCCGAAGGAGGCGAAGCGCTCGGTGGCGCGGTCGCGCGCGTAGTTCGACGCCAGGCTCGTCAGGTCGGGCACGGTCGCGTGCGCGGCGAGGCCCGACCAGCGGAGGCTCCCGACCGCGCCGAGCAGCCGCGCCCCGCGCAGGGCCGTCGTCGCCGCCCCGCCGTAGCGGAAATAAAGCGAGGCGGCGCGGGCCGCCACCGCCCCGACCGTGCGCAGCAGGCCGCGGCCCGGCGGCGTGTGGCGCGCGCGCCAAAGCTCGCGCCCGTCCCGCGCGTCGAAGGCCGCGACCTCGCTGCGCCCGCCGACGACCGCCGCCCCCCGCTCGTTTAAGACGACGAAGGCCGCGCCCTCGACGCCGTGCGAGACCTTCTGGCGGCGCTTGCCCGTGGCGGCGTCTATGAAGATGAGGTCGTCGCGGTCGGCGACGAGCACCGTCGAGGGGTCGGGCAGCGCGATGTTCGTGATGCCTTTGTCGGCGCCCTTGTAACGCCAGAGGGTCTTGCCGTCCGCGGCGTCAACCGCGCTCACGCCGTAGGGGCCGCGCTCGGCCACCTCGCCGCCGTCGAGCCGCGCGAAGCGCCCGCCCGTCCTCACGTAGAGCACGCCGCGCGCGAGGATCATCTCCGGCGTGACGCCGAGGTCTTTCGACTCCCAGACCTCCTCGCCGTTCTCACGGGAGACGGCGCGCACGCGGCCGCGCCCCGAAAAGTAGACGTGCGCCTCGTCGGCCGCGGGGTCGGCCTCGGTGAGCGCCAGTCCCTCCTCGTTGACGCGGAACTTCTCGCGCCTCCGCTCCTTGCCCGTCCGCGCGTCGAGCGAGGTGACGCCCTCGTAGAAGAGGTAGAGGCGGCCGTCGAGGAAGGCCGGCGGGCGGTAGTTGTCGAGCGTGTAAGAGACTTCGCCGTCGCCGCCCGCGGGCATCATCTCGACCTCGCTCTCCAGCTCGCGCTTCCAGAGCTCGCGGCCGGCGGCGAGGTCGAAGACGTGCACCGTCGGCTTGCGCTTGAAGCCCTCGCGCGCCTGGCCGCGAGCGTCGCGCGCCAGCACGGCGGCGAGCAGGTTCGCGTCCGGCTCGACCGCCATCTGCATGACCGAGCCGCGCACCTTGTCCGTGCGCCACAGCGCCCCTCCCGTCAGGATGTCCACGGCTTCGAGCCGCGTCCTGCCCCCGCCCTCGACGCTCAGAAGCAGCACGTCGGTGCCCGGCACGGCCGCCACGTCCGTCTCCGAAGGGCGCGCGCCCTTGCGCCGCCAGAGCACGTCGCCCGTCTCCGCGTCCACGCCGTACAGGGACTTCTCCGTCCCGACGACGAGCACGCCGACCTCGGTCGCCTGGTAAAAGCGCACGCGCCCGTCCAACTTCGCCGACCAGCGCGGCGCGGCCGCGGCCGTGTGAGCGCTCGCGCACAGCACGAGTAGGGCAAGACCGAAAAGCGCTACGCGGAAGTTAGTTGAAAAAAGCATGGTCTGATGAATCCTTATGGTTTTACCGGGGAGACGTTGCCGCCGATTATAAAGTTTATGATGACCGATGCGGAAGCGGCTGTTGTCAGATGCGGCGCGGCTCAAGTGCGGAAGCCCGACCGTGAGGGAGGGCGTCTCAAGCCAGCCCCGGCGTCCGGCGGGGGCTAACTTGAGACGCCCTC
>DASZKF010000522.1:0-19354 GCA_035947355.1 Pyrinomonadaceae bacterium | reverse complement strand
TGAATGGCTCAACCCACGCAGCCCGAACTCGAAACTCGAAACCCGAAACTCGAAACTAACTTCTGTCCCGCGCGGCAGAGGGCGAAGGCCGCCGCCGCGAAAAGAAAGTGGTGCAGGGCGAGGACGTAGCGGTACTCGGTGTGGAGCGCCGACTGCACGCACAGATAATAAACCGGAACGGCGAGCAGGACGACGGCCGCGCGCCACTTTTTTTCCCGCAGCAGGAGGACGACGCCGGCCAGCGCGAGCGGGAGCATGACGGCCGTGACGAAAGGCTTCTGCGCCGCGGCGAGGAGGAGGCGCGGCCAGCGCGTCCACGCCTGCGACGCCGGGCCGAGCGCGTAGAGCCGCGCCCCGGCGACGCCCAGCACGGGCCGGGGCGGCTCGGACGGCGCGTTGAAAAAGACGAGCCTGACCGCGCCCGCGCGCCCGCTCACGAAAGGGATTTTCACGGGCGGCCAGTCTGCCCCGTAGGGCGTGTAGAACGCCCCGGCCGCCGGGGCTGCTGCGCCCTCCGGGGCCTCGGCCATCGTCGAGGCGAAAGTCTCGCGCGCCGACTCGTCCGTCACGCCGACCCTCATGCGCCCGCGCCCGACGCGCACGTCCACGTCGAACAGGTAGTCCGTCCCGGCCTCGACCGGCACCGGCGCGGAGGCGAACTGCGGCGCGTCCTTCGACTCGTCGCCCGCGAGCATCAGAAACCCGCCGTCGCTTCCCAACTCGACCGAGGCCGAAGGCGAAAGCGCGCGCCCGCCGGCGGACAGCTCCGCCGCCGTGCCGTGCCAGACGAGCCGAGCCGCGTGGGCCGCGTCGAGGTCATACGCGACCTGCGGGCGCGGGCTGACCGTGCGCGCGCGCTCCAGCCTGAGCATCGAGGCGGCGCGCCGCGCCATCGCGGAGGCGAACCAGAGCGGGTGGCGGAGGATCACCCGGAGGCCGCGCGCGAGCCGCCGCCGCTCGCGTGCGACCGCGTCGGGGCCGAAGAGCGTCTCGGCGTAGTCGGGGCGCGCCGACTCTGCGGCCTCCTGCCGCATGATGCCGAGGTCCGTGGCCGGTATCCCGAACCTGCCCGCGCGGTCGTAGTCGGCGATGCCTTCGAGCAGGGTCTGCCCCGCGCCGAGCGAGACCGGGACGAACGCGCCGAAGACGACGGCGTTACGCAAAGTCAAAGGCGCGATGACGAGCACCGCGCCCGCGACGACCGCCAGCGAGTAACGCGCCCTCGATTTTTTCTCCGACACCAGGAAGACCGCCGCGGCGAGGAAAGGCGCGAGCAGGAGGGCGTTGGCCCGCAGCCAGCAGGAGACGCCGACGAGCGCGCCGGCCGCGGCGAACGCGGCGAGGCCCGGCCTCCGGAGGCCGCGCGCGACGAGGTAGACGGCCAGGAGGATCGGCAGCACGGCCAGCGTGTCGGGCAGGAGCAGCACGGAGTTCCAGGCGAACTGCGGCGCGAGCGCGGCGAGCAGCCCCGCGACCGCGCCCGCGCACAACGACAGCAGCTCGGCCGCGATGAGGAAGAGGACGACCGCCGCCAGAGAGTCGGCGACGGCTTGCACGAGTTGTACGGCCTCGTCCGTCCCGCCGCCCGCTCCGCGCACCAGCGCGATGACGAAGGGGTAGCCCGGCGGGTGGCCGAGCGTGTCGGGGTCGGCCGCCGGAGAGGCCGGGCTGAAGAACCCCTCGACGCCTCCCTCCGCGAGCAGCCGCGCCATGTGCCGGTAGTTGTTCGTGACCGCCGTCTGCACCCTCCCGGCTTCGAGCCGCGCGTCCTGAATCATCAGGAGGCGGACGCCGAACGCGGTCAGGAAAATCAAAAGGCAGAAGGCAAAAGGCAGAAGGCGGTAAGGAAGGTTTGTGATGATGCGGTCGGGGAGAAAGCGTCGGCGGCCGTGTCGCGCAGCGTGCTGCCTTCTGCCTTCCGCCTTCTGCCTTCTGCCTTCTGCCTTCACTTTAGAACGTCTGCCCGAAGCGGAAGTGTATCTGGCTGTTGCGCAGCCGGTGGACGGCCGTGCCGCCGCCGAACTGCGGGATCAGGAACTCGGGCGGGTTGAGGAGGTAGCCGTAGTCCACGCCGAGCGAGCCGAACGGCGTCTTGAGGCGCAGGCCGAGGCCGACCGTGTGCGTCCACTTCGCGCGCAGGTTCGGGTCGCGGCCCGGCTCGTCGTCGCCGCGGCCGAAGAGGTCGGAGACGCGCTCGAAGACGTTGCCGCCGTCGTAGAAGGGAACGACCTGGAGGTCGCGCCTCACGCCGACGCGGGCTTCGAGGTTGACGACCGCCACGGCGTTGCCGCCGACGGGCACGGTGAAGGGGTTCAGTTCTATCGGCTCGCCCTTCTCGTCGCGGAAGGTGCCGCAGGGCGGGAGCGGCGAGGGCTGCGGGCCGAAGGCGCAGAAGGGGGCGACGACGCGGGGGCCGGCCTCCTCGAAGGCGAAGCCGCGCAGGGAGGTCGAGCCGCCCGAGAAGAAGCGTTCGCTGATTGGGAGCCGGCGGTCGACGTCGGTGATGAGCCCGTCGTCGTCGCGGTCGGAAGGCTGGAGGATGTTGGCGAGGCCGAGCTGGAAGCCGGCGGCCAGCGTCGTGTCGCGCAGCAGCTTGAACGTCCGGTAGCGGCGGTAGGTGGCGAGCAGCTTGTTGAAGGAGATGTTGCCGCCGAGCTGCTTCAGGGCCAGCGAGTAGTCGAGCGTGAGGAAGTCGCCGCGCGTCGGGTCGAACTGCCGGTCGCGCGTGTCACGGGCGAACGAGGCGGCGAGGCGCGAGAGCCTGACGGCCTGGTCGGGCCGGAGCATCGGCGCGATCAGGAGGCTCCCGATGTTGAAGAGGCGCACGTCCTCGTAGTTGTAGCGCAGGAAGATGGTGCTGCGGCGTCGCACCGCCCCCGCGGGCGAAAGCTCCAGTTCGAGGTCGCGCTGCGTCTCCAGGTTGAAGCTGAGGCGGTTGATCGAAGGGCCTTTGACCTCGCGGCCGAACTCGTCGATGAGGTTGCCCTCGGGGTCGAAGCGCTGGACGACGCCGTTGGCGCCGCGGTCTATGGTGGTGCGGAAGAAGCGCGTCACCGAGGTGTCGCGCTGGTACTGCACGGAGGCCGTCAGCGGCGCGAACTCGCGCGCGCCGTAGCGCTGGAAGCGCGGGTCGAAGTATTCGAGGCGGACGAGCTGCTGGAGGCGGCTGAAGCGCGAGCGGAAGGCCCCCTGCCGGAGCTGGCCGAAGAGGTTGACGTTGCGGACCTCGAAGCCGCCGAGCGGGCCGTTGTCGGTCGAGAAGCCGACGATGTAGTCGGTCGTGATGCGCTCGCGCTCCTCGACGTCAATGAACACGTCGCGGCGCTTGAAGCCGCCCTCGGTCTCGCCGGCCGGCTCGGTGCGGATGATGACCTGGCGGAAGGCGTCGGAGGTGTTCAGGAGGATGCGCTCGCTCTCGGCGAGGTCGTCGCCGCGCAGCACCTCGTTCTCGCGCAGCGGGATGGCCTCGAGGACGGCCTCCGGCTTCGTCATCACCAGCCCGCTGACGATGATGTGGCGGATGAAGACCTTGTCGGACTCGGCGACGGTGTAGAGCAGGCGGACGCGGTCGTCCTTGCTCCCCGGCGCGCGCGGCAGGTTGACGACCGAGAGCTGCACGTCGGCCTCGACGTAGCCGTTGCGGACGTAGTGGCCGCGCAGGCGGTCGGCGTCCGAGCGGGCGGCGACGCGCGAGAAGGGCGCGCCGCGGATGACGCAGGTCTCGTCCGGGAGCGGGTCTTCGGGGCAGCGGGCGCGCTCCAACTGCTCGGCGGTGAAAATCTGGTTGCCGCGCACGTCCACGCCCTCGACGCGCGTGAGCGGCCCCTCGGTCACGTCGAAGGTGATGATGAGGTCGTCGCCCTCGAGCGCGACGCCGCGCCGCACGTCCACCTCGGCCTGCCGGTAGCCCAGCTCGTTGCGCAGCCTCGTGCGGATCAACTGGCGGTCGCGCTCCAGGGCGTCGTCGCTCGTGTAGCCGCGGCCGTAGCCGAGGAACGGGATGATTCCGAAGACGTTCGCCTCCTGGCTGCGCAGTTGGCCCTCCACGTCCGCGACCGAGAGGGCGTCGGTGCCCTCGATGCGGATCTCGGTCAGCTCGAAGCGGCGGCCGCGGTTGATCTCGTAGTTGATCGTGACGCTGCGGCCCGCCAGCTCGTCCGGGTTGATCAGCTCGCACGTCGAGGGCTCGCCCGCCTCGCCGCCGGGCAGGGCGAGCGGCGCGGGCTGGGGCGCGGGCGCGAGCGGCGGGACGACCACGCAGGTCGAGGTGACTTCGGGGAAGAAGTAGCCCTCCTCCTGGAGGCGGTTGCGCAGGCGGCGCTCGCCCTCGACGACGGCCGAGAATTCAATCGTCCCCTCGCGCAGCACCGGCAGCAGCTCGCGCTGGCGCTTCTCGCTCAGCTCGTGGCCGGTGACGTTGACCGTGACCTTCGGCCCGACGCTCCCCTTGAGCGCGACGGCGATGCTGTTCGTCGCCGGGTCGAAGCTGACCTCCGGCTCGTCTATGCGCGGGGCGAGGAAGCCCTTGTCCATGACGGCGCGGCGGACGGCGGCCACGTTCGCGCCGAGGCCCTCCTGCGTGAAGCGCCCGCCGGGCGGCATCGGCAACTTGACGGCGGCGAGGTCGGCCGGGCCGAAGCCGTCTATCTTCACGTCGAAGGATTCGAGCCGCGTGGCCGGCCCCGGCTCGACGCGGAAGACGACCGTCGCCCGCGTGCGCGACGGGTCGAGCCGCTGCTCGTAGGAGACCTCGGCGCGGAAGAAGCCTCGGTCGCGGAGGTAGACCTGGACGGCGTCGGCGTTCTGCCGGAGCGCCTGCTCGGTCAGGCGGCGGCCCGGCTCCAGCAGGTTGAGGCGCGCGCGCAGCTCCTCCTCGGTGATGCCGGTGCCCTCGGTGACGCCGACCTCGAACTCCACGTCGTCCACCACCACCTGCGGGCGGATGACGAAGCGGAGGCGGACGCGCGCCCGGCCGTCCGGCCCGAGCCGCGTCGAGTCCGTGGCCTCGATGCGCGCGTCGGCGACGCGGCCCGAGTCGAAGAGGGCCTGCAAGGACTCGCGCGCGAGGATGGCCGAGAAGGGCTCGCCGGCCGCGAGGCGCAGCCGCGCCCGCAGCTCGCCGAGCGCCGCCTCGGGCACCGACGCCTGCTCGACCTCCAGCTCGACCGTCTCGACGACGCGCCCCTCGAACCGCGTCAGGTCGGGCGCGAGCCGCACGTCGGCCCGCGCGGCGAACGGCAGGAGCGACAGCGCGACGATGGCGAACAGAACCCTCATGTAAGTTCCAAGTTCAAAGTTCCAAGTTCAAAGTTTGTCCGTTCAAGACCGGGCGGCGAAGCTCAAGGTTGGCCCGCGAACTCGAAACTTTGAACTTGAAACTCGAAACTTTTTCAGTACCGCTTCCTGAACCGCAGCTCGAAGTTGAAGTTGTTGCTGCGCGTGCGCAGCGCGTCGGTCGCGCCCTGCTGGTACTGGGCGACGAACGAGAGTCGGTCGCTGACGCGGTAGACGACCGCGATGACCTGGTTCGGCTCGCCGGTCACGTTCGTCGAGAAGGTGACGGCGAGGTCGCGGTTGATCTGCCGGCCGACGGTGAGGCGCGCCGTCGGGCTCGCGCCGCCGCGGCCCGAGATGATCGGGTCGAACTCGAAGCGGTTGAGGCCGAACAGCTTGTCGGTGGCGCGGCGCACGGGCGCGTTGATCAGGCTCTCCGTGAGCAGACTAGTCGCCGTCCCCAGGCCGGTCTGCGCGATGGTCGAGAAGCTCTGCTCGCCGGTGGCGAGGCTCCCCGTCGTGATCAGCGAGACGATGTCGGCCTGCGGCAGCGCCGGGTCGGAGCGGAGGTTGACGACCGGCTGCGAGAGCGGCCCCGTGATGGCCGGCGTGATGCGGTAGCCGGCGATCTCGGCCTCGGCCAGGATGTTCAGGACGGGGTCGGCCCCGCGCCGCGGCGGCAGGTCTATGATGGCGCGCTGAATCTCGAAGCGGTCATTGCGGAAGGCGAGCGTGCCGCGCGTCGCCGTGATGCGCCCGGAGATGACGGGGTCGTCCACGGGGCCGACCGCGCGCAGGTTGATCGAGC
Source organism: Pyrinomonadaceae bacterium (assembly GCA_035947355.1). Classification (GTDB taxonomy): domain Bacteria; phylum Acidobacteriota; class Blastocatellia; order Pyrinomonadales; family Pyrinomonadaceae; genus QHXN01. Next base: position 13,272 of record DASZKF010000522.1, on the reverse strand, counting down.
CGACGATGTCGGCGAGGTTGTTGCGCACGACGAGCGCGTCACGCCCCTGTATCGAGAGGTCGAGCGTGGTGCGCCCGGCCAGCAAGCCCTCGCCGCCGCCCCCGCCCGCCTCGGCCGTCAGCGCCTGCTCGGTGCGGCGGTCAATGATGTCGGCCAGGTCTATGTCTTCGGTGTACTCGGCGCGGCGCACGTTGACCTCGCCGCTGACGCGCACCTGAGAGTCGGCCCGCCCCGTAATGTCGAGGGCGGCGTCGGCCGTGGTGCGGAAGTCCTGCGGGAACGGGACGGTGACGTTCTGCCCGCGCACGCCGAGGCGGAACTGCGACGGCCGGAAGCCCGCGAGCAGCGCCCCGCCCGTGACCTCGAAGCGGCCGCCGCCGAGCCGGCCCGTCAGGGTCTCGACGCTCGCCTGCTCGCCGTTGAAGCGGACGGTGCCGTTGATGTTCGTCGCCGTCAGCCGCTCGTCGGTGATGAGCAGCGCGAAAGAGGCGTTGGCGAGCGAAGCCGTGCCGGTAATCAAAGGGTCTTCGAACGTGCCGGCGACGCGCACGCCGACGCGGGCCGCGCCCGAGAGGAAGAAGTTCTGCTGCGGGTTGCTGAGCACGCGGAGGTTCAAGTCGCCGTCCACGGTGAAGTTCTGGCGGCCGCCCGCGCCGACGGCCGCCGTGCCGCCGAAGCGGATGTTGGTGCCCGGCCCCGTGAACCGCGTCTGCTCGAAAGTGATCTCGCGCGGCGAGAAGAGGACGACGAGCGGGCTCTGGGCCGTCAGCGGCACGTCCTCGACCGTCACGGTCAGCTCGGTGAACTCGGCGCGGCCCGAGAGGGCCGACGCGGTGAACGCGCCCTCCTCGTCGAGCAGCGCGCCCGAGGCGCGCAGAGTCCCCGTGGCCCGCCCCGTCACGCGCACCTCGGGGGGCAGGAGCGCTGCGAAGAGCGGCGTCAGGTCTGCGCCCGCGAGCGAGGTCTCGAAGGTGAGCGGCAGGCCCTCGCCCGCGAGATCAATCTGCGCGCGAAGGGTCTGCGGCCGGCCGAGGAGGCCCGTCGTCAGCTCGACGTTGAACTTCTGATCCGCGGTGGTGCGGCCCACGAGCGTCAGCTCGCCGGCGGGCCGCCCGTTGACGGTCACGTCGCGCCCCTTCGCGTCTATCTCGGCGCGGTAGCTGGTCGGGTTGAGCAGGCTCCCGGAGGCCGAGGCCGTGAAGTCGGCCGCGCCGCCGAGCTGCGGCAGGCGGCCGGCGGCCCCGCCGAGGGCGGCCGCGAGCGCGCCGAGCTGGACGTTTTCGCCGCGCGCGCGCAGGTCGAACGACTGCGTCTCAATGTCAACCTCCCCGGTCGCGCTCACCAGCCCGGCCGAGAGCCGCGCGTCGAGCCGTTCGAGGTTGACCTTCGAGCCGCTGAAGGTCGCGCGCGCCGCGATCTCCTCGTAGGGCTGCCCGCCGATGCGGCCCGCGGCCACGCGCAGGTCGGCGCTGCCCGACATCGCGCCGGGGTAGCCCGTGACGCTGATGCGGCCCGAGGCCGGGCCGAGGCCGGCGAGGTTGTCGGTGACGGGCGGCGTCGCGCCCGGCGCGGTGCGGCCGCCGAGGCCGAGCGCGGCGACGAGGTCGGCGGCGTTGGCGTTCTCTAACGTCGCCTCGAAGGAGATGTTGTTCACGCCGGCGCGCGGGATGACGGCGGCGAACTGCGCGCCGCCGCCGTCGCGCTCGACGAGCCGCCCGTTCTCGATGCGCGTCGCCGCCGCGTCGGACGCGATGTCGGCCGAGAGCGCGCCGAGGTCTCGGCCGCGGACGGTGAGCGAGCCGAGCTCGAAGCGGCCGTTGACTACGGGACGGTCGAGGTCGCCCGTGACCCGCCCCTTGAAGGTCAGGTTGCCGGCCAGCCCGACGCCCATCTCCCTGACCCGCTCTTCGAGGTCGGGCAGCAGGCCCGTCGAGAGCGCGACCGCCTGAAGCTCCGCGGCGTCGGCCGAGTTGAGGTCAACGGCGAGGTCGGAGCCGCCCGCGAAGGAGAAGCGGCCCGTGGCCGAAAGCTCGGTCGCGCCGGTGCGCAGGTTGGCGCGCTCGATTTGGAAGAGGCCGCGGTCGGCCGTGAGCGCGAGGTCGCCGGTGAGCGGGGTGCGCGCCGTCTCGTCGCGCCCCGTCGCGCCGCTGAACTGCGCTTCGAGCCGGCCGGAGGCGGCCTGGAAGTTTGTGCCGGGGAAAGTCAGGTTAGCGGTGCCGGTCGCGCCGCCCGTGAGCGGCACGGCGCGGCCCGTGAGCGCCGCGACGAGGCCGCCCACGTCCACGTTCTCGAACCCGGCCCTGACCGAAGAGGTGCCACGCCGCCCCGTCGCGACGGTCGCGCTCCCCTGCGCGCGGCCGCCGAAGACCTCGGCGACGAAGTCGTTGAGTTGAATCTGGTCTCCGGTGGCGACGACCGCGGCGCGGGCCGAGCCGAGCTTCATCGTGCCGAGCACGCCGCCGCCGAGACTGAGGTCGGCGCTCGCGCGGTAGCGGCCGCCCGGCTCAAGCACAAAGCGGGGGCGGGCGAGGCGGACGTTCTCGGCGCGGCCCTGCCCCTCCGGCCCGCGGCCCGTGGTGAAGGCGACCGTGCCCGCGTTGATGTCTCCAGAACTCCCCTCGACGCGCCCGCCCGGCGAGACCGACAGGCGCACGCCCGCGATGTTGAGCGCGCCCGTGCGCGCCTGCGCCGTCTGCAAGCCGCCGACGCGCACCTGCCGGACTGCGACCTCGGCCGAAGAGTCGGCCGCGACGCGCGCCTCGACGCCCGAAGCCTGCACGCCGCTCACGGTCGTCCCATCGGAGACGACCGAACTGGCGCGCGCGCCGTCCACCGTGACGCGCGCCTCGCCCGACGGCGCGCGCTCGAAGTCTATCCCCGAAGCCTGCACGCCCGACGCGCGCCCGCCCTCGAAGGTCACGGAGCCGGCGCTCAGCCCCGCGGCGCTTCCCGTCAGACGCTCGTCGCGCAGCTCGGCCTCGGCGTCGCTCAGGATGAGGCCGGCGATGCTGCCCGCCCCGCCGCGGGCGGCGGCCGCGCGCAGGTCGCCGACCCAGCGGAAGTCCGTGCCCGTGCCCGTCACGCGCCCCGCCAGCTGCACGACGTTCAACTGGAAGTCGCCCGCCGACAGAAGCTCGGCGACGGCGCGGCCCTGCGCCTCGTAAGAGCTGCCGCGGCCCGAGGCGGTCGCGTTGACGTTCAGGGCCTGGAGGCGGATGCCGTCGGCCGCGAGCGCGTCAGAGACTATCTGCCCCTCGACGCGGTAGTCCTCGCCCTCGCCCGCGACCGTGCCCTCGAAGCGGCCCGCGCCGCGCACCGTCGTCTCTAACTGCAAAACGTCCGAGGTCTGCGTCAGGTCAACCGAGGCGTTGACCTTCATGCGGTAGCGGAGCGCGCGCCAGTCGTCCATGACGCCGGACAGTCGCGCCTCGGTGACGGGCGAGCGCAAGACAAGCTCGTTGATGTCGGCGCGGACCTGGTTGGCGCGGGCGTGGAGTTCGAGGTCAATGCGCTCGACGGGGCGGCCGTTGTAGACGAAGGTCGAGTCGGAGAGCCAGAGGTCTATGCGGTTCATCCGGCTCTCTTCGGGCGCGTTGGGGTCGTCGGGCTGGACGAGGGCGCGGACGTTGCGCGCCTCGCCGGAGATGTCGTAGCGGTCGTCGTCGTAGTGGACGACGGCGCCGTTGAGCGTGACCTTCGCCGTCGAGTAGGCGAAGAGGATGCGCTCGTTCGGCCGCGGCGGCGGGATGGTCAGCTCGGCGAAGTTCGAGCGCCCCTGCTCGTCGAACTTGACCCACAGCTCCAGCCCGTCCACGGTTAATTCTTCGAGGTCAACTTCGCGGCGCAGGCTCAAGGCCCACATGTCCTCGATGCGGACTTTGGCGAGGACGCGGTCAACCTTCCCGATCTGCGCGCCGGTGACGGAGTTGTAGAGCCGCAGGCCGCGCAGCTCGGCCGTGCGCGGCGAGAACTTCGTCTCGAACGAGTCAATCTCGGCCCTGATGTTGTAGCGCGCGAGCGTGCCGATGAGCTGACGGGCGATGATGCGATCCACCTGCCCGCTGCGGTAGAGAAGGAAAATGATGATGACCAGGGCGACGGCCGCGACGACCGCGACGACGCCCGTCCACATCGCGTTGCGGCGGTTGACGATCCTGCGCCAGCGGGCGCGCCGCCCCTTCGGCGTCAGCGGCGCGGGCGCGCCCTGGCCGCCGGGCGGCTCCTCGAACCGCAAGGGGGCGGACTCGTCGGCCGGCGGGGTCTGTCGCGGGTCTCGCTCGTCAGGGGACATAACGCGGAAAAAATGATGAATGCGGAATGATGAATGATGAATGTGAAGAAGCTTGAATGATTTAATTCATCATTCATCATTCCGCATTCATCATTCTCTTCTCCTCCCTCGCCGGGCTCCCGAGCGGCACGTTGCCGACGATCTCCAGCTCGAAGCCTTCGAGCGCGGAGACCTTCGGGGGGTGGTTCGTGAGCAGGAGGATGCGGCGCAGGCCCAGCTCGTGGAGGATTTGCGCGCCGACGCCGTAGTCGCGGTCGGTGCCGTAGCCCGTCTCGACCGACGCCTCCGCCTTCGACAGCCCGCGCTCCTGCATGAGCTGGTAGGTCTTGAGCTGGTGGACGAGGTCGAGGTTGTTGTGGCGCTGGCGCAGGTAGAGGACGACGCCGCGGCCCTCGGCGGCGATCTTCTCCAGCGCCGTGTGCAGCTGGAAGCCCGTGTCGTCTATGAGCGAGCCGAACATGTCACACGTCACGTTCTCGGTGTGGACGCGGACGAGCACGGGGTCGTCCGTCCTCACCTCGCCCATCACCATCGCGAGGTGCACCTCGCCGTTCAGCTCGTTCTCGAAGGCGACGGCGCGGAACGTGCCGTAGACGGTCGGCAGGTCGGTCTCGGCCGCGCGCCGCACCAGGACTTCCTTCCGCATCCGGTAGCGGACGAGGTCGGCCACCGTGATCATCTTCAGCCCGTGGCGGGCGGCGAACTCTTCGAGCTGCGGCAGGCGCGCCATCGTCCCGTCCGGGTTCATGATCTCGCAGATGACGCCGGCCGGGGAGAGGCCGGCGACGCGCGCGAGGTCAACGACCGCCTCGGTCTGCCCCGGCCGGACGAGGACGCCTCCCGTCTTGGCCCGCAGGGGGAAGACGTGGCCGGGCCGCGCGAGGTCTTGCGGGCGGGTCTGCGGGTCTACGGCGGTGAGGATGGTGGTCGCGCGGTCGTGGGCCGAGATGCCGGTCGTGACCCCTTTGCGGGCCTCGACGGAGACCGTGAAGGCCGTGCCGAGGAAGGAGGTGTTGTCGGCGACCTGCATCGTCAGGTGCAGCTCGTCGCAGCGCTCCTCGGTCAGGGGCATGCAGATGAGGCCGCGGGCGTGGGTCGCCATGAAGTTGATGACCTCGGGCGTGACCTTTTCGGCCGCGCAGCAGAGGTCGCCCTCGTTCTCGCGGTCTTCGTCGTCCACGATGATAATCATCCGGCCCTCGCGCATCTCTGCGGCGGCCTCTTCGACGGAAGCAAACGGCATGGCTTTTAACTCAAAAGCGAACTTCGGCGGAGAGAATTTGCGGTCGCCCGTCATGTTAACCGAAAGGGGCTGTGCCGCGCCACCCCCGAATCAGAAGCTCTGAAGGCGTCGGCGCGAGTTCCGTCGGGGGCCGGGCGGCGCTTTCCCCCGCGGCCGCCATCCAAGTTGTCGCGCGGGCCGAGCGCGCGGAGGGCACGGATGATACTCAGGCGGTTCCCCGGCACGGGCCAGGGCGCGGGCGCGGGGAAGGACTTCTCTTTCTTCCACCGGCGGAACGTCGTCGTCTACGCGCGTTCCCGCGACATCTCTTACGCGGAACACACGGCCCCGCTCTCGGTCAAATCATGTCTGAAGGGCAGCGAAACCTACGAAGTCTCCGGCGTGCCGATGGCCGTCGGCGAGGGCGCCTACCTGGTCTTAAATAACGGGCAGCCTTACGCCAGCCACATCTACTCGGACGAGGCGGTCGAGTCGTTCTGCCTCTTCTTCCGGGACGGGCTTGAGGGTGAAGTCCTCGCCGCCTTCGAGCGGCCGCACGAAGACCTCTTAGACAACCCGGAAGGGAGCCCGCGCTGGCCGGCGCCTTTCTTCCAGAGCCTGCGCCGCCGGGATCAACTCGTCTCGCCGCTCCTGGCGCGGCTCCACGGCCGGATAGCCGAGGGCCGGGCCGAGCAGCTCTGGCTCGACGAGCAGTCCGGCCGCCTCCTCGAAGCCCTCCTGCGGGCGCAGGGGCTGGCCTTGCGCGAGGCCGAGCGGCTGCCGCTGGCCCGGCGCGCGACGAGGCTTGAGGTCTACAGGCGCCTGTGCCTGGCGCGCGACTACATCGAATCCTGCTACGTCGAGCCGGGCGGCCTGCGCGAGCTGGCGCGCGTCGCGTGCCTGTCGCCGCACCACTTCCTGCGCCTCTTCAAGGCCGCCTTCGGCCTCACGCCTCACCAGTATTTGACCGACGTGCGCCTGCGCCAGGCACTGCGGATGGTCGAGGGGAAGAGCCTGTCCATCACGGACGTGTGCCACAGCGTCGGCTTCGAAGACGCCAGTTCGTTCACACGCCTGTTCAAGCGCCGCTTCGGCGCGACGCCGGGCGAGCGGCGTCGCGCCCGGCGCGAGTCATAAAAGCAATTTTCGCACAGCACGCCGGGCCGGCCTCCGGCACTCTCCGCGGGAGATTGATGACGCGGGAGGAAGTCCCACATGAGACGTGCAGCTTGGCTCGGCCTGGCGTTGGGGCTGCTCGTTGCGTGCGCCCGCGCCCTGTCGCCCGCGGCGGCGGGGGCGCAGGGGCACGGAGAAAAGCCCTCGCTGCGCACGAGCGCTCTGAAGATCAACGTGGACGACATGGAGAAGGCCCTGTCTTTCTACACGGGGAAGCTCGGCTTCGAGGTGGCGGACAGGGCCGAGCACCCGCGGCGGGTCGTGCTGAAGACCGACGACCGCGTCAAGCTGATCCTGTGTAAAGTCGGGAGGCTGCAAAAGGCCGGGCCGTCGGACACGCAGGTCGGGCTGACCCTCCAGGTCAACGACCTGGACGAGGCCATCCGACGGATGAAAGCCGCGGGCGTGGAGTTCGCCGAGAGCGAGAGGCGCAAGGAGGGCGTCGGCTACGCCATCTCCGTCCGCGACCCCTTCGGGCGCAGAATCTCGCTCATGCACCAGACCGTCGTCAAGGTCGAGCCTTTCAGGGAGCCGAGGCTCTACAACTTCGGCTTCCTCGTGCCCGACATGGAGGCGGCCCGCGACTTCTACAGCAACCGGCTCGGCTTCGTCGTGCGCAGCGAGAAGTACCTGCCGCTCGACCTGCCGCTCGGCCACGCCGACAAGACTTTCGGCTTCATGCTGCACTACAGGCCGGGGGTGAGGCCGATCAAAAGCGAGTACCCGCGGGCCGAGCCGTTCTACACCGTCGTCTTCGAGGCCGAAGACCTCCGACAAAGCCTCGCCGCGCTGAAGGGCCTGGGGGTCGAAAACATCACCCGAAAACCGTCGGAGGGCGGCCGCGCCGGCGCGGTCGTCTTCGAAGACCCGTTCGGGAACGTCTCCGAGATTGTGCAGGCGGATAAGTGAACACCGCCGTCACGCGTAGCCGAGGTCGGTGAGTTTTTCGAGCGTCAGCCCGCCGCCCTGGCGCGCGCCGGCCGAGAGGATGCGCTCGACGTACTTGGCGATGATGTCGGCTTCGAGGTTGACGGGGTCGCCGGGGCGCAGGGTCGAGAGGTTCGTCACGGCCCAGGTCTTCGGGATGACGGCGACCTCGAAGTAGTCTTCGGCGAGGGCGGCGACCGTCAGGCTGATGCCCTCGACGGCGACCGAGCCTTTGAAGACGAGGTAGCGCGCGACCTCGGGCGGGTAGCCGATCCGCACCGTCCAGGAGCCGCCGTGCTCCCCGGCCGAGAGGAACCGGCCGCGCGCGTCCACGTGCCCCTGCACGATGTGCCCGCCGAGCCTCGTGGCGGGCGTCACGGCGCGCTCCAGATTGACCGCCGAACCGGCCCGCAGGTTCCCCAGCGTCGAGCGCTGCAAAGTCTCCCGCGACCCGTCGGCCGCGAACGAACCCGGCCGCACGTCGAGCGCCGTCAGACACACGCCGTTGACCGCGATGGAGTCCCCCTCACGCGTCCCCTCGGTCACGACCCGCGCCTCGACCGTCACCCGCACGCCCTCGCCCCGCCCCTCGACCGAGCGGACGCGGCCCAGCTCCTCGATGATGCCCGTGAACATAAGTTTGATCAACGTACCTGAGTAAATTGTAGCACCTCGCATTCGCCCGCTCCCATTTCCGCCCCGACGGCCCCGCCGTTGACAGCCCGCCCCGGCGCGAGTATCGTTCCCGCGCCTGCACCTTATGCTCGCGACCAGGCGACCGAGACCCGACCTTCGGCCAGTGGCATAACGCTGAAAGGTACAAGTTTTTCTTGCCTAACTCGCAAGCCGCGTGGAATTAGACGGCCGGCCGGGCGCAATTGCCAGGGCAGGGCCGGCGGCCGTCCCCAGTCCTAACATGCTCTTACCCCGTGTTGCGCTTACTTTTTGAATCCACGCGCGTACGCTTGAGGGAGGGCCTTACCGTTCTTGCTGCCGCAACTTTATTAACCCTTGAGCTCAATCCCTAACTCAATTCGGCATTTATTCGGAGGAGAAGTATGACCTGCCGTTACTCCTATGGGTCTTATGTCAGCCGGTCGTTCAGACTCGTTTACCTTACCCCTATTCTGCTTTTACTCACAGGATTTACGCAGACGCGACCGGCACGCCCTTCAGTCACCGATCAACCGTTTGACCCATCTAATGAGTCCCAGTCAGTCAGACCCCTTGCCGATTGGGGGCGCGACTATTTGCCGCCAAGCGATGTTAAATCGGAGACTGATAGAGTGCGCCTCATCAAGGTGTTGAGCCTGAGGCGTGCGGGGGGCGCAGAAAACCTGTCCGGCGTTCCCGCCGAGACTCTCATCCAATACACATCTTTCGGTTGCAATGCTACCTACACCTTGCACGCCTTCGACGGTAAGTATGTCCGTTGGGCCGTGCCCGCTTCCTGGCTCACCGGGGCGGGGTCCCTTAGCCGCGAGGAAGTGTGGCAACTCGTTGACCTGAGCGACCAGCTTTACGCCCACATGGCGGAGTTGGTCGGCGGCGAGCCCTCGGGCAGCGGGCTCGCCACCGTCGCAGTCGTTGGCCTGCTCGACTGTGGCGCCGAAGCTCTCGGGATGGCGCTGTTAGGGACGAAGGGTATCGAAATAGACGCCTCGCAACTCCCTGACGTTAAGGAGCAGATTTCGGGCGCCGTCGTCCACGCGGTAGTCCGGCACGAGCTGGCGCACAGTTTCGATATCTATTCCAGCCCGAAAAATTATCTGGAATACGGGAGCGACGCGCCCCACGCCTGGACGGCCCTGCTCGTCCCGTATATTCAAGTCTATAACCGTTCGGGCGAGGCCCAGACGGAGCCTCGCTCCTTGCTCGGCAAAACTATTAACAGAAATCTCGCCGCCTGGAACGCCGCCGGTGCAGATGCTTCGTGGGCAAAATGCGTACGTGATAGCGCGTGTCGGAGCCTGGGCATTGACAATAGGACTGCGTGGGCAGGCTTCGTCTTGCGTTTCGCCCGCCTGCACGGGCCGGCCGCCGTGAGACGGGCGTTCGCATACCTCAGAGACTACAAGGCGCAAGGCAACCCCGCGCCTGTTACGCCCGAAGAGAAGAATGACCTCCTCGTCAAGGCTTTGGCCGCCGGCGCCGGCCGGAACATCACTTGTCAACTCGATGCATGGCGCTGGGACGCCACTGCTCCGGCGAGATCATTTCTTGCGCAGACCTACACGTCATCCAACCCCGCCTGCGTTGATGCGGACGGGGACGGTTTCAGCGGGGTGCAGGACGACTTTGACGATCGCAATCCCGCAATCCGTCCGGGCGCCACTGAGGTCGTCAACGACATCGACGATGATTGTAATGGCATCATTGATGATGTCGTGCTTAATGAAACGTCAGACCTTCTTGATGACCCGGCGGCTGCTTTTAACGCGCCTGCGCCCGTGAATCAGCCGGTGCGTTTAAGGGGGAGCTTGAGCACGGCTTCCGACAAAGACTATTTTCACATTGACACGCGCCAGGCAGTCGTCAGAATCAGAAGCCTGTCGGCTTTAAGCTGCCAACTGGTCTTAGGTTACGTGGACGGCGGCGGAGTTTTCCACTCAGAAGCGCTCGACGTTCAGCCCAGAGAAGGCGGCGCGCTGACCACATTGTTCTTCCCGGAGGCGGGGGCCCAATACAGGAAATGGGTGGTCGGGGTGGTTTCGCTTGCGGGAGGCTCAGGTGGGTATGAGCTTACAGTTGAAGGGGATCGCCCGCTCCCACCAAATCCCCTAAATGTTACTGCTTCGTCGGGGACCGTGCCGTGCTCAACGCTCGTCACCGCGACTTTCGATCCGACCGGCAGGCAAGACGCGCAGCCGACACACATCCGTTTTTGGGCCGGCGGGGTGGGGTTCTTCCAGACCTTGCCTTTCGCGCCGACCGTCTCTTTCGAGTGGGTGGTGCCTCAAGGCGGCGCGGAAGTCCGTGCGCAGGCGGTAACGCCGACTCATCCGCTGACGAGTATGAGTGCTCGGTTTATGATCGCGGGCGGGTGCGCGTCTTCGGCCCTGTCTCTCAGTTCGGATTTCCGCGGCGGCTTGCAAGGGTGGCAGCCCGTGTTCGCCAACTACAGCCCGGCCAGCCAAGAGAGCTACGAACTGCGTGCGGAAGCGCGCACCCTACCGCCTGAGTTAGGGGTGAACGGCACAGGGTTCTACATGCAGGGGCACAACCGCTCGGGTGATCTCCTGATGCTGCTGAAGAAGCGCCTCGGCCCGACGGACGGCATCGTGGCCGGGCAGTCATACCAGGTCAACTTTATCATCAACTTCGCCTCGAACGCCCCGAGCGTATGCGGCGGCGGCTCGCCCGGCGGGTCCGTCTCTTTGAGGGCTGGCGCCTCCGCTGCCGAGCCGCTTGCCTTGCCAGAGTCTCAGCCGGTTGCCCCCCACATGCGGATGAACGTCAACGTCCTCGACCCTAACCAGTGGGGACTAACCACCGCACCCGGCGGCAGCATCGCCAACGGCCTGACTTGCGGCGCGCGCCCGACGCCCTACGTCCCCTTGCAGCGAGCCGTCAGGCAGGCGGCGACGGTGACCGCCAACTCCGACGGCGAATTATGGCTCATAGCCGGTACGCACTCCGGATTCGAGGGGCTGACGGCGCTCTACTACCAGCGAATTGACGTCACGCTGGTGCCCGTCAACTCCCCGCCGGCCCGCCCCATACTCCTCACCGAGCCGGACACAGAGCGGGCCGTTGCGCTAGACTCCGTGACGCTGAGGAGCGGGCCATTCCCCCTCTCGACCGAGCAAAACTTTAGCTCTGATCGCCGCACGCGAATTTTGCTTTTCGCCGTCAACCTTGAATTAAGGCGCGGCGAAAGTATTTCTGCTGTCACGGCCCGAATTGTAGATTCGCAGGGCAATGTCTTCCCTTTGGTGGTTGAGTCGGTAGCTAAAGTCCCTAACTTCGGTTGGCTGACACAAATGACAGTAAGGCTGCCGGACGGGCTTAAGGCGGAGGGGGAAGCGCGCATCAGCATCAGTCTGCACGGCGAAACGAGCAATATGGTGCTCGTCAGCGTCAGGTAGATGCGGGATAGTGCTCTTTAGTGGTAGAACCTTTTTGGCCTACCTGCGCCTAACAACGGCACGCACCCGGCCGCGGATTAGCCTGCCTCTCGTGGTGAACTTGAGTAGCTTCGAGGCTGCGTGCGCGGCGGGCGATGCCGGGCGTCAGGCGTCCGAAATCCATGGTTGATGTAATCGTGGCCGAGTCGAGAATTCATGGCCTCGGCGTCTTCGCCGCTCGCGATTTCGCGGAGGGCGAGATCGTCCTTCCGATTGATGACTCGCGTGTCGTGGATGCGGAGCACCCGCTGCGCCCCGAACTGGGCGAGCATAGCTACCACTGCGACTATCTCGCGGGTGGCAAGACCGTGCTCATGAGGTCGCCGGAGCGCCACATTAACTCATGTTGCGACCCGACCACCTACGTAAAAACCATTGACGGCGTCCGGCACGTCGTGGCCCGAAAGGCAATCGAGTCTGGCGACGAGATCACCTACGACTACATCATTGATTGTCACGGCGGGGTGGTGTGGCAGTGCAATTGCGGCAGCCCGCGTTGTCGCGGCACGATAGTCTCCAGTTTCTTCGAGTTGCCCGCGGAGTTACAGTCGGAATATTTGCCTTTGCTGAACGAGTGGTTCGTCGAGGAGCACCGTGAGAAGGTCGAGGCCCTGCGCGAGAGCGCGGCGGCTGCCCGACAACTCATTCAAGCCGGCGACGCGGCAGCATCCCACACGAGCTTATTCTGACAGGGTTGGCGTGACCACCCACGGGGCGGTAAGGGGCGGGGGCTACGGCCCCGCCGGAGGGCCGCCCCGCGCGTCGGGCCGGCGCTCGCGGATGACGGCGAGCATGCGGCGGTAGACCTCCTCGACGGGGAGCTCGGTGGTGTCTATGACGACGGCGTCGTCGGCGATGCGGAGCGGCGAGTCTTCGCGCGACGCGTCGCGGCGGTCGCGGGCGTTGATGTCGGCGAGGGTGGCCTCGAAGGTCTGGTCGCGCTCCTTGAGGCGCTCCTCGTCGTGGCGGCGGCGGGCGCGCTCCTCGGGGACGGCCGTGAGGAAGAACTTCACGTCGGCGTCGGGGAAGACCACGGTCCCGATGTCGCGGCCGTCGAGGACGACGCCGCCGCCCGCGCCCAGCTCGCGCTGGCGGCGGACGAGCTCGCGCCGCACCTCGGGGATGGCCGAGATGACCGAGGCCGTGTGGCCGATCTGCTCGCCGCGAATCTCTTCGGACACGTCCGAGCCGTCCAGGCGCACCTGCAAGGAGTCGGGGTCGCCGGCCAGCTGAATCTCGGCGCGGCGCGCGGCCTCGGCCACGGCCTTCGGGTCGGCCGTGCTCACCCCGGCGCGCGTCACGGCCAGCGCCACCGCCCTGTACATCGCCCCCGTGTCTATGTAGAGCAGCCCCAGCTCGCGCGCGAGCTTCCGCCCCAGCGTAGACTTCCCCGCCCCGGACGGCCCGTCAATGGCGATGATTAAAGACTTCGTCATAAGTAGTCAGTAGTCAGTAGAAAAACCTCCGCTGGTGAATCTTCAGAGTGATAACGTCAACGTCAGTAGCGCGGAGCGCTACTGACTACTTCC
>DASZKF010000521.1:0-7999 GCA_035947355.1 Pyrinomonadaceae bacterium | reverse complement strand
CACAGAGGGCGCAGAGAAATCAACTTGTCTTCCTCTGCGCCCTCTGTGTCCTCTGTGTTGAAATGATCTTACATCAAATCCGACGAACGCCCTGACCTCGAAGCAGCCCTCACGGCCTAATCCTTCGTCGGCGTCTGCCGGCGGAAAGCTTCCTCGGGAACGTCCACGTCGAACTTGATTTCTTTGAGCTTCAGCACGGTGTCGCCCATGCTCGGCGAGGTCGAGGTGCGGGTGAAGGGGAGGAGGACGCCGTCCACCTCGCGGTAGTCGGTGAACTTCTCCGTGACCGGCTCGGTGACGGGGCCGGCCGTGATGAGCGTGTCCTGCCGCAGGAGGCGGAAGGTCTTCGCCGAGTAGTACTGCGTCACGGGGTTGCCTTCCGCGGGCGTGAGCACGACGACGTAAGCCTCCTCGCCGCCGACCTGCGCGACGCGCCGCAGCTCCGCCGTCTTGTAGAGCGTCCTCCAGTTGAGCGGGCCGTAGAAGTCCGCGCCGACGCGCGCGTCCACGAGCGACTTGCCGGTCTTCGGGCGGAAGGCGAGGAAGCTCGCCTCCTCGCCGCCCTGCGCGCCGTCGAAGAACTCGTGGTAGGTGCCGATCCGCTTGCCGAGCGCCACGAGCGTCATCTGCGAAGCGGCCGCGTTAGGCGCTCTGGCGTAGATGACCGCCTCGCCGCCGACGCCCTGGTGTTCGAGAGTCACTTCGGCCACGGCCATCATCGTCCGGTGCTTGCGAAGGTTCGCCTCGCCGCCCGCCGCCTCGACCGCCCTGCGCATCAACTCCTCGACCGTCAACCCCGCGGGCAACGCGGCCGCGCGGCGGTAGACGAACTCGCCGTTCGGCTGTTTGAGCAGGACGCCCGTGACGCGGCCCGCCTCGTCGCGCCGGACGTTGACGCTGTAGCCCTCGGGCAGGGAGGGCGAGCCGAGCACGTCCTTCGAGCGCTCTTCGAGCGGGTAGGGCGCCTGGCCCGGCACGACGAGCGTGACCCGGCCGTCCTTGACGACGACTTCGAGCGGCGCGCCCCGCCCCTCCGGCTCGTAGGAGCCGACGACCTCCTTGAGCGGGCCGGCGTACTCGCCGGCCGCGCCGGAGACGGGCGCGTTCGTCGCGTCCGACCCCTTGACCTTCTTCAGCACGTAGTTGCCGTGCGGCTGTTCGAGGTAGGCTTCCGACTCCCGCGCGCCGTCCTTCGACGGGCGGAAGGTGATGAAGAAGCCCTCGGCGATCCGGTAGCGGCGGCCCGCGACGGGTTCGAGCGTGTAGACGGGCTGGCCCGGCACGGCGAGCGTCAGCCGGCCATCCTTGAGCGCGACCTCCAGCGTCATGTTCGCCTCGGCGAGCAGGTAGCTGCCGACCTCTTCCTCGACCTTCACGGCCGTCTCGGTGGCCGCCCCGGCCTTCTGCTCTTTCGCCTCCGGCGCGCCGACGAGGTTCGACCAGACGGCCTCCATCGCCGTCGCGCCGAGCGGCGAGCCGGTCACGTTCGAGAGCATAACGAAGCCGAGCCGCTGGTCGGGCATCAGGGCGACGAGCGCGTTGAAGCCGTCAATGTTGCCGCCGTGCTCGACGACCCGGTGGCCGCGCCAGTCGCGCAGGAACCAACCGAGCCCGTACGAGAGGCTGCCGCCGATCTTCTGCTGCGGCCTGACCATCTCGGCGAAGCTCTTCTGGGAAACGAGCCGGCGGCCCTCGAACTCCCCGCCGCCGAGCACGAGCCGGAGCCAGCGGGCCATGTCGCGCGCGTTCGAGTTGACGGCCCCGGCGGCGGCCACGGCCGGGAAGTCGCGCGTAGGCAGCCGGCGCGTCTCCCCCGTCGCCGCGTCGTAGTCGTAGCCGAAGGCGAAGTCACGCGTGCGCTGCATCTCGGGCACGCTCAGCACCGAGGACTTCATTCCGAGCGGCTTGAAGATGCGCTCGCGGACGAGCCGCTCCCACGAAGAGCCGAGCGCCGCGGCGGCCGCCTCGCCCGCCGCCGAGTACATCACGTTCTGGTACTGGAACTTCTCCCTCAGCTTCGCCGTCGGCTTGGCCTGCGCGGCGACGCGGATGACCTCCTCGCGCGTCAGAGCCCCCGTGATCCACGCGATGTCCGTGCGGTTGAGGCCGGAGCTGTGCGAGAGCAGGTCGCGCACGGTGATCTTCGCGTCGGCCTCCGGGTCTCGCAGCTTGAAGTAGGGGAGGAACTTCCGCGGCGGGTCTTCGAGCGAGAGCTTGCCTTCGTCGGCCGCCATCAACACGAGCATCGCCGTGAACGCCTTCGACGCGGACCCGATGGCGAAGAGCGTGTCGGGCGTGACCGGCAGCTTCCTCTCGAAGTCCCTGACGCCCAGCCCCTTCAGGTAGACGACGCGGCCGTCCATGACCACGACGAGCGAGACGCCCGGCACGCCCAGCTCCTTGCGCTTCTCGTCAATCACCTTCTCGGCGGCGGCGAGGCGCGCCTGGAGGTCAGACTCGGCGGCGGGCTGCGTCGCCGAGGGCTGCTGCGCCCTCGCCGGCGCGGCGGCCAGGGCGCAGGCGAGCGTCAGGACGAGGGGCAGACCGGCCGGGCGCTTCGGGTTGCGCATCGAATGTTTTCTCCTGAATTGATCTTGGGAGAGATTTGCGGCGGCCCTCCGAGCACGCCGCCCGTGCTTATACGCGCGGGCGCGCGTCCCGGTTACGGCGGGGGCCGAGGCGCCGCTCAGGCGCGGCGGCGGCGCGCGCCGAAGAGGAGCAGGAGGAACCAGGCGAGGAGCGCGAGGTCTGCGACGGCGAAGAGGGCGGCGGCGGCCGGGTGCTGCTTGAGGCGGGCGGCGGGGTCGGCGTAGGCCGCGCCGCCGCTCTCGACCAGCGCCCGCCCCGAGACGCCGAGCAGCAGGCTGTCGGGGCCGACCTCCAGGCCGTCGAGGTTGAGCAGCCCGCCGTCCGCGGCGCGGGCGCTGAGAAGCGGCGGCCCGCCCCCGCCGCCGAGCGGGCGGACGTGAACGGCGCGTGCGCGCAACGGCGCCGGGGAGTCGGGCTTCGGCGGCGCGCCCCCCAGCTCGAAGGGGCGGAAGAGGCCGCCGCGCCCTTCGCCCCACGGCGGGCCGCCGCGGCCGGCGGCGTTGAAGCTGATGCGGCAGGCGCTGCCGGCCTCGGCGATGAGGTCGAGGGTGAACATGCCTTCGATGGTCTCCGCGAACGAGTCGCCGGCGCTCAGGCTCTTCTGGCAGCCGAGCGTCTCAGCCGTCCCCCCCTCCGGCATTGCCGTGACGGCCCGGACGTGCAGGTCGCCGCCGTCGGCCTTCAACTCTAAGTCGCGGAAGCGCTCGCCGCCCGCGTCTTTGAGCTGGTAGAGCCGGAGCGCCGCGGGCCGTGCGGCGCGGATGGCGACCGACGTGCGGCAAGTCTCGCCCGCCTCCGGGCCTGCCCCCGCCGGCCCCTCCTCCGGCGGGTAAAGGGTCTGGAGCGCGAGGCCGGCGAACTCCTGCGGCGCGTCCGAGTCGAGGGCGGCGAGCAGGGCGCGCGTCTGGTCGCCGACGCGGGCGCGCTCGAAGCCGAGGTCAACGACCTCGTCGGCCCGGCCTTCGTGCGAGAAGAGCAGCCCCGCCGCCGAGTCGGTCTGCGGGCCTTCGATGACCAGCTCGTCGCGGCCGCGGCGGGCCGCGGCGGGCGCGAACAGCCCCGTCTCGGCCAGCTCGACGGGGGCCGCGCGGTAGGCGAAGCGGTACTGCGCGGAGAGGGCCGCGGCGAGCGCGAGCGCCCCGACGCCGACGCGCACCAACTTCCTGCGCCAGAAGCGACGCAGCACGCGGGCGAGACCGATCTGCCGCTCTTCGAGGCCGGCTTTGAGCGCGGCGGCGAGCCGCTCGATGTCCGCGTCCCAGTGGCGGTCGTCGAGCACCTCGGCGTTGCGGCGCGCGAGCGGCTTGAGGTCATCGGGCAGGTCGCGCTCGCGCGGCATCTGCGCGCCGTCAACCAGGACGGGGACGACGAAGGCCCCGCGCGCGAGCGCGGTGGCGACCTCCATGCGGACGTAGTCTCCGGGGTCGTCGAGCCGCCGCCGCCCGTCCTCCGCGGCGCTCAGCCAGTGCTCGCCGATGACGACGACGACGGCCGCGCTCGCCCCCAGCTCGCGGCGGATGACCTCGACGAAGTCCGCGCCCCCGCCGATGTCGCTCCGGTCTATGAAGACGCGGGCCTCGCCGAAGTGCTCGCAGAGGCGCTCGTGGAGGGCGCGCGCCGCGTGCTTGGCGTCGCGGCGGCGGTAGCTGATGAAGATTCGGGAGCCCGGCCGGGGCGGCGCAGCCCGCGCCCCGCCCGCCCCGGCCGGGGCCGCGAGGCGCGTCATTGGACGAGGACTCTCTGCGGCACCGAGGAGGTGATCATCCAGTCGCCGCCTTCGCCGACGCCCCGCCAGCCGCGCACGTACAGCTCGTGGATTCCGACCGAGGGCCGGCTGCCCGGCTGGCAGTTCCACTCGCCGCTGACGGTCTGGCCGCTGCGGATGCCGCTCCTGTAGCTCACCCGGTCGACGAGCTGCGCGACGATCTGGCGGCGGCTGCCGCGGCCGAGCCGCATGAAGTCGGCCGACGCCTTGTTGAAGTCGCGGATGGCGTGGAAGCTGTAGCTGGCCCGCTCCTGCTGGCCCGAGACGACCCGGTCGGGCAGGAAGCTGACGCGGTCGAAGCCGGACGAGCCGACGGCCTTATCGCCGGCCCCGAACGCATGGAGGTGGAGCGGGACGGGTTGGGCCGAGGGCGTCCGGTCGCTCAAGGCGCGCAGCGCGTAGGCGGCGACCCGCGGCTTGCGGCCGAAGGCCGCGGGCAGCCGGAGCATCTCCTCGTGGCGGCCGGGCCTCGTCCCGCCGAACTCGTGGACGAAGGGCGGGAAGCCCTCCGCCTCGATGGTGAGCGTGACCACGCCGGGCTCCTCCAGCTCGTAGGCGATGAACAGGGGCCAGTTGCCGGTCAGGAAGGCGACGAGCCGGAGGTCGCTCGGGCTGAAGCTGTCGGGGAGTTGCGGCCCTTCTTCCGAGAGCTTTTCGGCTTCGGCGTCGGAGTCGGAGCGGCTCGCCGCGCGGCGGGCGATGATGCCGCCGCCGACGATGCCGCCGATGATGGCCGCCCAGCCGGCGGGGCCGAGCCCGCGCTTCTTTTTCTCTGGCGTCGGCGTGGGTGTCGGCGGCGGCGGCGGCACATCATCACCACGGCCGCCGTCGCCGTCGCCGGGCCGGCGGGCGCCGCCCGGTTCGGATGTGGGCTTCGGCGTGGTCTGCGCGCTGGCCTGGCCGCCCCGCCGGGCGAGCCGCCTCGGGGTCGGCGTCGGCTGTTGGGCGGTCTGTCGGCCGGCGGTGCGGAACGCGGGTGCGGCCTGCCGCTGCTGAGCGGCGGGGACGGCGTAGACGAGCGAGACGGCGAGGACGAGGGACGTGAGAATTTTCGGGACGGCGTAACGCATGAGGATACCTCCCTTTGGCAGGACGGTTGGTGCGCGTGCGTTGACGGCAGGCGCGTCGGGTGAGCGGCGCGAGGGGCCGGGGCGTGAGGTGTTGAAAGATCGTCGCCGGAGGCGTCGGCCTCTTCCCTGTGCCGCGTATGTTAGCACGGCTTTCCGCGCGCGGCGCAAGATTCTCCGCCCGCCCGGCACAAAAAGGCCGCGCCTTGGGAAAGGCGCGGCGCGGGGTGAAGGTGAACGGGCGGGGCCGGCGGCCGAAAACTTTCGGGCGGCGCGGCCTACTCGACTTCGGCCGTGGCCTTGCCGTCCTTGTAGTACAGGGTGACTTTGGAGATTTCCAGGAGGTTGAGGTTCTCCCAGACGATGGCGTTGCCCTCCTTGTCCTCGACCCTCAAGTCCCACAGGGCCGCCTTCTCCGCGCGGGAGAATTTAATCTCGACGCTCTCGCCGCTCGGCAGCGTGTCGCGCCCGAGCACGTCCTCCTCCCAGTCGTCGGTCTCGTGCGGCGAGATGTAGAGCGCGTGAATCTCCACGCCCGTCGAGTTGACCAGCGTGAAGTCCTGCGCCCCCTGTGCGGCGGCCGCGCGGGCCGTGTCCGACGCGCCTTCTGTGTTGACCGCCGCCGAATGACTCGGCGCGAGGAGCAGCATGACGGACAGGCAGGCCGCGATGGTGATTGTCTTCATAGTCTCTCTCCGGGCGTTCGTTCGAAAAAGCCGGCCGACTCTAACCCGGCCGGGCAGGAAAAGCAAAGTGCGTGAGCAGTAACGGCAAGTTGCAAGATGAAATAAGGTTGAGTTCTGAGGAGGCGGCCCCGGCGGGCGGCCCCGTCTCGTCACAACTCATCGTCGATGTCGGTCTCGGAGGGCGAGTCGTAGCCGGTCTCGTCGAGGGGATTCTTCGGCACCATTTTATTGGTTTCAGTGTTCAAGACCTTTTCGTCGATCTTGAGCGTTCTGGGCCTGATGTTGGAGCGCACCGTCCCCTCTACCAAGGTGGGGCTCTGGTAGGTCTGGAGCGCTGCCAACTGCTCTCTGAGCCACGTAACCGCGTCTTCGGGCGTCGTCTCCCCTTTATTCTTGGCCGCTTTGAACAACTGCATGAGTCCCTCGCGGGCGGTGCCCCAGTAGCCGCCCGGGTGGGTGTTGAAGGTGATGGGCATGTGGAGCTTCTGCCACGCGAAGAGCAGGGTCAGGAAACAGCCCGTGCAGGGCCGCTTCTTGCCGAAAATCTCCGCCGCGTCGGTCGCCCCGGAACGGTAGAGCGCGAGCAGCAATTTCTGTTCGGCGTGGAGCTTCCCGCCGGTCACCAGAATGATCTTTTCCTTGGAGGTTTCGCCGGTTATCGCGCGCGCGCACTGGCCTGCGTTGGCGGCGCTGATGATCTCGTAAAAATCGGTCTGCCTCACGATTTGCAGGAGCGTTTCGACGGCGCTGAAGCCGGGGAAGGAGCGCCCCCCCGTGAACACCTGCCGCATCTTCCAGGAATTCGTCTTAGTCCGCTGGTCGTTCACGTAGGGCGTTTGCAGAATCTCTATCAAAGGGTGAAGGGGAGGGGTCTCGACATCTACGCTCTTGGCGGCGAACTCCTCGGCCTTCTGCTTGAGGTCTGCAACGAGGGCCGAGATTGAGCCGTCCTCGTTGGCCGCCACAAGGATGCGGCCGTTGACCGACATGGCCTGAAATTCCTGCTCCTTGTTCTGCTTCAGGTTTTCTCTGGTGTAGTGGAACAGTTGCGACGAGATGTGGCGGAGAATCTGCCGGCCCCGCTCGCCGCTGAAGTCGCGCGTGCCGCTGACTTCGGTATCACTCTTCCAGTGGCCCTCGAAGGTGGTGTTGTAAGGGACGGTGACGCTCTTGGTCTCTCTGTGGATGAAGGCCTTGGAGAAGCCTTGCTTACGCGTGTTCTGCTTCTTCTTCGGCGGGACGACCGACTCGCCGTCGCCCCCGCCGTCGTCGTCCTCGTTGTCCGAGCTCTCCTTCTTGCGCTTGGGGTGGCGCTTCCTCTGGCGCGGGTTCGGGTTGGAGTTCGGGTCGGGGTCTGGGTCGAGGTCGTCGAGGGCGCGCTGGATGACGCCGCGCAGTACCGTAAGGGACGGGGCCGGCGCGCGTGGCGGCAGACCCGCCGGCGCTTGGACGGGGCTTGGCCGGGCCGGCGACGCCGCAGGGGCGGCGACGGCGGGCTTGGCCTGCAAGACGTTCTGCGCGGGCCGGGCCTGACGCGGCGGCGGGGCCGCGTGCGGCGGGCCCGGCCGGTACGGCGCCGGGGCCGTCGGGACGGCCGCCCTCGGCTGCAAACACTTCGGGGCGGGCTGCGGGCGGTAGGCCGGAGGCGCCGAAGGGCGCACGGCCCCCGGCCGCGCCGCCTTCGGTTGCAGAACCCTCGGGGCCGGCTGCGGACGGTAGACGGGGGGCGCGGCCGGAGTCTTCGGCGTGGCTTTGACGGCTACCACAGCCGCGCGGCCGACGACCTCCTTCGCCTGCAAGGCGCGAGGCGCGGGGCGCGGGCGGTAGACGGAGGGCGGCGCGGGGGATGTTTTTTTCTGCGTCAGGGCGTGCGGCGCGGGTCGCGCGACAAC
>DASZKF010000520.1:0-4319 GCA_035947355.1 Pyrinomonadaceae bacterium | reverse complement strand
GGCGGCCGCGGCCGGTCCCGCGCCCGTGGCCGCCGGGCCGGTCGCCGGCCTCTCGCTCTGCGTCTCGGCGGCGACGGCGGCGACCGCCCCCCTCAGCCTCCCCAGTTCAAACTTCCCCTCCCACGGCGGCAGCGTGATGAGCCAGCCGAGCGCGATGAGCAGCGTCGCCAAAAGGACGGGCAGCACCGTGTCGAAGGTGAAGATGTTGGTGAAGCCGGACGCGGAGCTGCTGATGCGCTGGTCAATGGTGCTCTTGCTCGGGTCGGAAGGCTTGAGGAGGAACCCGCCGAGGTCGGTCGGAATCGAGCCGTAGACCGACTCGAACTTCTGCACGTAGGTGTTGATGCGGTTCTCGCGCTCGCGCTCGCCCTCGCCGTCGAGCCCCGTCTGCCGCAGCGCCGGCGAGACCTGCCCCGGCTCCAGCAGCCCGAGCCTGCGGAGGTTGATCGTCAGCTCGTTCAGCAGGCTGTACTTCTTCGTGGCGATGAAGAGGTAGTACATGACGGCCGGCAGCGAGCAGACCACCGTGATGAAGATCAGCCGCAGCACCGCCGCCTGGAAGTCCGGGTC
The DNA here is from genome assembly GCA_035947355.1 of Pyrinomonadaceae bacterium. Taxonomy (GTDB): domain Bacteria; phylum Acidobacteriota; class Blastocatellia; order Pyrinomonadales; family Pyrinomonadaceae; genus QHXN01. The sequence goes on along the minus strand of DASZKF010000520.1, from coordinate 3,749 downwards.
AACGAGGAAGACGACGCAGAAGAAGGCGAGGATGAGGAAGATCGAGACGACGATGATGGCCCCGATGCGCCGCTGCGCCTGCCCCTCCAGGACCCACCGGCGCACGACCGGCGTGAGGGCCACCATGAGGCCGACGGCGAAGACGCCCGCCGCGGCCCACCAGTAGCGCTTCAGGTACTCCTCGGCCCCGGCGAACCAAGCCACCGCCACGCCGATGGCGGCGTAGAAGAAGACGACGAAGATCTTCGCCGTCAGGCTGATCTTCGCCGCGCCGGGGCGCGGGGCGTCGTTAAGCGCGGCCGGGTCTGCGGGCGCGGCCGGGTCGGGGCTCGCGGGGGCGTGCGTCTCGGGGTCGGGCGTCCGGGGGCCGTTCTCCTGGCTCATGTTTTCCTCCTCTGGGTGGCGCGGGGCGGCGTCGGTGGCGCGGGGTCGCGGGCCGCGGCGCGGGTTCCGTGTTCGGCGGGCCGGTCGAAGCGTCTTTGGGTTCCGGCCGGGCGGCGTCGTGTGTGAAGGCGGCGGCGGCCAAAAGAACCGGCGGTTTCGGCGGGGCCGGCGGACGCGCGACGCCGCCGGCCGTGACCTTCGAAGCGCGGTAAGTTAAACGCGCCCCCCGTCCTTTGTCAACGCCGACTCTCCCGCCTCACATACCCTTATTCGCGCGGCCGCGTTTTCATTTCAGGCCGCCGCGCTCAGTTCGCCCCCAGGACGGGGAGGCGTTGCGTCTTGACCGTCCCGCTCCCGAGAAGGGCAGGTTCCCGTGGAGGTCGAAGAAGTCGACCGTGGGCCTGCCCGTTAGGGCGTCGCCGGCCTTGTCGAGGCGCGCCGTGATCCGGCCCCTGAAAATGCCCTCCAGGTTCTGCGAGGCGTCGAACTGGAGCTGCGTGTAGGTGATGACAAAGTCGCGCCGCCGCGGGCGACAACTTATGCCGCCCGCGGCGCTAGACCGCCGGCCCCCGAGCCCCGCGGTAAGTGCCGCTTTCGGTGTGCTTTGCGGCCCACCCGCGCGGTGCCATCTGGGTGCTTGCCTCGCGCACGCGGCTGCCGTATAATCCGCCTCTTGCTCGGAGCGCGGTGGCGGCGTCCAGTGGGTTCGCGCCCACTTTTTCTTTTGCGCGCAAGGGGCTTTTCCGGGAGGGAGGCGGGCCGTGGGCGAGGAAGTTTCGGTTGAAGAGCGGGTGCGCGAGATCGCCGCGCGCGCGGCCGCCGAGCGCGGGCTCGAACTCGTCCACGCGGAGGTCTCGGGCGGGGGCCGCTCGCCCGTCGTCCGCGTCTACATTGACAAGCCCGGCGGCGTCACCCACGAGGACTGCTCCGAGGTGAGCCACCACATCGGCGCGGTCTTCGACGTAGAGGACTTCATCTCCTCGTCCTACACTTTGGAGGTCTCGTCGCCGGGGCTCGAGCGCGGCCTCTACAGGCGCGAGGACTACGAGCGCTTCGCGGGGCGGCCCGCGAAGATCAAGTCGCGCGCCCCGGTCAACGGCCAGCGCAACTTCACGGGGCGCATCCTCGGGGTCGAGGGCGACGAGGTCGTCTTTGACGACAAGACGAACGGCCGCGTGTTCATCCCGCTCGCCGACGTGGCGAAGGCGAATCTGGAGATTGACGTCGAGGAAGAGTTCCGCCGCGCCGAGGAGCGCGAGCGCGCCGCCAGAAGGGGCGGCACTGACGGTCACAACTGAATAACAACTGAATAGCCGGGGACGCCGCCGCGCCGTGTGACGAGCGCGGGCCGGTGCGACCGGAGCGGAGACCGAAAAGTTTATGAGCGCATCTATCGGCCAGAGCATTGACGCGCTGTGTAAAGAGCACGGCATCGACCGCGACCTCGTCGTCGAGGCGATGAAGGAGGCCGTGCGCGCGGCGGCGCGCAAGCAGTTCAAGTCGGGCGAGGAGATTCAGGTCGAGTTCTCCTCCGAGTCGGGGCTGGAGATTTTCGCCACCAAGGAGGTCGTCGAGCAGGTCGAGAACCCCGGCAAGGAGCTGTCGCTCGACGAGGCCCGCGAGCTGGCCGGCGACGAGGTCGAGGTCGGCGACGAGTTGCAAATCCCGATGCCGATGGAGGAGATGGGGCGCATCGCCGCGCAGACCGCCAAGCAAATCCTCTTCCAGAAGGTGCGCGACGCCGTCCGCGCCAACGTCTACGAGCAGTACATAGACAAGGTCGGCGACCTCGTCAACGGCTACGTCAAGCGGTTCGAGCGCGGCGACATGATCGTTGACCTCGGCGAGAACATCGAGGCCGTCCTGCCCCGCAACCAGCAGTCGCGCGGCGAGACCTGGAACCAGGGCGAGAGGATCCGCGTCGTCATTGACGACGTCTCCAAGGAGTCGAAAGGACCGCAGGTCGTCGTCTCGCGCACCTCGCCGGAGCTTTTGCGCCGCCTCTTCGAGATGGAGGTGCCGGAGATTTACGACGGGACGGTCGTCATCAAGTCGGCGGTGCGCGAGCCGGGCGAGCGCGCCAAGATCGCCGTCGCCTCGACCGAGCGCGACGTGGACCCCGTGGGCGCCTGCGTCGGCATGAAGGGCTCGCGCGTGCAGGCCATCATCCGGGAGCTGCGCGGCGAGAAGATAGACATCATCGAGTGGTCGGACGAGCCTTCGGTCTTCGCCGCCAACGCGCTGTCGCCGGCGAAGGTCAACCAGGTGCGCATCACCGACATCGAGCGCCGCCAGATGGAGGTCATCGTCAACGAAGACCAGTTGAGCCTCGCCATCGGCAAGCGCGGGCAGAACGTCCGCCTCGCCACCAAGCTCGTCGGGTGGAACATAGACATCCGCAGCGAGGAGGAGATCAAGCGCGAGGTGGCGCAGCAGATGGGCGCGATGATCGCCTCGGGCGAGCCGGTGCCGCTGGAGCGTTTGCAGGGCATGAACCCGGCGATGGTTGACACCCTCGCCGCGCACGGCATCGGCGACATCGAGTCGCTGGCCGGCGCGACCGTAGACGACGTCGTCGAGTTCCTCGACGTCAGCATGGACGAGGCCGAGCGCATCATCTCCTCGGCGCAGGCCGTGATAGACGCCGCCGGCGCGCAGGCCCCGGCCGAGGGCGAAGCGGGCGAGCCGGCCGCCGCCGGGGCCGAAGAGGCCGCGGCCGAATTGGTCGAGGCGGTCTCGGAAGCGGGGGGCGAGATGGCGGAAGACACCGAGGGGGCCGGCGCGGTCGAGCAGCGCGCCGCGTCGGTCGAGTTCGACCCCGAGGCGGGTGCCGGCGAGGTCGAGCCGTCGGACGAGATGATCGCCGAGGGCTACGACGAGGCCGCGCACACGCGCACCGGCATCATGGCCGAGGACGTGATCCTCGCCGGCGAGTCGGCCGACCCCGTAGCCACGACCGAGGTCGAGCAGATGTCGGCCGACGAGCTGCTGCTGCAAGGCGCGGGGCGCGACCTGCGGCCCGACACCATCACGCCCGCGCCCGACATCACCTCGGCCGAGGCCGCCGTCATCCAGCACACCGGCGCCTTCGTCGAGCAGGAGCGGCCGAGCACCCTGGCCGACGAGACGGCGGCCGGCGACGAGCCGCGCCTCTCGGACGAGGAGGACGACTCGCCCTTCTCTCCGCGCTCGGCCTTCGCCACCGAGTCGTCCGCGCCCGAGGTGCAGAATTCATCCCAGCCCGGTCGCGCCAGCGAGGGCGAGCCGGCCGGGGCCGAGAACGTCGTTGGTGAAGACGAAGATGCTTCCCGCGACGAGTAACCGCAGTCACTCGGGCGCGCGCCCCCTCGCGGGGGCCGCGGGGG
>DASZKF010000519.1:0-3443 GCA_035947355.1 Pyrinomonadaceae bacterium | reverse complement strand
GGGGCGGCCGCGGCCCCCTTCCGCCGGGCGCGGCCTCGGGGCCAGCGCCCGGACTTCTTCACGCGCCACGCGAGCAGCCCCGCCAGCCCGAGCGCGACCGGCGCGGCGACCAGCGGCGAAGTGAAGAGGCCGAGCAGGCCGCCCCCGCCGCCCGCCGCGCCGTCCCAGCCGGGCAGACGCGTCCGCACCCCGGCGAGGAAGCCGGCCATCGCGGAGCGGTAGGAGCGCAGGCCGTCGCGCACCGTGCGTGCGAGTGTCTGTTGACCCTGCCTATCATAAGTGACGACGTACTGAATCCAAAACAGCTCCAGCGCGTCGGCGTAGCGTCGCAGTTGGCCGCTCAGTCCCTCGCCGCTCGTCCCGGCGGGGCGGCCCGCGACGGGCGTCGGGTCGAAGGCGACCCACGCGTCCGAGTCGGGGAAGTAGACCTCGACCCAGGAGTGCGCGTCGGCCTGGCGGACGACGTAGGCGTCGGCCGCGGCGTTGTACTCGCCCGACTGGAAGCCGTTGACGACGCGCGTCGGCACCCCGAGCGTCCGCAGCATGACGGCCATCGCCGTCGAGAAATACTCGCAGTGGCCCGAGCGCACGTTGAAGAGGAAGTCGGCCAGGGGGTCAGGCCCGGAGGCCCGCATCAGCAGCGAGTAGCTGTAGGCGCCGCCGTGGGCGTTCGCGTTCAAGTGCGCCTCGACGGCCCGCGCCATGTCGTAGCGGTTCGTCGCGCCGGCCTCGCGGACGACGCGCTGCGCGAGTTCGGCGACGCGCGGGTCGAAGGTGTCGGGCCAGAGCAGATACTTGCCGACGGGCAGTCGCAGGTTCGGCGTCGCCGCCTGCGGGTAGGGCCGCCGGTCGTCGCGGAGCCGCTCGGCCGGCGGCTCGACCGTGTCCGAGTAGACCCTGTAGGTCACGCGCTCCTGCGTGTGCGGGCGCGAGGAGAGGCCGTCCTGCGGGTCGCGCCGGACGTAGGCGAGCGCGCCCTGGAGGGCGACGGCCCGCGGCGCGGCGAAGAGCACCGGGGTGTCAACGGGCTCGACGAAGAAGGTCTGCGTCGTCAGCCGGTTGAGGTCTTCGGTGGTGCCGAGCGGGAAGAGGTTGTTCTCGCTCGGCAGCACGGCCCGGCGCTCGTTCGAGGACTGATACCACCGGCGGCCGTCGAAGTAGTCGAGCGCGACGCCCCGCCAGCGCGGGCTTGTGCGGCGCGCGGCCTCCGGCCCCTCGACGCGCACGCGCATGACGAGCTGGTTGCTCTGGTTGAGGCGGCCGAGCTCGCCGAGTGTGACGCGGTCGGAGAAACCCACGTAGCCGGTCGAGGCCGTGCCGCCCGCCATCGCCCACGCGCTGTCGCCCGCGCGCGGGGCGAGGAAGAAGACCGGAAGCGCCAACCCCGCGATGAGCGCGAAGAGGCAGAGGGCGGCCGCGGGCAGACGCCAAAGCAGTCGCGCCTCGGGCGGGCGGCGCGCGCGGCGGCGCCACAGACGCCTCGGCTCGTTCGCCACGAGCAGCCGGCTCTCGCTCGGGGGGGCCGCCGCGCGCGCCCGCCGCAGCTCGAAGCAGACGACGGCGAGCAGCGAGCAGAAGACGTAGAGGCCGAGGGAGGCCAGGAAGACGGGGCTGAGGCTCAGGCCGGCCGCCAGCAGAACCTGGAAGAAGGAGATGAGGTAGAGGAAGAGCCAGTCGCGGTCGGCCTTCACCTGGCAGAGCTTGATCGAGGAGAGCACCAGCGTGAAGTGAGCGAGCGCGGCGACGCCCGCCAGCATCCGGCCGGCGAGGTCGGGCGCGGCCGTCTGGAGCCTCCAGTCGAGGTAGAAGACCGGCAGGGCCGCGAGCACGACGAACATCCCGGCCCGCTGCGACAGCTGCCGGCCGGCCGTCTCGAGCCGCCAGGAGATCGCGAGCACGCCGGCGAAGACGAGCGCGAGCGCCGGGCCGACGCCGCCCGCCAGCATGAGCGCCAGCACGCCGCCCCCGACCATGGCGTAAGAGCACGCGCGGAAATAGGTCTCGAACTTCATCGAACGTCTGTGCTCGGCCGGCTCGCCCTTCGGTGCCGCCGGGCGGGCTACTTCTGCTTGACCCTGATCTCGAAGAGTTTGGGCCAGAGCTTGCCGGTGACGAAGAGGCGGTCGCCGGCCGCGTCGTAGGCGATGCCGTTTAAGACCGCCTCCTCGTCGGAGAGTTCCGAGCGCGGGATGAGGCCGCGCAGGTCTATCCAGCCGAGGACCTTCCCCGTCCGCGGGTCGAGGCGGACGATGCGGTCCTGGTGCCAGAGGTTGGCGTAGATTTCGCCGCGGACGTATTCGAGCTCGTTCAAGTCGCGCAGGGGGCGGCCGCCGTCGAGGACGCTGACGGTGCGCGTGACGCGGAAGGTCGAGGGGTCCATGAAGCGGAGCTGGTTGGTGCCGTCGCTGAGGATGAGCGACTCGCCGTCGTGCGTCAGCCCCCAGCCCTCGCCGTCGTAGCGGAACTCACCCACCTTCTCGAACGTCTGCGGGTCGTAGACGAAGCCGCGCTTACTCTGCCAGGTGAGCTGGTAGAGTTTCCCGTCCAGGAGCGTCAGACCCTCTCCGAAGAACTCGGGCGGCATCTTCACCTGCTTCAGCACCCGGCCCGTCGTCAACTCCACGCGGCGCAAGCTGGACTCGCCGTACTGCCCCGTGCTCTCGACGAGCGCGCCGTCGTGGAAGATGAGGCCCTGCGTGAAGGCCTTGGCGTCGTGCGGCCAGGAGTTGACGACCTCGAAGCCGTAGGTCGGGGCCGGCCCGTCGGCCGGGGCCGCGGCAGCCGGGACGGTGTTCGACGCGGCCGCGGGCGTCGCCTTCGCGGCCGCGTTGTTGTTGTCGCCTGCGCCCGCGCCGCAGCCGCGGCCGGCGAGCGCGAGGGAGAGGAGCATGAGTCCGGCGGCAGATTTCATAGCGTCCATTGTCCACGCCGCGCGCGAAAAACGAAAGCCCGCTCAAGGTCTTCGGAGACCGAGCGGGCTTGTTCGTCGAACTTAATCCGGCGGCGACCTACTCTCCCACGCAGTCTCCCGCGCAGTACCATCGGCTCTGAGAGGCTTAACTTCCGTGTTCGGGATGGGAACGGGTGTGACCCTCTCGACAAAACCACCGGAAAACTTGTCAACCCTCGGAAGGGGGCTTTGAGAATCGAACAGTGAACTCTTGCGTTAGCTGCGCAGGCCCGAGCCGTCGTTGCTTCGTCAGTTAATTTTACGGTCAAGCCTTGGGACTGATTAGTACTGGTCAGCTGAACGTATTACTACGCTTTCACACCCAGCCTATCAACGTGGTGGTCTACCACGAGTCTCACTGGCAGGTCTCATCTTGGGTCTGGCTTCACGCTTAGATGCATTCAGCGTTTATCCATGCTCCACTTAGCTACCGAGCGCTACCGCTGGCGCGATAACTCGTACACTAGAGGTGGATCCATCCCGGTCCTCTCGT
>DASZKF010000518.1:0-8538 GCA_035947355.1 Pyrinomonadaceae bacterium | reverse complement strand
GTCGTCGAGCCCGACGGCCGCGCCGTCGGCCTCCTCCGCCTCCACGACATCGTCAGAAGCGGACTGTGAAAGGGAAATGATGAATGCGGAAGGATGAATGATGAATGTGCCGCACGCCGAGTCTCATCACTCAAGCGGCATCAGATTCATCATTCATCATTCCGCATTCATCATTTCCTTAATCGGGGGTGTTAGAAGTGAGAATGAAGCGTTTCGTGGCGGGGCTGTGTGGCGTGGCGCTGGCGGTCGGTCTGTCGGGCGGGGCGGCGCGTGCGGAGCGGGTGACGCAGGCGGGGGAGGTGCTGGTCGTGCTGAACGAGCAGTTTTTGAACTCGCTGCTCGAAGCCGTGGCGTCGCAGCCGGAGCCGCCGTCGTTCCCGCTGGCGAAGGGCGACGGCGGCGCGAAGTGCCCGAGCGCCGTCACGCTCGCCGCGGAGGCCGAGGGGAGGCGCACGGCCGTCCGCTTCATAGACGGCCGCATCACCGCGCCCGTCGCCTTCCGCGGCTCCTACGAGGCCCCGCTCGTCGGCTGCCTCTACTTCGAGGGCTGGGCCGACACGGCCTTCGACCTCTCCTTCGACCCCGCCGCCCAGGCCCTCAAGGCCCGCATCGCCGTGCGCGACGTGAAGCTCAGGAACATCCCGTCGGCGCTGAGCGGCGGCATCCAGGGCCTCGTGCAGGACGCCGTTGACGAGCGCGTCAACCCCGTGGAAATCCTCCGCGCCGAACAGCTCGGCGCGCGCGTCCCCACGGCCCGCGGCGACGGCCTCCGCCTCCGCGCCCGCGAGGTCCGCCACGAGGTCGCCGGCCAGGAGTTGCGCCTCCGAATCTTCTACGAACTGGTTCAGCCGGAATAAAAAAGTTTCGAGTTACGAGTTTCGAGTTAGAAGACAGGTCGCCGCATGGGCGCACGGTCTTCTAACTCGAAACTCGAAACTCGTAACTCGAAACTTTATTTCGCTGCCGCGAGCGGCGCGCCGACCGGCATGTCTATGATCTCCCAGGCCGCTTCGTCGCGGAGGAGTTTGGACATGAGCTGGGCGTGGAGGAGGTGGCCGCTGCGCTCGGCGCGGACGAGGCCGAGCGGCGGCATCCCGAGCAGCGCGAGGTCGCCGACGATGTCGAGTATCTTGTGGCGGACGAACTCGTCGGGGCCGCGCAGGGGACTTTCGTTGAGCATCCCCGTGGGCGTGAGCACGACGGCGTTGTCGAGCGAGCCGCCGCGGATGAGGTTGGCGCGGCGCAGCGCCTCGACCTCCTCGGTGAAGCCGAAGGTGCGCGCCGGGGAGATTTCGCGGCGGAAGGCGTCGGGGTCGAGCGCGTCGAAGCGCAGGCGCTGGACGCCGATGAGCGGGTGAGGGAAGTCTATCAGGCAGTCTATCTCCCAGCCGTCCGCCGGCTCGATGGAGACGCGGCGCTGCCCTTGCGCGACCTCGACGCGGCGGCGCACGCGCAAGGCCCTGCGCGCGGCCGGCTGCTCGACGACGCCGGCGCGCAGGATCAGTCCGGTGAAGGCTTCGGCCGAGCCGTCCATGATCGGGAGTTCGAGGTTGTCCACTTCGACGTAGCAGTTGTCCACGCCGAGGCCGCGCAGGGCCGCGAGCAGGTGCTCGACCGTCGAGAGCATGACGCCGGTGCGCATCAAGGTCGTCGCGTACGAACAGTGCGCGATGCACTCGACCGAGGCCGGAATCTCGAAGTCGTCGAGGTCGGTGCGGACGAAGACGTGGCCGGTGTCGGGCGGGGCGGGGCGCAGCCGGAGGCGGACGGCGGCGGCGGTGTGCAGGCCGAGGCCGCATAACTCGACCGCTTCGGCGATGGTCGTCTGTCTGGGCAAGGCGAGGCGTTGAACCTTTCGCGGGTTTCCGGCGAAGTTGAAGAGCGGCGAATAAAGGGGCAAGGCCCGTGCCGCCGCCGCGTCCGGCAATTTACTGCGGAACCCACGAGGCCCGGCCCCCGCCTGTGGTTCATCGGCCACAGGCCCGCCGCCCGCTGCTGCGCTTCCGCCACACCGTACGCAGCATCTAGCGCGGCGAACTTCAAACACAGAGGGCGCGGAGGACACGGAGGGCACAGAGAAGAAGTTGCTTTTCTCTGTGCCCTCCGTGTCCTCCGCGCCCTCTGTGTTGAAATGATCGCGCGCTGCACCCAACTAACGCTCAATCACTCGCGCTCGATTAACGCATCTCCTTAAAATAGGTGTGGCCGCAGCGGCAGCGGTAGACTTCGGCCACCCGCGCGTGCGCGCAGAGGTGCTGCTTATCTTTGCGCCGGAATATCTTTCTCCAAAGCTTCATCATTTCAAAACCCTCCTTGGAAAGCGGCCGCCGGGGCCGCCGCAGACTTAGATGTGCCGGCGGCCTCAAAAGTTATCCGCCGCGCCGGGATAGACTAACCGCCCGAGACGTGTTAAGCAGTCAGCCACCGGCCGAAGACGGAGGTGAGTCAGTGGGCGTGAACAGGACGGGCGCGGAGCGCTGCCGCCGCAAATTCTTGCGGTTCTTCCCCCGCGGGTTCCGCGACGAGAAGTACCTCGACTGGGAGCGCGGCTACAAGTGGGAGTCGCACGAGCGCTGGGGGGAGGCGCTCGGCCGCGCGGAGTTCCGCCGACTGCTGCGGCGCGGCGAGTTCGCCGAGGTCGCGGGCCGCGCCGTCCGCGTCGAGCAGCGCTCGCGCCACAGCATGATCTTCTCGTTCGAGAAGATGGCGCTGCGCGACGCGGTCAAGGAGGAGGCCGGCGCGCGCGCCTTCGCCGAGGGCCTCTACGACTTCCTCCACGGCCCCGGCCCGCTCGAGCGCAGGTTCACCCGCTGGGTCGAGGCCGTCGCCGGGCTGCCGCGCCGGCAGACGCGCGTCCTCACCTGGCCGCTCGTCACCGTCTTCGGCTTCATCGCCCAGCCCGACACACACTTCTTCCTCAAGCCGAACGCCACGCGCGCCGCGGCCCGCGAGTACGGCTTCGACTTCCGTTACCAGTCGCGCCCCAACTGGGAGACCTACGCCAGCGTCCTGGAGTTCGCCGAGGCCGTCCGCCGCGACCAGCAAGACCTCGGCCCGCGCGACATGATAGACATCCAGTCGTTCATCTGGGTGCAAGGCTCCGACGAGTACGAGGAGTGACGGCGGGCGTTGGAATCCCGGCGCGGGGACGAGGAGCGATGAGCGAAGAGATCGTCATCTTCGACATAGACGGCACGCTGGCCGACATCTCCGAGCGCGTCCACCACGTGCGGAAGACGCCGAAGGACTGGGACGCCTTCTTCGGCGGGATGGCGCAGGACAAGGCGATCCGCTCGATGGTCAGGCTCTGCAACCTCCTGCACGCGTCCGGAATTAGAATCATCCTCTGCTCGGGCCGGCACGAGGGGCTGCGCGCCGAGACCGCCCGGTGGCTCGCCCGCCAGGGCGTCAACTACCACGAGCTGCGCCTGCGCCGCGAGGGCGACTTCCGCAGCGACGTCGTCGTCAAGCGCGAGATGCTGCGCGGCCTCGACAAGCGCCGCGTCCTCTTCGTCGTCGAAGACCGCACCCGCGTCGTCGAGATGTGGCGCGCCGAAGGGCTGGTGTGTCTACAATGCGCGCCCGGCGAGTTCTGAGCGGGGGCGGAACCCTTGCCCGTTTCCATTTTTCGGTATAGAGTGCGCGACCGCAAGAAGGGCGGCCCCCGAACCAGCCCCACCCCCGCGGCGGGCCAATCGCCAAGCTCGATAAAGAGAGAACGTTTGGAAACGGGGAGGTGTGTCTTGAGAAACAAGATCGGGTTCACTTCGACTTTCGCGCTTCTCATCTCTGTGTCCGGCCTGCTCGCCCCGGCCGGCCCCTCCGCCGCCGGCCAGGATCAGCCGACGGTCGCCAAAGACTCCGTCCAGGTGACGGCCTTCACCTTCAACGTCTACCGCGGCAACTACGACGTCTGGAGCTGGGTTCCGATGATCGAGTTCCGCGTCAACGGCCCCATCCCGAGCGGCGGCCAGCTCTACGTCGAGTTCGCGCAGCCCGGCGCGGCCGCGTGGGTGAAGTTCGACTGCGCGACGGAGGAGACGCAGGCGGGCCGCTGGTGGCGTACGCGTTGCGGGGGGCGCGACATCCCCGAGGACAAAGGCTCGACCTACACCGGGCCGGTCACCTTCGCCATCAAGCTGCGGAACGAGCTGGCCGGCGCCGACGCGACGCTCTTCAGCGGCAAGGCGAAGGTGGCGAAAGTCCTCTCGAACGAGCACGGCCCGAAGGCCGCCAACAAGTTCGTCTACTTCGTTGACCACGACTGGAACATGCCCATCGGCTACGTCTACCTCACGCCCGACGACCTCAAGGGCTGGGACCGCCCCATCCTCAACCTCTCGTTCTGGGTGCGCGGCGAGGCCGTCAACTTCAAGCCGCACCTCTTCTACCAGGGCAAGGAGGTGGGCAAGATGTTCTTCGAGGGCGAGGAGGTCGGCAAGGCCAGTTGCGAGTCCGAGGTGGAGAATAACACCACGCACTACGTCGCCGACACCGTCCCGCAGAAGGCGAAGTGGGCGCGCGTCCGCTGCACCTTCAACAACGTGCGCGGGTGGAATAAGTCGGGAGAGGAGTCGGGCTTCGGGGCGTTCCACAAGCTCGCCGAGAACCCCGGCGAGTACGAGTTCAAGCTGCTGTGGAACAACAAGCTGGCGAGGTCTATCAAGTTCACCGTCGAGCCTTCGGGGAAGTTCGACAACGGCGTGGCCGCGGCCAACAAGCTGGGCAGCGACCGCGTCATCGTCCCCGTCACGATCATCGGCGACCAGGACGGCCAGTGGGACAAGGCCGCGTGGAAGACCGACGCCTTCTACGGCAACCCGCTGACCGGCTTCACGGCCGCGCCGTAAGTCGCCGCCACCTGCGGCCGCGAGACGGGGCGGCTGGATGACGTCAGGATGTACATCAACCAGTTGTTGATACTCGGCGTCCTGCTGCCGGCCGCACTCGCTTTCGTGATTCGGAAGGCGGGCCGGAGGGCGCTCAAGCTTCGCACGGGAGGGTTGCGGTGAGATCAAACGCGCGCATGACTCGAAGGCCGCCGGCTGCCCGACTGACGTTCTCCTGCCTGCTGGGCCTCCTGCTCCTAGCCTCCTCTCCCGGCGCGGCGGCGCGGCCGGAAGAGAAGGGCACCGTCACCGCGCTGGAAAAAGGCGAGGTGAAGGCGGCAGCGGCGAGGCTCACCACACCGGCCGCCCTCCAGACGCCATCCGCCTCCGCGCCGCCCGCGCCGTCCGCCCCGCCCTTCGCCTTCCGAGCCGGGCAGGCGATATACATCGTCGCCTACCGCACGGTACTACCGACCGTGACTGCCGACGCCGCGGCCTCTAGCGCCGGGCCCGACTACCGCGACAGCGCCCTCGACGTGGAGCGTGAACTCAGGAAAAAGATCGAGAAATGGGGCTTCTTCACCGTCGTCGACCGGCCCAGCCGGGCCGACTTCATCTTCCTCGTCAACTTCGACGACGGCGCCGCCGAAGGGCTCGCACTCCCGCTCGGCGCCTACCAGAGACACTACAAAGACGAATTCGACCTCGACGCCCTGCGCGACGCGGCCCACGGCCGGTTCCTGGCCGGCCCCCTGAAACTCCCTACCGTCGGCCGGCTCACCGAGCGCCTGGTCAGGCAGTTCCGCGAGCGGGTGGCCCCCTGAAAGAACGCCCCCGCGGGGCCGGCCGCCGCGCCCCTTGTCGCCTTGTCACCCGGCGCGGACTTTCCTTATCATCGAAGGCACATGCCTTCGAAAAAAGCAGCGAAGCCGAAAGAGCCGACCGAGCGCGTCTTTCTTATTGACTCGATGTCGCACATCTTCCGCGCGTTCTTCGCGCCGATGGGCGGGCGGGTCGAGCCCCTGACGACGAGCGGCGGGCAGGTCACGCAGGCCGTCTTCGTCTTCACCAACATGCTCCGCAAGCTCCTCGCCGACGAGAAGCCGCACTACATCGCGGCCGTCTTCGAGTCGGGCGAGCCGACCTTCCGCCACGCGCTCTCGGCCGACTACAAGGCCAACCGCGCCGCCCCGCCCGAAGACTTCGAGTCGCAAATCCCCTACATCATACGCGTCTGCGAGGTCTACAACGTCCCCGTCGTCAACGCGCCCGGCTTCGAGGCCGACGACGTGATCGGCACGCTCGCCGTGCAGGCCGCGGAGGCCGGCTTGCAGGCCGTCATCGTCTCGAACGACAAGGACATGTGCCAGCTCGTCAGAGACCCGTGGGTCGTCTGCATGCGCAACAACTCGCAGAACGTCAAGCGCAAGGAGCCGGTGCCGCCCGTCGAGTGGTGCGACGAGCGTTGGGTCGAGAATAAGTTCGGCGTCCCGCCCTCGCAGATCGTAGACCTGCTCGGCCTGATGGGCGACTCGGTGGACAACATCCCCGGCGCGCCCGGCATCGGCGCGAAGGGCGCCGTGCAGATTGTGAAGCAGTTCGGCTCGGTCGAGAACGCTTTGAAGAACTGGGAGCAGGTCAAGCACAAGACCTACCGCGAGTCCCTGCGCGACAACGCGCCGCTCATCCTCCAGTCGAAGGAGCTGGCGACGATCAAGACGGACGTCAACATCAAGCTCGACCTCGACCGCCTGCGCTGCAAAGCGCCCGACCGCGCCGCCGCCTACCGGCTCTTCCGCGAGCTGGAATTCCAGAACCTGACGCGCGAGTTCGCCGACGCCGCTTCGGAGGTGGACGTGGGCGCCGCGCCGAAGAAGTACAAGCAGGTGCGCACGGCCGCCGAGCTCGAAGCCCTCGCCCGCAAGCTCTGGGACGTTGACCACTGGGCCTTCGCCGTCGCCGACTCGACCCCGGCCGGCGGCGGCCAGCAGGTCTCGGTGCGCGACGACAGGCCGCCCGCCGGCCTCGCCATCTCCTACGCGCCGAACACCTCGCACTTCGTCAGCTTCGAGGAGTTCGAGGGCGGGAGGGATCAGGCCGTCTCGGTGCTCGGCGACGCGCTCTCGAACGGGCTGCTCTCGAAGTCGGTCCACGACCTCAAGCGCGCCGTCGCGCTCCTCGCCCCGCTCGGCGTCGAGATCGAGGGCGTCACCGACGACACCCTGCTCGCCGCCTACCTCCTCGACCCCGTCCGCAGCCGCTACGAGCTGGGCGACCTCGCGCGCGAGGCCGTCGGCGTCGAGGGCTGGACGGAGCCGCCCGGCGAGGGCTGGGCCGAGGGGCACTGGCGCGCGGCCGAGGCCGCCGACTACACCGCGCAGGTCGCCGACGTGCTGCACGGCCGCGTCCTCGAACAGGGCCTCGAAGCCATCTACAGCGAGATCGAGCTGCCCGTCGCGCCCCTGCTCTACCGCATCGAGCGCGCGGGCCTGCGCGTAGACACCTCCGTGCTCGGCGAGCTCTCCGCCCTCTTCGGCGCGGAGCTGGAGAAGCTCACCAAGCGCATCTACGAGGTGGCGGGCCGCGAGTTCAAGATCAACTCGCCGAAGCAGGTCGGGGAAGTCCTCGAATCGCTCAACATCAGCACCGGCCGCAAGACCTCGACCGGCCAAATCTCCACGAACCGCGCCGTCCTCGACGAGCTGGCGCAGACCTTCGAGCTGCCGCGCCTCATCATCGAGTTCCGCGAGCTGGACAAGCTCAAGGCGACCTACACCGACGCGCTGCCGCCGCTCATCGGCCCCGACGGCCGCATCCACTCGGAGCTGAACCAGACGGTGACGGCGACGGGGCGTTTGAGTTCCAGCTCGCCCAACCTCCAGAACATCCCGATCCGCACGGAACTCGGCCGCCGCATCCGCCGCGCCTTCGTCCCCGAGAAAGGAAACGTCTTCGTCGCCGCCGACTACTCGCAGCTCGAGCTGCGCCTGCTCGCGCACATCACGCGCGACGCGCACATGCTCGACGCCTTCCAGAAGGGCGATGACATCCACGAGCGGACGGCCCGCCTCGTCTTCGGCGCGAAGACCAAAGAGGAGCTGAAGGAGAAGCGGCGCTTCGCCAAGATCGTCAACTTCGCCATCGCCTACGCCGTCGAGCCGTTCGGCCTCTCGCAGCGCGTCGGCATCTCGCGCAAGGAGGCCAAGCAGGTCATCGAGGACTACTACAAGACCTACACCGGCATCCGTCAGTTCATGGAGGACGTGCCGGCCCGCACGCGCGAGACCGGCGTCGCCCGCTCGCTCTACGGCCGCATCCGCCCCATCCCCGGCATCAACGACCGCAACGCCAACGTCCGCCTCCGCGCCGAGCGCGAGGCCATTAACATGGGAATCCAGGGTACGGCCAGCGACATCGTCAAGATCGCCATGCTCAAGGCGGACGAGGCGCTCAGGCGCGAGGGGCTGGGGGCGCGGATGGTGATGCAGGTGCACGACGAGCTGCTCGTCGAGGCCCCGAAGCGGGAGGCCGCGCGCGCCGGCGAAATCCTCAAGCGCGAGATGGAGACGGCCGTCGAACTCGACGTGCCCCTCGAAGTCGAGGTCGGCACGGGCGACAACTGGATGGACGTGAAGAAGTAGTTTCGAGTTGCGGGTTTCGAGTTTCGAGTTTGTTCAACGTGAGTTGAGTGGCTTAACGTGCGCCGCCC
>DASZKF010000517.1:0-1602 GCA_035947355.1 Pyrinomonadaceae bacterium | reverse complement strand
ACGAGACCGAGTAGAGGTGCGAGCGCGTGCCGGACTTCTGCGCCGACCAGGTGCGGCCGCCGTCCGAGGTCTTGATGATCTGCCCGTAACTGCCGACGGCCCACCCTTCGGCCGCGTCGTCCTGCCCGGACGTGCCCTTCGCCGCCGGCGACGCCGGCACGCTCGTCGTCACGCGCGACGGCGGCGCGACGTGGGACGCCCGCCCCGTCGCTTCCGGCCTGCCGTTCACCAGCGTCGCCTTCGCCGGCTCGTCGCGCCGGGCGGTGGCCGTCGGCCTCGGCGGCGCGATCTTCCGCACCGAGGACGGCGGCGAGAGCTGGTCGAGGGTCGAAGCCTACCTGCGCACCGACCTGCTCTCGGTCTTCTTCGCCGACGAGCGGCACGGCTGGGTGACGGGCGACGAGGGGCAGGTCTTGACGACCGCGAACGGCGGGACGACGTGGTTCCCCGTGAGCGTCAAGACGCAGCCGCGGCTCGCCTCGATTCACTTCGCGGACGCGCAGACGGGCTGGGCCGCGGGCCGCGACGGGCTGATCCTCCGCACCGACGACGGCGGCATCGAGTGGCGACGGCTCACCGACGGCGGGCGCGACGACCTCGCCGACATCTTCTTCCTCGACGAGGAGCGCGGCTGGGCCGTCGGCTCGAAGGGGCGCGTGCTCTACACGGCCTCGGGCGGCAAGCGCTGGACGCTGCGCCTCACGGGGACGACGGCGCGGCTGCACGCCGTCTTCTTCGCCAACGAGGCGAAGGGCTGGGCCGTCGGCGAGCGCGGCACCATCCTGCGCACGGAGAGCGGCGGGCTGGCCTGGGAGCCGGCCGAGACCGATTACGACGAAGACCTCTTCGGCGTACACTTCCGCGACGAGACGACTGGCCTCGCCGTCGGCGCGCGCGGCCGCATCCTGCGCACCACGGACGGCGGCAAGTCGTGGACTTCGCGCATCTCGAACACGCAGAACTGGCTCGAAGCCGTCGCCTTCGCCGACGCGCACAACGCGGTCGCCGTCGGCTCGAACGGCACGGTCGTGCGCAGCGGCGACGCCGGCGAGAACTGGGAGTTCGTCTCGGTGGGCGCGAAGGAGTGGCTCTACGGGCTGGCCTTCGCCGACGCGCGGCGCGGCTACGCGGTCGGCGAGCGGGGCCTGATCCTCCGCACGGACGACGCCGGGCGCAACTGGGAGGATCAGGAGTCGGGCATCAAGATTAATCTTTATTCGGTGGCGGCGGCCTCGCGCGACGACGTGCTGGTGGTGGGCGACCAGGGGCGCGTCCTTCAGACCGAGGACGGCGGGCTGACCTGGGAGATGCAGCCGACGGTGACGAGCACGACGCTTTTGGGCGCGGCCTACCGCGGCGGCTCCGACGCCTGGGTGGCGGGTCGCGGCGGCACGATTCTGAAGCGCACCGACGCGGTCGCCACCGTCAAGCTCCCGCGCCCCAAAGCGGCCCCGACCCTGCGCGGCGCCGCGCCCCGGCTGCAAAACCCCGAGGCGCCCGACCCCGCCGCCCCCATCCTCGAAGACGACATCCCGCGCGCCACCCCGCCGACCGAGAAACCATAAAAAGGTGCTGGGTGCCGGGTGTCAGGTGCCGGGGAAA
>DASZKF010000516.1:0-6118 GCA_035947355.1 Pyrinomonadaceae bacterium | reverse complement strand
GCTTACGTCATAGGATCGTCATCCTACGTTATAGGATGGCAATCCCAGGCCATATGACGGCCGTCTTATGGCCTGGGATTGCCATCCTATAACGTAGGACGGGCGTCTTGGCGGCCGGCGGGGCTGGGCGTTGAACGGGCGCGTGGCCGCGGTTATACTGTGCGCGCTTTCGGAGTTTCGACTCCGCGGCGGGTTCGGACGGCCGCCGCATCCCTTTCGACAAGCCAAGCCACGGATGAACCCCAACCAGACGGAAGCGCCCGGCGGCCCCCGCGGGAGGTTCGCGCCCGACGGCCTGAATTACCGCGTGGGGTGCGGCGCGCTCGGCGTGCTGATGGCGCTCTTCAGCGGGTGCGGCGTCATCGCCTTCGCCACAGACCTCTTCACCAACCGGAAGCCCGAAGATTTCTCGGCGCTCCTCGCGCTCAGCTTCTTCTTCGCGGGCACGGCCGTCGCGGGCATCCTCATCGCCCGCCACTACTTCCGCAGGCCGCCCGCGCGGCCGAACGTCCAACTCGAGAACCGCATCCTGCAACTGGCCTACGCGCACCAAGCCCGCCTGAGCGTGCCGCAGGTCGCGCTCCACTGTCAGGTGAGCATCGAGGAGAGCCGCGCGGCCCTCGAAAGGATGGTGACGCAGGGCGTAGCCGTGCCGCAGGTGGACGACGACGGAACCATCTCCTACTTCTTCGACGACCTGCTGCCCCCGCCGAAGCCGGGCCGGGCCGGCCCGTCCGGCGGCCAGCCGGTGGGCGACTAAGGCCGACGGAAGCGCGCCTCGTAGACGCCGTCGCGCTCCACGCCTTCGCGCACCGTCAGCTCCGGGTATGGCGCGTGCTCGGCCTCCGCGCCGGCGAGGCCGAGCCGGGCCTCCACGTCGAGTATGGCCTCCTCCTCGCCTTCGATCTCGACGAAGAGTCCGAAGGGCAACTCGTCTAAGACGACCTCCGCGCCGCCGACGTGCCACGTCGAGCGGCGCTTCTCGTAGACGAGCGCGGGCCGGTAGCCGAGCGCTTCGAGGATGGCGGCGATGGCTTCCGGGTCATCCACCCCGGTCTCCTCCTCCCGGTGGCGCTTGACGGCCGACTCGGACGCGCCGCGTTCCTTATACGTGAAGACGCCACGCCCCCCGACGCGCCGCAGCCGCAGGACGCGCCGCCGCGGGTCGAGCCCCGGCCCCGTGTAGATCGTGTTCTCCTCGAACTCCTCGCCGCCCCGCGCCACCGCCCCGACCTCGCCCAGCCGGCCCCGCACCTCCTCCGAACGCTCCCGCGTCAGCCGGTACTTCTTTTCGATTTCGACGCCCATACGGGAATTATAACGCCTCCCTTACGCGCGGCGCGCCCAGCGCCAGATTTCGGGGAGTGTGGCGCGCTTGCCGTACATGAGCATGCCCGTGCGGTAGATGCGCGCGGCGACCCAGACCATGCCGAAGACGGTCGCCGCGCCGACCGCGAGCGAGAGCGCGACCTGCCAGGCCGGCGGCGGCTCGGTGATGACGCGCGCCAGCATCGTCACCGGCGAGAAGAACGGCACCAGCGAGACCCAGAAGGAGAAGGCCGAGTTCGGGTTGCGGATGACGGGGAACGCGAGGTAGATGGCGATGACCGGCACGAAGCTGACCGGCATCACGACCTGCGTCGCCTCCTTCTCCGAGGTCACGACCGACCCGACCACGGCGTACAGCGTCGCGTAGACGTAGAACCCGACGAGGAAGAAGAAGGGCGCGAGGAGCAGGGCCGCGGCGGGGACGCGCGGCAGCGTGAACGCGCCGCCCGAGAGCGCCAGCGCCCCGCCGCCGTAGAGGCCGAGCGCCAGGAACATCAGCGCCCAGATGGCGAACTGCGTGAAGCCGACGAGCGAGACGCCGACCAGCTTGCCTAACAGCAGCGGGAAGGCGCGCAGGCTGGAGAAGAGCACCTCGACGATCCGGGTCGTCTTCTCCTCGACCACGGCCGAGAGGACGACCTGCCCGTACATCATGATCGCGACGACGACGAAGGCCCCGACGAGGAACGGGAAGACGAAGCCCCCGCCGCCGCGGCTCTCGTCGGGCTGCTCGCCGTGCTTCGTCACGCGCGACTGCTCGACCTCGACGGGGCGCGAGAGCTCGCGCACGCGCGCGCCGTCTATCTGCGCGGCGCGCAGCCGCTCGTCGGCGACGACTCGGCCGAGCGCGCCCCTGATGGCTTCGAGCGTGAAGACGTCGCCGGTGTTGCGCGCCGCGAGCCGCGCCGGCCCGCCGTCGAGCACCTCCGGGGGCAGGACCAGGTAGGCGTCCAGCTCGCCTTCGGCGACGCGCCGCTCCAGCTCCCGCCTGACCTCCTCGGGCGGCCGCCCTCCCGGCTCGACCCGCTCGACGGCGAACCTCGCCTCGAACTTTTCGTCGCGCGTCCCGCGCGGCGGCCGCACCTCCTCCTCCCCCCCGCGCGCGAGCGCCTCGGCGAGCGGGGCGGCGAGTCGGCCCGTCAGGTCCAGGACGGCGAGCCGCGTGGCCCCGCCCGTGCGCATCGTGACGAGCAGGGCGGGCAGCAGGAAGAGCACCCCCATGACGGCCGGCGCGAGCAGCGTCGAGATGATGAAGCCCTTGTTGCGGACGCCCTGCACGTACTCGCGGCGGACGACGGCCAGCATCTTCCTCATGCCTCGTCTCCAACCTTCGCGATGAAGATGTCGCGCAGGCTCGGCTCGACCTGCTCGAACTTCGAGACGCGCGCGCCGCGCTCGACCAGCCGCCGGAGGAGCTGCTGCGGGTCTGCGCCGTCGGCCAGGAGCACCTCGTCGAAGTCGGCCGCGGGCTTCACGGCGCGCACGAGCGACGGGTCTTCGAGCACGCCGTCGGCCCCCTCGGCGCGGAGCGCGACGGCCCCCGCGCCGAACCCGCGCTTGACCTCGCGCAGCGTGCCTTCCAAGACCTTGCGCGAGCGGTTGATGAGGCAGATGTCGTCGCACAGCTTCTCGGCGTGCTCCATCATGTGCGTCGAGAAGATGATGGTGCGGCCCGCGGCCTTCAGCTCCAGCACGACCTCCTTCATCAGCTCGACGTTGACCGGGTCGAGGCCCGAGAACAGCTCGTCGAGGATGAGCAGGTCGGGGTCGTGCAGGACGGTGGCGATGAACTGTATCTTCTGCTGCATCCCCTTCGAGAGCGCCTCGGTCTTCGAGGCCGCGCGGTCGCCGAGCCTGAGCCGTTCGAGCCAGCGGCGGGCCGCGCGCTCGGCGTCGCCCGCCGCCATCCCCTTCAGCTCGCCGAAGAAGCGGAGCTGCTCGCCGACGCGCATCTTCCTGTAGAGGCCGCGCTCCTCCGGCAGGTAGCCGATGCGGTTCTGCGCCTCGGGGCCGACGGCGCGGCCGAACAGCTCGACGCGCCCCTCGTCCGGCTCGGTGATGCCGACGATCATGCGGATGGTGGTCGTCTTGCCCGCGCCGTTCGGGCCGAGCAGCCCGTAGATGCGGCCGGCGCGGGCCGAGAGGCTGAGGGCGTCCACGGCGGTGAAGTCGCCGAAGCGTTTCGTGACCCGGTCGAGCAGCAGCGTGACCCGTCCGTCGCTCAAGGTTTTACTCCAGGGGCCTCCGCCGGGCCATCCCGGCGGGCGCGCCGGGGCATCAGAATGAGCGTCTGGTTGGAAGAACGTCCGAGAAATTATACGCGGCGCGGTGACGAAAGTTTTCGCGCGCCTTTTCGCCCGCGACGCGTGTTAAGATGCCGGCCCGTTCTCCCCGGACGCGACCGGGTCTTCGGCCATGCTATCCTTCGTCTCCTCAAGCCCGCGCCTCTGCACTTCCCTCCTCGCCGTGCTCGGTCTGCTCGCCGGCTCGCGCGCGCAGGACGCGCCGCCGCCCGCCGCGCCGCAGGGGGAGGACGAGGTCGTCCGCGTCAGCGCCGAGCTGGTGCAGACCGACGTGATGGTCTTCGACAGGCAGGGCCGCTTCGTGGACGGCCTCAAGCCCGAGCAGTTCGAGCTGAAGGTGGACGGGAGAGCCGTCCCCATCGCCTTCTTCGAGCGCGTCGAGGCCGGCACCGTGGACGAGGACGCGCAACTGGCGGCGGCCCGCGGCGGCGCGCGCACCTCTTCGAGGCCGGCCGGCGTCGCCCTCCCGCTCGACCGCGGGCGCACCATCCTCTTCTTCGTGGACGACCTGCACCTCTCGCCGGCGAGCGCCGCGCGCACGCGCGACGCGCTCGTGCGCTTCATAGACGAGGAGCTGGGGCAGAACGACGAGGCGGCCGTCACCTCGGCGAGCGGGCAGATCGGGTTCCTCCAGCAGTTCACCGGCGAGCGGGCGGTGCTGCGCGCGGCGGCCGCCCGGCTCAAGGCGATCCCCTACGACGTGCGCGACGGGCAGAGCCCGCCGATGAGCGAGGCGCACGCCCTCGCCATCGGGCAGCGCGACCCGAACGTCACGGGCTTCTTCGTAGACGACCTCTTGCGCGAGATTCCCAGCATGCCGCGGTCGGTGGCCGAGAACATGGTCGCGACGCGGGCGCGCGAGATTCTTCGGCAGTCCCAGTACATCACCGACAACACCCTGCGCGCGCTCGAATCGGCCGTGCGCAGCAGCGCGCCGCTGCCCGGCCGCAAAATCCTCTTCTTCATCTCGGAGGGCTTCCACCTCGACCCGCAGGAGGGCACGGTGCATGACCGGCTGCGCCGCATCACGGACGCGGCGGCGCGGGCCGGCGTCGTCATCTACTCGATGGACGCGGCCGGGCTGCGCTCCGGCCTCCCGGACGCGGCCGCCGCCGCGGCCTTCGACCCGGCGGGGCGCCTGACCTCGGCCGAGTCGCGCGAGCTGCGCGGGTTGCAGGAGCCGCTGCACACTCTGGCCGCCGACACGGGCGGGCGCGCGCTCGTCAACACGAACGCGATGGGGCCGGCCGTCGAGGGCGCCCTCAAGGAGACGGCGCGCTACTACCTGCTGGCGTGGCGGCCGGAGGGGGGCGGGCGCGGCGCGGAGAAGTTCCGGCGCATAGAGGTCGGCGTGCGCGGCCGCGCCGACCTGAACGTCCTCGTCCGGCGCGGGTTCTACGCGGGGGCCGCGCCCGCGGCCGAGGCGGCCCGCCGCGGGGAGAAGAAGCCTGCGGCGCGGGGCGCGGCCGCCCCGGCCGTCACGGCCGCCGAGCGCGACCTGCGCGCGGCCATCGCCGCGAACAGGCCGCGGGCGGCGCTCCCGACCTCGCTCTCGCTCAACTTCATCAACACGCCGGGACAGGGGACGGTCGTCTCGGCCTCGGTCGGGCTCGACCGCGCGGCCTTCGACTTCACGGGCCAGCCGCCCGAGGCGCGCGCGGCCGTAGACCTCCTGGGTTTCGTCCTCGACGACCGCGGCCGGACCGTCTCGGGCTTCAAGCACGGCCTCACCTTCGACCCGCGCGAGGCGGCGCGCCCGCGCATACTCCACACCTACCAGATCAAGCTCGGGCCGGGCCTCTACCAGGTGCGCGTCGCCGTGCGCGACCAGAAGACGGGGCGGACCGGCAGCGCCTACGAGTGGGTCGAGGTTCCGGACTTCGGGCGGGGCGAGCTGACGCTCTCGAGCATCTACCTCGCCGAGCGCGCGTCAGGGCAGCCGCCCGAGACGCTCGCGCCCGACAAGCTGTCGGAGGGCGTCCTGCTCAACGTTGACCGCCGCTTCGCGCGCACGTCTTGGATGAGGTTCGTCGTCTTCATCAACAACGCCGCGCAGGGCGGCGCGGCGCGCCCCGACGTGGCGCTCCAGGTGCAGGTCTTCCGCGACGACCAGCCGGTCTTCACCGCCCCCCTCATCAAGGTCAGGGCCGACGGGCCGCCCGACGGCGGCCCCCTCCCCTACGCCGCCGAACTCCCCCTCGAAACCTTCCCCCCCGGCCGCTACGCCCTCCGGCTCACCGCCATTGACCGCACGGCCAAAGCCACCGCCCAGCGCCGCGTCAACTTCACGGTCGAATAAAAAAACGGACAGGAGCCCGGCCGTGAGGGAGGGCGTCTCAAGTCTCTTTAGAGCGGTTTTCAGTTGGCTGTAAGCCAACGAGGGAGTAGAGTCACCGCATGAAAGCCTACTCCCCCGACCTCTGCGCCAAGATCGCGCGGGCCTACGACGAGGGCGAGGGCTCGCAACGCCAGCTCGCCCGCCGGTT
>DASZKF010000515.1:0-10261 GCA_035947355.1 Pyrinomonadaceae bacterium | reverse complement strand
GAAAGGCGACGGCCGACTGGATCATGGCCTGCAAGAAAAGCTTCTCGTCGGGGCCGACCTCGCCCATCCAGCGCTCCTCCCAAGCGTCGTGCGCCGCGTGGAACTCGCCCTCGTTGTAGAGGTCAATCCCCGCCAGATACTCCTCCGGGTAAAAGGCCGCGTGCGCCTCCGTGTACGCGGGACGGTCTTCGGCGTCGCGCTCAAGCATAAAGACAAATGATGAATGCGGAATGATGAGTGATAACTCCGATTTACGATTCACGATTTACGATTCACGGCTTTTCGGTGTTAAATTAGCGCCATCGTTTTCGGCACCGAGACAGTTCGGCCGGGGGGCTGTATGGACGAGCGGGAGCGCCCGGCCTACACGGAGGCGCACGCGGCCGCGTACCCGTCGGAGTACCTGGCCGGGATAGACCTGTACAACGCCGGCGAGTTCCACGCGGCGCACGACGCCTGGGAGGAGCGCTGGCGCGACGACTGCGGGCCGCGCGAGAAGCTGTTCCTGCAAGCCCTGATCCAGTCGGCCGTGGTCTTCCACCACATCGAGATCGGGCGGCGCGGGGCGGCCCGCCGCATGTACGGGATGGCGCTGGAGAAGTTCGCGCGGCTCGGCGCGCGCCGCTTCATGTCGCTCGACGTGGAGGACTACCTCGGGCAGCTCGCGCGCTCGCTGGCGTGGCTGGTGGAGGCCGCAGACCCGCGCGAGGTCGAGGTGCCCGAGTTCGCGCCGCCGCGGATTCGTCTGCTCCCGGAAGTGATGACTGTGGACGGGTGATGTCTACCGGGTTGGAAGAAAGGGCGGGGCTGTCGGGCGCGGCGCAGGGCGGCGGGGCCGCAAGCGGCGTCGCCCCCGCGCGGGCCGCCGCGGCCTGGCACGGCGGGCGGCTGCTCGTGGCCGCGCTGTGGCTCGGCGGGGCGGCCTTCTTCAGCTTCGCGGTCGCGCCCTCGGCCTTCGCCGTGCTGCCGACGCGCGACCTGGCCGGCGCGCTCGTCGCGCGCACGCTCGCCGTCGTCAACGTCGGCGGGGCGCTCGCCGGTCTGCTGCTGCTGGCGACGCTGCCCTTCGGCCGCGCACGCGCGCGCCGCTCCGCGCTGTGGGCCGAGGCCGCCGCGCTCGCCGTCGTCACCGCCGCCTCGGCCGCGGGCCACTGGCTGATCGCCGCGCGGATGCGGGGCCTGCGCGCGCGGATGGGCGCGCCGATTGACTCGCTCGCGCCCGGTGACCCGCTGCGCGTCGCCTTCAACGACCTGCACGGCTACTCGGTGGCGGCGCTCTCGGCCGCCATGCTCGCCGGCGCCGTCGCGCTGCTCCTGATCGCGCGCCGCGGCGACCGACGCTGACGGGCGGGTCAGAAGCCCGACCGTGAGGGAGGGCGTTCGGGTTCACATGGGGCTGACGCTGACGTAAGCGAGACGCCCTCCTTGACGGTCGGGCTTCCGCCCGGTTCGTCTGCTGCCTACTTCTCTCCGAGGTCTGACGATGAGTGTAGCGGTGAGCGACGCACAGTTGAGGGTGATGATCGAGCACCCGAACGCCTGGCGGACTTACTTCGAGCGTTGGAAGCGCGTCTACGAGATGCGGGGCGACGAGGTGGGCGCGGGCTACCCGTGGGTCGAGAACCGGCACGCGCCCTTCCGGCCGGCGCGGCGCGCGCTGCCGATGCTCAACCTCGCGCTCATCTCCTCGGCCGGGGCCTACATAGACGGCAGCGACCCTTTCGACGCGCGGGCCGAGGGCGGCGACACCTCCTTCCGCGAAATCCCCATCGAGGTCGAGGCCGCCGACCTGAAGTGGGCCGCGCGCGGCTACGACCCGCGGGCCGTCGAGGAGGACATGAACGCGCAGGCGCCCGTCGCGCGGCTCCTCGAGTTCGAGGGCAACGGCATCATCGGCCAGCTCAACCCGGTCTGGTGGAGCCTGTGCGGCTTCATCACCGACGCGCGCCGCTTCGCCGAGGAGGGCGCGCCGCGCGTCGTCGAGCGCGTCCTGCGCTACGGGGCGCAGGCGGCCCTGCTGGTGCCGGCCTCGCGCCTCTGCCACCAGACGATGTCGCTCCTCGCCCGCGCCGTCGAGGCGGCCGGCGTCCCGACCATGACGCTCGCCGTCGACCGCGACCTCGTCGAGCGGGTGCGGCCGCCGCGCGCCGCCTACTACCCCGGCGAGTTCGGCTGCGTGGCCGGCAAGCCCGGCTGGCCCGAGTACCAGCGCCGCGTCCTCGACGAGGCGCTCCGCCTCATCGAACCCATAGACCAGCCCAGCATCCGTAACCTCGTCGTCGCCCTCGAAACCGAAGTCGAGATGCAGCGCGGCGAAAAATAGACCAATAAATAGACCAATTAAGGATTAAAAATTAAGAATTAAGAATTGGCGTGGTTGGGAATCTTGAAGGCTCCCGGCCACGCCAATTCTTAATTCTTAATTTTTAATCCTTAATTCTCTTTCTCGCCCTTGACTTGGCTGCCAGACCGAGATAGCATGCGCCGCCCTGTTGGGGGCTCTTTGAAGCGTTGCCCCTCCCGCCCTCGTATCAAGGGAGGGGTTGTTTTTGACCGGACAGACTGGGAGGATTTAAAAGATGTCGTTGACTTTGAGTATCGCAAGGACGAAACCAACTATGTTCTTCGTCCTCTCCGCCACGCTCCTCTTCGCCGCCCTGTCAGCCTCGCCGCTCCTCCACTCCTCGCGAGCCGCCGGCCCCGAAACTATCGAACTCTTCGCGGGCGACTGCTTCACCCCGAAGACCACCTTCTACCTCGGCGACACGATCTGCGTGAGGGCCGCCAACTTCCCGGCCGCGCCGGGCCTGGCCCCGCACTACCGCCGCGTCAACCTTTCGGCCCCGAACCTCGGCGTCGTCGACACGATCGGGGTGATGTCCGACCCGGACTATTACAAGTTCTGGATCCCTTCGACCGGCACCTTCGCCCAGCCGGGCAAGTGGCGCGTCCAGACCGTCGACGTCGAGACCAGCGCGGTCGCCGACATAACCTTCGTCGTCCGCTACCCGCGCTGGTATCTCGCCGACATGCTCGTCCTCAAGCAGGGGCCGGACTGGGTCCTGCCCGGCGACCGCATCCGCTACGAGATCAAGGTGAGGAACAACGGCCCCGACTTCGCCGAGTACGTCCAGTTCAGCGAACAGGTGCCGACCAACGCGACCTACTACGGGCTCAAAGTCGCCACCGACCTGCCCTACGAGTGTCGCGTGCCCGCCGTCGGCGGGACGGGCAGCATCAACTGCACGGTGAAGGGCCTGAAGGTAGACGAGGAGGCCACCTTCTACGCCTACTACATCATAGACGAGCGGGCGAAGGAGGGTGACACCTGCGAGGGCGGGACGCAGGTCTACAGCCGCACCGAGGAACTCAACAAGGTCAACAACGAGACCTGGTACTCGTCCCTCATCACCCGCATAGGGACGGACCCGGGGCCGAGCGATGAGGTGGACAACCCCGAAGGCATGCCGACGGGCGAAACCCCGCCGTCGGAGGGGGAGAACCCGAAAGATATGCCGCCCGGCCCGACCCCGACGCCCGAGCCTGAAAACCCGCCCGGCATCCCGCCGCCGGATGATGTCCCGCCGCCGGAGCCGGAGAACCCCTGAGGCGAAAGTTTCGGGTTACGGGTTTCGGGTTTCGAGTTAAGACAGCTTAACCACAGAGGCACGGGGGCACGGTTAAAGACATCCGCTTTAACCGTGCCCCCGTGCCTCTGTGGTTAATTCTGTCCGAGCCTGCCTCGAACTCGAAACCCGAAACCCGTAACCCGAAACTTTAGGCCCGCCCGCCGAAGCGCGCGAGCATCTCCTCGATCTGGCGGAAGTCGAAGGGCTTGCCGATGACGGCGTCGGCCGCGGCGGCCGCCTCGCCGCCCGCGCGCGCCGCCTCCTTGCCGTAGCCGGTGACGATGACGACGCGCGCCCCGGGCCGCCGCCGACGTATCTCGCGCGCCACCTCCCAGCCGTCCATCCCCGGCATTGAGAGGTCGCTGAAGACGAGGTCGAACTCGCCGCGCTCGACCGCCCTGAGCGCCGCCGGCCCGCCGTCGGCCGCCGTCACCCGGTGGCCGAGCGCCTCGACCATCTCGGAGAGCGTCGCGCGCACCGCCTCCTCGTCGTCAACGACGAGGACGGAAAGGCCGGCCGGCCCCGCCGCCTCCTCGCCCTCCGCCCCTTCGGCCCCCGCCGGCCCCGCCTCGGCCGCCGGCAGCTCGACCGTGAAGGTCGTCCCGCGCCCGCGCTCGCTCTCGACCGCGACGTGGCCGCCGTGGCGCTCGACGATGCCGTAACTGACAAAGAGGCCGAGCCCCGTGCCGTAGCTCCCCTTCGTCGTGAAGAACGGCTCGAAGATGCGGGCCCGCACCTCCTCGGTCATCCCCGCGCCGGTGTCGGTGAAGAGCAGTTGCAGGAGCGGGCCGCGCCGCCGGCAGCCGATCGAGAGCCGGCCGCCGCCCGGCATCGCGTCTATGGCGTTGACGATCAGGTTGACGAAGACCTCGCGCAGCTCCGAGGCGTTGCCGCGCGCGTGCAGGGCGCAGGGCGCGTCGAGCCGCACGTCGTAGCTGAGGCCGCGGGCGCGCGCGTCGTTCTCCCAGCGGGTGCGCGTGATCTCGACGGCGTCGCGCAGCAGGAGGCCCACGTCCACCGGCGCCGACTCCTCGCCGGCCCCCTGGTGCGCGAAGCTGCGGATGCGCCGGACGGTGGCGGCCGCGTCCTCGGCGGCCGTCTGGATGATGTCGAGGTTGCGAACGATCTCGGGGTCGCGGGCGGCGCGGCGCAGGAGCTGGGCGCGGCCGAGGATGGCCGCGAGCGCGTTGTTGAAGTCGTGCGCGACGCCGGAGGCGAGCTGGCCGAGGGCGCGCAGCTTGTCGGCCTGCGCGGCGCGCTCGCGCTCCTGCCGCTGCTCGGTCACGTCGCGCGTGATGGAGAGGACGCCGGTGGTGCGCCCGTCTATGACGAGCGGCGAGGTGTCCGAGACGACGTGGCGCACCTCGCCGCCGCGCGCGACGACGCGCATCTCGACGGTCTGCGGCTCGCCCGCGAGCGTGCGGCGGAACCGTTCGAGCACCGCCGCGCGGTCGTCCTCGTTGACGAGTTCGCCGAAGCGGCGGCCGATCAACTCCTCCTTCGGGTAGCCGTTGAGCGCGCTGGCCGCGCTGTTGACCCACATGATGCGCCCCTCCGTGTCAACGGCGCAGATGGTCTCGCGGGCGCTCTCCAGGACGTGCTCTAAGAGCACCTGCCGCTCGCGCGCGAGCGACTCGATGCGGCGCAGCTCCGTCAGGTCGCGCACCGTGCAGACGGTGCCGGTCTGCGCCTCGCCCTCGAAGATCGGCTCGGCCGTGACGAGCAGCGGCCGGTTCAGGCCCTCGGGCGTGTATTCGAGCGTGACGGCGCGCGCCTCGGCCGTGACGCGCTCGACGATGCAGCCCTCGCCGCGAGAGGCGCGCAGGATGTCGCAGCAGCGGCGGCCGAGGAGTTCGTGCGGCGCGGCCGCCTCGAGCCCCGCGCCCGCGCGGTTGACCCTCAGGAGGCGCCGGTCGTTGGCGAAGATGAAGATGCCGTCGGACATGGCGTCGAAGGTGACTTCCCAGGTCCTCTTGGCGCGCTCGACCATCTCGAACAGCTCGGCCTGCGCGACGGCCGTGGCGAGCTGCGCGGCGACCGACTCGACGAGCGCCACCTCGTCGCGCGTCCAGTGGCGCATGCGGTCGGTCTGGTGGATGCAGAGCGCGCCGCGGAAGCGGCCCTGCACGACGAGCGGGCAGACGATCTTCGAGCGCGAGCCGCTCCGCTCGGCCAGCTCGCGCACCTGCGCGTTCAGCTCCTCCGACCCGGCGTCGTACGACTGGGCGTCGGAGATGACGAGCGTCCGCTGCGTCGCGATGAGGTGGCGGCCGACCGGCTCGTCGTAGGAGATGTTGAGCGAGCGCAGGCTGGGGCAGCCCTCGACGAGGTACTCGTACATGACGGGCGAGTCGGCCGGCCGCTCCGGGTCGTAGGGGCGGAGGTAGACGCGCGAAGCGCCGAGCGCCTGCCCCAGCTCGTGCGTCGCCGCGCGCAGCACCTCGGAGAGACTCAGCGAGGCGCGGATGGCGTGGCCGAGGCGGTTGACCAGGGCCTCGCGCGCCGAGGTCGCCTCGGCCCGCTGGTAGAGTTCGGCCTGGCGGATGGCGATGCCGGTCTGGTCGGCGACGGCGCGCGCCAGGGCCATGTCGGACTCGCGCCACCGCCGGGTCTCGCCGACGGTCGAGAGGGCGAAGGCGGCCGACACGTCGTCGCCGACGCGGATGGCGACGTACATGATCGAGCGCGTTCCGAGCCGCTTCAGAATCTGCTCGTAGATGTGCCGGATGGCGGGGTCGCGCTCCACGTCTTCGAAGGCGAGGACGCCGTGCTCGCGGATCTTCTCGATGAGCCCGGCGACGAGGGGGACGCGGTACTCGCGCCCGGCCGGCCGGACGCCTGGGACCGTGTACTCGGCGGCGTTGCGCGCGAGGCCGGCCGCCTTGTCGAGCACGAAGAGGACGCAGCGGTCTACGCCGAGGTGGAGGCCCAGCTCGCCGACGGCCGTGTGGAAGACTTCCTCGGCGTCGAGCGACTGGCGGACGGCGCGCGAGATGCGGTTGACCAGGGCCTCGCGCTCGGCCTGCGCGGCGAGCCGCTCGGCGTCGCGCTGGCGGGCGACGAGCTGGGCGGTCTGGCGCGCGAAGGCGACGGCCGGCAGGACGCTCTGGCGGTCGGGCGCGCGGCCCGAGCGCGGGTCGTCGAGCGCGATGAAGCCGACCAGCTCGCCGTCGTGCGCGACGAGCGGGACGAACAGCTCGTCGCCGTCGTGCCACGGCTCGGCCCCGTACTCGGGCCGCAGGCGCGGCAGGTCGGCCTTGTAGCGCACGGCCGCGAACTCGTCGAGCAGGTGGTAGCGGCTCGGCGGGAAGTAGGAGGCGAAGCCGAGGCCGCCCAGCTCGATGCGCACGCCGCCGGCGATGAGCCGCTCGACCTCCTCGCGCGGGTAGGCGCGGCCCGCCGAGCGCTCGACGTACTCGCGGGGGATGTTCGAGGAGTAGGAGAGGACGCGGCGGTGGAAGGGCGGCTCGTCGGTGAGGAGGACGACGAGGCAGGAGCGGTAGTCGGTCAGGCTCGTGATGGTGTCGGCCAGTCCGGCGAAGAGCTGCTCCAGCTCGCGGCCGGCGCGGGGCGCGGCGGCCAGCGCCGTCAGCGCTTCGAGCTGGCGGACGGAGGCGCTCAGGCTGAAGTCGGCGTCGGCGCAGTCGGCGGGGAAGATTTCGGACAGGGGCATGGCTCTCTCCAGGGCACGCGGCGGCGGCCCGAAGGCGGCGTCTGTTGTCTGTCACGGGCGGCGCCCGGGAAGAGTTCCTGGGAGGCTGGGGCGGGTGTTCCTCGGCGGACGGCGGCCGCCCGGTGGGAGGCGCGACCGCGAGACCTCTTCGAGTATAGCAAAGCGGAAACGAGGCTGTCACTACAAAGGGAGTAGACAGTAGTCAGTAGTCAGTAGTGAGGCCCCTGAAAGGGGCGGCGTAGGAATATAGCCCGGGGCGTAAGCCCTGGGTAACGGCGACATTAAAATTGAGTAAAGCCCCGGAGGGGCGACAGAGCTTCGATGAGTGTCGGCCGCCTCAAGCTCTATCGCCCCTCCGGGGCTTCCTCGTTTGTCTTATGCTGTTACCCAGGGCTTACGCCCCGGGCTATATTCCTGCGCCGCCTCCGGCGGCTCACCTACTGTCTACTCTTCCGGGGCGTCGTGGCCGAGGCGCTCTGGGCGAAGTAGCCCTGGCGGTAGGTGAGGCGGAGGTTCTGCCTGACCAGCTCGGGGTTCGTGACCTCGATCTGCACCTTGCGGAAGCTGCCGTCCTTGGCCTTGTTGGTCGAGGAGTAGGCGATCAGGTACTGCGAGCGCAGCTCGTCCTGTATCTGCGCGAAGGCCGAGCGCAGGTCTTCCTCGCTGCGGGGGAAGAAGGCGCGGCCGCCGGTGCGCTCGGCGAGCTTGCGCAGGGAGCCCTCGTCCACGCCGTCGAAGTTGAAGCTGTCGCCGATGCCGATGCAGTAGATGGTCGCGTCGGTCTTGAGCGAGGTCTCGACGGCGTCCTGCATCTTGAGGCGGCTGCTGGTGTCGACGCCGTCCGAGAGCAGGATGATGGCGCGGCGCGTCTTGTCCGAGGTCTCCTGGAGGACTTCGCGGTTCGTCACCCAGACGGCGTCCCAGATGGCGGTCGAGCCGGCGCGCATCTGGTTGTCGCCGGAGATGGGCGGCGTGCCGCGCCCGCCGCCGACCACCATCCCGCCGCCGATGTAGCCCGAAGGCGGGACGAACTCGACGCGGTCAATCGCCTGGCGGACGCGCGAGACGGTGCCGGTCAGGCCCTGTTCGAGCGTCGTCTCGCCGGTGAAAGAGAGCACCGCGACCTCGTCCTTGCTCGGGCGGATGACGGCGTCCACGAAGCGCTGCGCGGCCGACTTCTCCTCGGGCAGCGTCCGCTCCTGCGAGCTGCTCGTGTCTATCAGGATGGCGAGCGAGAGCGGCCGGTCGGTCTCGCGCTGGAAGACCGAAATCTCCTGCGGCACGCCGTCTTCGAGGACGCGCACGTCCTCCAGCTTGAGCGTCGTCACGAAACGCTTGTTGCGGTCAACGGCCGTGAAGAGGACGTTGGTCAGGTCGGTCTCGACGCGCACCACGTCGTCGTCGTCAATCTCCTCGTCGGGGCGGGCCGGCGTCGGCCTCTGGGCCGGCTCCTGCGCGGGCGCGGTCTGCGCCGGGTCGCCCGCGCGGCGCGGGCGCGGGCTCGATTCCTGCGCGCGCGAGGGCGCGAGGCCGCCCGCCGCCGCCAGGAAGGCGGCCAGCACCGCGGCCAGCGCGCGCGTCAGAGTGTTACGGCCGGACATCAACTCCCCTTCCGGTAAATGGTGAATAGTAAATGGCGAATGGTGGTTGAGCCGCACCCGGCGTTGAGAGAAGCCCTCCGAGCCGGGAGCCGCTCAACTACTATTCACTATTTACCATTTTCTATTCACTGCTCCTTCACTGCTTCGGCGTCTCCCGGTCGATGCGGTAGCCGCTCTTGGCGTTGACCCGCAGCCCGTCGCCGTTGACGAGCTTAACCTGGATGGTGCGCTTGCCGCCGTCGAACGGCCCCTCGGGCTTGTAGGTCAGGAGGTACTGCGAGCGCAGCTGCTCGCCGATCTGCTTGAAGGCGCGCTCGAGCGCGAGCATGTCGCCGGTGTAGAAGGCCCGCCCGCCCGTCTCCTCGGCGAGGCGCTGGAGGTGCTTGTCGCCGCTGTCCTTGACGGTGCCGGCCTCGACGCCCGGCACGGCGCTGCCCGAGAACCCGCCCTTGGTCGAGACGGCGAAGATGATCGTGTCGGTCTGCTGCGCGATCTGGATGGCGTCGTCGAGGCGCGCGCGGCTGTAGGTGTCGTCGCCGTCGGTGATGACGACGAGCGCCCGGCGCGGGCTGTTGACGCCGCGCATCTTCTCGTCGCAGATGAGCCAGACGGCGTCGTAGAGCGAGGTCTGCGTGCCCGGCTGCTTGACGCCCTCGATGGCCTTGACGAGCAGGTCCTGGTTCATCGTGAAGTCCTGGCGGAGGTTGACCTCGTCGTCGAAGGTGACGAAGGCCGCGCGGTCTTTGCGCGAGCGCGTCACCATGAAGACGAAGTTGATGGCCGCCTCCTTCTCGAACTTCAGCTTGCCCGAGGTCGAGCCCGACGTGTCCATCAGCACGCCGACGTAGATCGGCAGCTTCTCCAGCTCCTTGATCTCGCCGAGGAAGTCGAACTGCACCGGCTTCTTGTCCTCGAAGACCATGAAGTCGCTGCGCGTCAGCCCCACGACGGGCTTGCCCTTCTTGTCGGTGACGGTGACGGGCACGCGCACGACCCTCGTCACGGTCGGCTGATCCTGCGCCTCGTCCTGCGAGGGCGGGGGCGCGGGCGTCTGCTGCTGGGCGGGCGCCGAGACGGCCGCGCCGAGGGCGGCCGCGAGGGCGAGGGACGAAATCAAAACTCTGACTGGTTTCATAAACTGAAGAAGTGGCGGGCAGCGCGGGTCTTAAGACCAGAATTTTCAGACGCTTCCGTGCCCGTCTTTCGATGCTTCGGGCGCGAGCCGTCGTTGCTTCCCGGCCGCCACAGTATACAGTTTCGGGTTACGAGTTTCGAGTTTCGAGTTAAAGGTACCAGGCGGAAGCCCGACCGTGAGGGAGGGCGTTGATGTTAGCGCCAGCGCGGGCGCCCACCCACAC
>DASZKF010000514.1:0-2413 GCA_035947355.1 Pyrinomonadaceae bacterium | reverse complement strand
CTCTCCCGGCACCCGGCACCCGGCACCCAGAACCCTCTTCGCTTTCTGCCTCCTGCTTTCCGCCTCCTGCCTTCTCCCCGCCTGCGGCAAGCGCCGGCCGCCGCAGCCGCCGGCCGAGCGCGTCCCGCAGCGCACCGAGCTCCTCTCGGGCGTGCAGCGCGGCAACCAGATCATCCTGAGCTGGCCGGCCCCGCGCCGCAACGCGCCCGACGAGAGCGTCCAGAGCATCCGCCGCGTCGACGTCTACCGCCTCGCCGAGGAGATTGACGACCCCGTCTCGCTCACCGAGGAGGAGTTCGCCGCCCGCTCGACGCTCGTCGGCTCCGTCCCCTCCGAGCAGATTTCCGGCGGGCGCGACACCGTCACCTACGTGGACCAGCTCTCGCTCACAGACCCCGTGCGCCTGCGCTACGCCGTCCGCTACGTCAACGCCGCCAACCAGCGCGCGGCCTTCTCCAACTTCCTCCTCATAGAGCCCTCGGCCGGCGTGAGCCAGCCGCCCGTCCTCGAAGAGAAGCCCGAAGTCCGACAGGACGCCGTCGTCCTGCGCTGGCAGGCCCCCACGGCCAACGTGGACGCCTCGACCCCCGCCAACCTCCTCGGCTACAACGTCTACCGCGCCGGCGCCGGGCAGGGCGAGCCGGCCCGCGCGCCCCTCAACCCCGAGCCGCTCACCGCGACCACCTTCGCCGACCAGACCTTCCGCTTCGGCGAGGAGTATGCTTACGTCGTGCGCGCCGTCTCGCTCGGCACGGGCGGCGAGCCCGTCGAGAGCCTCAACTCGAACGCCGTGACCGTCACGCCCCTGGACACCTTCGAGCCCGCCCCCCCGGAGGGCCTGACGGCCGTCGCCACCGAAGCGCCGCTCCGCGTCTCCATCTTCTTCGCCGCCAACAAGGAGCCGGACGTGGCCGGCTACAACCTGCACCGCTCGACCGACCCGGAGCTGCCCCGC
This sequence comes from Pyrinomonadaceae bacterium, assembly GCA_035947355.1. Lineage (GTDB taxonomy): Bacteria > Acidobacteriota > Blastocatellia > Pyrinomonadales > Pyrinomonadaceae > QHXN01. Next base: position 1,458 of record DASZKF010000514.1, on the reverse strand, counting down.
GCCGAGTGGCCCAGGCTCAACCGCGAGTTGCTCACACGCACGACCTTCCAGGACGAGGCCGTCCGCCGCGGCACGAAGTATTTCTACTACGTGACGGCCGTCGACACGGCCGGCAACGTCAGCGACCCCTCGCGCGTCGCCTCGGACGCGGTGCCCGGAGAGCCATGAGAATCTGCCGCTTCATACACCCCGAGACGCAGGCCCCGCGCTACGCCTTGGTCGAGCGTGACGAAGTTTATCCCCTGCGGGGAGACCTCTCGGCCGGGGACCTCGCGCTCGAAGAGGCCCGGCCCGTGCGCCTCGGCGAAGCGCGCCTGCTCGCCCCGGTCGTGCCCTCCAAGATCGTCTGCGTCGGCCGCAACTATCAGGAGCACGCCGCCGAACTCGGCAACCCGATGCCCCCCGAGCCGCTCCTCTTCCTCAAAGCGCCCTCGGCCGTCATCGGCGACGGCGAAGCCATCGAGCTGCCGCCCATCTCCGAGCGGGTCGAGCACGAGGGCGAGCTCGCCGTCGTTATCGGACGCCGCGCCCGCCGCATCCCCGCCGGCGAAGACCCGCTCTCATACGCCCTCGGCTACACCTGCCTCAACGACGTGACGGCCCGCGACCTGCAGCGCAAGGACGTGCAGTTCACGCGCGGCAAGTCCTTCGACACCTTCTGCCCCGTCGGCCCCTTCGTCGTCACCGGCCTCGACCCCGCAGACCTCTCCGTCAGCACGCGCGTCAACGGCGAGGTGCGACAGAGCGGCCGCACGAGCCGTATGGCCTTCCCCGTCGCGCACCTCCTGCGCTACATCTCCGAGGTGATGACGCTCGAACCCGGCGACCTCGTCGCCACCGGCACCCCGGCCGGCGTCGGCCCCCTGCGCGACGGCGACCTGGTCGAGGTCGAGGTCGAAGGCATCGGCGTGCTGCGCAACCCGGTCAGGGCATTCGCCGGCGGCGCTTGAGGCCGCGCCGGCCCCCCGGCCGGCCCCGGCCGGAGGTTCTTCGATGTGGGAGTTTCAGCACTCGCACGAATGCGGCGTCGGCCGTGAGTTCGCCTGGCGCTTCTGGACGGAGGTCGGGAACTGGGCCGCGGTGGACCCGTCGGTCGAGCGGGCCGAACTGGACGGCCCCTTCGCCGCCGGCGCGAAAGGCACGACGAAGCCGCGCGGGGCCGGCCCAGTCTCCTGGCGCGTGACCGAGGCGGAGGCGCCTTCGCGCGCCGTCATAGAGGTCCCCGCGCCCGGCGCGTCCCTTAAGTTCATCTGGAGCTTCGAGGACGCGGGCGGCGGCCGCACGCTCATCACGCAGCGGATCGTCTTCGAAGGCGAGCGCGCCGCGGAGTACGCCGGGGCGATGGGCGAAGAGCTGCGCGCGGGCGCGCCGGCCGGCATGCGGAGCCTCTGCGCGGCGATGTCGGCCCGCGCCGCCTCTCTCTCCTGACGCGGAGGTCTGAAGGGCGGCGCGCCGCCC